>JAJXVT010000052.1 GCA_021781995.1 bacterium | reverse complement strand
TAGTGAGAGGAATTTTGCTTTGGTCAGCTCCTGCTATGGAGCCAAATTGAGCGCGAAGAGCTAGTACAAATCGATCTGAGTTTGCGATGGGTAGGTATCCGGTGGCGGTAAATCGTTGTTTTGCAAATTGATGATTTCCGTATTCGATGGTTTGGTATGGCGTGATCGAGTAGACGAGGGTGTAGCCTCGAGTAGGATTCAGCGGATCGTTGGATCTGTCGCATTTTGCGAAAAGAGGAACTCCTAAAACGAAATAACTGCCATTGCTAGCGCTTTGCGAAACATTGATGTGCTCTATTTTAAGACCTGCTGAAAAGCTGTCTTTTTCTTTGATTTTGCGTTCGATGTAGTTGGCGAAGCGATAAGTGAATGCAGTGTATGGATTGATGACTTCTTTTACTGTTGAAGCAAGCGCTCGGTAACTTTGGTTCGGCACCCAAAAATCGGGTTTTTTGTATTGGAGAGTTCCCATTAAAGAATAAGAAGAAACACTGCCTTGAATGCTGATTTGTTCTCCCATGCCGCGCACGTTGCGGTTAGTCCAACTAAAAGTAGCTCCTGGTCCGTCTACTGTGGCGTAAAAAGCTCCGATTGTGATCTGTTTGTGCTTGGCTTCGGTAATGCGCAATCGCATAGGCAATTGCTCGTGCTCGTCAAGGGCGTCGGAATGAGCTATGAGAACTGAGCTAAAAAGATCGGTGCTCAATAGTTTTTTTTGCGTGTGCTCGACGAGATCTGCGTCGTATATTTGACCTTCTTTCCAGTCGATCCGCTGCTCAATAAAACGTGGGTTGACATCTCGCAAGCCAAATATGGCAGACGGTCCAAATGCGGCAACTGGCCCCTCATCAACGCAAACGGCCGCATCGACGTTTTTGCGTTCCATATCGACGATGACTCTGCGCTTTTCTATTTGGGCAAGTGGATGGCCGCAGCGGGCAAGCTCGGTAAGCAATTGCAATTCGGCATTTACAATAGATACAGAAAGAGCCGGTTTTTCAATCTGTAAACCGAGTTGGGCGGGGGCTAATGTGCAGCAAACGTCGGGTTGGAGTTGATCTGTACATGAAGGAGCGGAATAAATTTGATAGGAGGCGAGTTTGTATTGGTCGCCGCTATGAATGAAAAGCGTTACGATTGCGCCTGCTGGATCGAGATCGATGGTGTATGTAACCGAAGCGTCGTAATAAGCAAACGCTCGGAGCGCTTGGATGAGATTGGGAATGTCAGCTTCTACTCTGTAGCGCAGCGCGTTTAAAGATACAGGCGGTCTTTCTTGCATGGCATACAAATCTGAAGCTCGTTCCAGCGCTTTTAAGCAATCAGGGTTGTCCAATCCCCAAAATTGAACATCGTAAGATAGGGCAGAAACAGCGATAGGGAGTAAGGTTGCAATCCATTTATGCATACGATTCCTGATAGTGCCCGATTTGCTTAAAATGATTCAAGAAACCAATTGCAAATCTTCAGCAAAGAGATCTATACTCGAAATTTAGATTTTTTCAATTTGTAAGGAGCCCGTATGAAAGAAATCGAGTCTTTATTAGGAAAAGATGCTGAGTTGCTTTTACGGCATCAATGCAAAACAATTCCAAAAGAAAAATTGCATAGACCTGGCTCTGATGGGGTCGATCGTATTTTTAGTTCTAGCGATCGCAATATCCGCACTTTGAAAAATCTATCTACTCTATTCAATCATGGACGGCTGTCGGGCACGGGTTATTTATCCATTTTGCCGGTAGACCAAGGAATTGAACACTCAGCTGGCGCTTCTTTTGCTCCAAATCCTGAATACTTTGATCCAGAAAACATCGTTCGCCTGGCAATTGAAGGCGGTTGCAATGCGGTGGCAACAACTCTAGGAGTACTCGGTTCAGTTGCCAGAAAATATGCGCACAAAATTCCGATGATCTTAAAATTCAATCACAATGAATTTCTATCTTATCCAAACACATACGATCAATCTCTGTTTGCAACAGTTGAGCAAGCTTATGACATGGGTTGTGCTGCTGTTGGCGCGACAATTTACTTTGGATCGGCGGAAAGTCGAAGGCAGATTTGGGAAGTGAGTCAAGCATTTGCTCAAGCGCATCGGCTAGGCATGGCGACTATATTGTGGTGTTATTTGCGAAACAACGCTTTTAAAAGCGATAAAGATTATCATTTAGCAGCAGATTTAACTGGGCAAGCTAATCATTTGGGCGCGACCATTGAAGCTGATATTGTGAAACAAAAATTACCTGAATGCAATGGCGGCTACAAAGCTCTTAAGTTTGGTAAGACATCGGAAAAAGTCTATACTCAATTATCAAGTGATCATCCTATTGATTTGACTCGCTATCAAGTAGCCAATGGCTATATGGGCCGCATCGGCTTGATCAACTCTGGAGGCGCCTCAGGAGAAAACGACTTGGCTGAAGCTGCAAAAACTGCTGTCATTAACAAAAGAGCTGGCGGTATGGGATTGATTTCTGGCCGAAAGGCGTTTCAAAAACCGATGAAAGAAGGAATTGAGTTGTTGCACACAATTCAAGATGTGTATCTCTCTAAGGAGATCGATCTGGCTTAGTCCGAAAAGCTACTGGCAGGCGCATAATGGCTGCCAGTTTTTTCTTCGATTTGAGAGAGCTTTCAATTGAAGGTTTCGTAGGGGCTTTCGAACGGAACAAGTATAGACCCTCCACTCCGCGCACTATCACCCAGGCAATTAGGCCAGACGCCCTGTAGGGGTCCATGCAGCAACTCCCCCCTCTCCATTGACAGGGAACCATGGAGCGCCATCCTCCTGGTGAATAGGGGACCATGCAGGACTACCTTCATTCTCAGTAGAGGAGCGGGGCACCTTGTGCCGGCCGGCTTCTTGTAATAAGAAGTATACACTTATCACTGCGGTCAACAGGAAAAGGCCTGTGCCTCCTACCAGGAAGCAGACTGCAGCAGGCGCCGATATTATTGGTAACGCATGGAAGGCTGCAGCAATGAAGATTGGGGCAGCAACGAAATAACAAACTCCGGTGAATACAGCACTGTTAACAGCGATAACTAGGTGAAGAGGGGGCTCCGAGAAGGTTGTTGCAACATTTTGCGAAGGACCTGATCTACTAATTGGTCTACTAATCGGTGAACTCATTAATCATCGCTCCTTATAGCGTTTTTCGTTTAATATTTTACTCTAATTGGTATATAAATATCAATTGTAAATTTATTTTTATTTATTAAAAATTATTTATAACAAATTTAGTTTGTTATTTGATTATACTCGTTCCGTCTGGGAGGCTTTCAAACGGAACGAGTCTATTTCTAAATAGTCTCTGTTCCATGGCGGTTGAGACTTGCCTTGCTAGAATTGCTTCCGAAGGATCTTCAGATAGAGATGTTTCTTGATGATTTAGACCTATGGTGGCATGCGGTTTTATGTAATTGGTATGTCGAATGAAAATTCGCTGCACAAGCATAGATAAAACCTCTGAATGCGGAAGATGAAAGGCTAGTTTATATGCATCAGCAAACTGTCCTAGTGCTAAATAATGAGAAGATGTGGTGAAATAAAATGCATGCAATGTTTGAAATGTGCTTTCTGAAATGAATTGATATAAACGCTTTCTATGTTTTTTGTTTTCTAGTAACGAAATGATTCCGGGGTAATTGATATCATTTAGATACATGTCCCGCATTAAAAAGTATTGTTCTTTGGTATATTTTTTGTTTAATTGAACGTACGTTTTGGCAACGAATTTGTAATTTTCTAGAGTGCCATGTTTGATTTTATTTAAAAAAAGATGGGCCAAGCACATGTTTTGGTTTTGAATCGCTGCAGCATAATAACGTTGGATGATATAAGGTGGTAAGAAGTCGATGGAAGCTTTGATATGAGATCGATAAAGGTAGAGATACCCTGCAGGTAGCTCGAAAAAATGTTGTACTAATGTAGAGATAAGTTCGATTTGATCTGTTGCTTTGGTCATTTTAGCGGCAGATTGAATATATCGTGAAAATGTGGTGCGAAATTGTGCATAAGGAAATGGTTCTGCATCGAAAGAAATGGGCCGTGTAGTGGACATGGTTTATTTTTCCCAGGGAAATGGACGTTTAGCAGGCGGCACATCTCTTGAATCATCTGTAACAGGAGGTGTTAAAATCGTGAAAGCTTTTCCTAAAGGACCTGCTTTTTTAGGTATTGTTTGCGAGGCTAATAGAGCTGCGATTTTTGCAGATGCTGCGCCTGTTTCAATTTCAGGGGCATTAGTAGTTCCTTTGACAGGGATTTTAAGCATGAAATTGGAGGGGAGATTTTGGATGTGAAAAACGGAACTTAAAACATTGGCCGGAATGCCAATCATCATGTCGAGATGGTCGTTGGCAAGATTGATGTGACCCCATGTGCAAAGATGAATGGAATCGGCTAAGAGAAAATCCATACGGCCTGACTTGAAAATGGAGGACTCTATAGAAAATTCAAGAGGAGTAAACCAAGCGTTCATTTCTTTTAGATTGGCTACACGCTGATTTTTTAGTAGTTTGACTAAAGCGATCAATGATGGGCCGTTTTGTATTTTAGTTTGGCCTAGTTCTAAAACGCCTTGGCCGATACGCAGCTTTTCTAAAGTAAAAGGGCGCTCAAGCAAGAAACGTTTGTTTGAGATAATGAGTTTGATCGGCTCTTTTGAGGAAATACCAGTTAAGAATAATGGGTTAGCATCTTTTAATAAAGCTGCCGAAAGTTCTGGTGTTAATTGCAACGTTGCGATGAGTGGTTCTGTGAGTGTGATATTTTCTGCAGTGAAAGCTCCGCTTGCTTGAATATGTCCACGCTGCGCCAACACGCTGAAAGTATAAGTTCCAGACTCATTAAAGATATTTGCGGTTGCGTTGCAATCAAAAAAATCACCGAGGCTTGCTTGTATCATACCTTTGGCGTGGAACAAATGATCGAAAAAAAGAGTGGGAATTTGTTTGGCTGAAAAAGCAAGATCCATTCCCTCTTCAGTTTGATTGCCGTTAAGTAAAAAACTGCCTTGTTTATTTTCAATTTGAGCTGCGCCCGTTGCTTGAATTTGTTTTGGCGTGATATTTGCCGATACATTCGTAAGGGAAGCTTCGGGCTGTTGGGTATGGAATTGCGCGCCTTGAAGGGAAAATTCACTACCCATTGAATTTAAAGACCAAAATGGGACTGGGGATTGAAATTGTTCTATTTTCCCATCGAAGTTAGGGGAGGAGATAACAACTCCAGAAATGATTTGGGGACCGGTCCAGGAAAGGTGAACTTTGCTTGCTGAAATAGTCGAATCGAACCTATCGCCAATTTTTTTGAGTAGATACATCTTAAGAGGAGGCGTAGAAACAAGCAAAGGAAGCAGTAAAATACCGCAAATCAAAGCTAAAAAGATATAAATCCATTTTTTCACAACTACTCCACGGTAACTGATTTCGCTAAATGGCGGGGACGATCAATATCGCATCCGCGCTCTTTTGCAATATAGTAAGCAAAAAGTTGTCCGGCCACGGCAGATGCAAATGGCGCTAAAGGATCGATCGTAGTGGGGAGTGTGAATAGGTCGTCGGCAATTGAGTGAATTTGTGTCATGGAATCGGGGGCGAAGGCGACAATAGGAGCGCCTCTGGCTTTGACTTCCATTAAATTACTAATGATTTTTTCTTCTGTTTTTTTATTTGCGCAAAAGCAAATAACCGGAAAAGTTGGGCTGATGAGCGCTATGGGTCCGTGTTTGAGTTCTCCGCCGGCATAGCCATTTGCATTTACATAGGAAATTTCTTTTAATTTTAAGGCGGCTTCTAGGCAAGTTGTGAACATGTAGCGCCTGCCCATAAAGAAAAAATCATCAAAATGGGCGTATTTTTTAGCGATTTTTTCCAGTTGCGGCGCCTTTTCTAGAACAGTTTGAATCTGGTTTGCTATGAATGGCATTGCTCTGGCAAGGTCTAATGCCTCGGCCGAGGTAGTGTTGCGCAAGTTGGCAAGATGCAAAGCAAATAGGGCTAATATTGCGATCTGGGAAGTAAATGCTTTAGATGAACATACGCTAATTTCAGGACCTGCTTGCAAATCAATGGAATAGTCAGCTTCTCGAGTTAAGGTGGAATTTTTAACATTGCAAATAGCAATGGTTCTGCATCCTTTTGCTTTAAATGCGCGCATAGCGGTTAAAGTGTCGGCAGTTTCTCCCGATTGGCTAATGGCGATGATTAAAGTTTCAGGTCCAATTAGCTCAGTGCGGTATCTCGCTTCTGAAGCAATTTCAGAAAAAGCCGGTATCTTAGCTGTTTCTTCTAAGTACATCGCTCCAATTGAACCTGCAAGAGAAGAAGTGCCGCAGCCTAAAAACCAAACCTGTTTGTAGTTGCGCGCTTCTTCTGCTGTGATTTTAAGATCGTCAAACTCCACCTTTGCGGTTTCAGAAGAAAATCTTCCTAGCATTGCTTTTCGGATGGTGATTGGTTGTTCAAAAATTTCTTTTAATAAAAAGTGTTCAAAGCCATCTTTGGAAGGCGCTTTGGCAGCGCATTCCAATCTCTCTTGGGTTTTGACTATCAAATTTCCATGCGAGTCAAAAACTTGAACATTTCCTTTTTCGATGCGAGCGATTTCTGCATTGCGAAGGAAAAGAATTTTTAAAAATCCGCCAACTAAAGCGTTGGGATCAGAGGAGATGATAGATTCTGTTTGTGCATCATTGGTTCCAATTGCGAGTGGACAGTGATGAGCCGCCGCGATGATTTGATCGGGGTGATCTTTGTGAATGAGCGCAATAGCATATGAGCCGTGTAAGAATGGGAGCGCTGTTTGTACAGCTTTGAGTAAATCCCCCTCGTAGTGTTTTGCGATCAGGTGCGCGATGACCTCGCTGTCTGTTTCCGTGACAAACGCCGCTCCTTCATTTTTTAGCTGAGCTTTTAAAGCGTCGTAATTTTCGATGATGCCATTGTGTACGATGGCTAAAGAGTGCATCGTGTCAAGGTGGGGGTGGGCGTTGAGATCGTTGACTTTGCCGTGAGTAGCCCATCGAGTATGTCCGATGGCAACTTCGAGAGTTTTGAGAGTCAATATATTTTGAAGATTAGCGAGCTTACCTTCTTTTTTGCAGACAATGAGATGGCCATCTTGGATGCCTGCGATTCCTGTAGAATCGTAGCCGCGGTATTCGAGTTGAGCTAGGCCGTCTAAACATGCGTGGAGTGGATTTTTGTTATCTCCGATGTATCCAAAAATCCCGCACATCATTCACTCCTTGCTAAAATCGCCATAAAGAGCGGAATTTCTTTTCTTGCGCGATCTTCCATTTTAGCGCGTCTGCCTTCGCTTTTTTTATCAGAGCACCATTCTTCTAAGTTCTCTACTACAAAATTTAATTCATGCAGCCATTGAAAATAAATACTAAGCGGAACGTGATAAGAATAGGTAGTTTGTGAAGGACCTGTTTTTCCCGGATGTACTTCGATGGGAATTTTCATTGAACTCATGTAGCCGTTGAGCCGTCGATATAGCAATTTAGCGGCTTGATCTTCACCCCAATTGCTCTGTCTTGGAATGCGGAAGGCGGGGTGATTGAGCACAATGAGTAGTTTTCCGCCTTTTTTTAAATGAGCTTTAGCCTGGGTCAGAGCTCCTTTCCCATCTTCCATATTTTGTAAAGATAATAGAAAACATGCTCGGTCGAAGTCGGTTTTAGTTAAGGGCAGCCTGTGGGTAGCATCGGCTTCGATAAAAGATCCTGAGCGCGTTAATTTTTTTGCTTGATCCAATAGCCCTTTGGCGCTGTCAACTCCCGTATACTCGATTTCTGTAGGTAAATTTCTAGCCAGCACCCCGTTACCACACCCTAAATCGAGCAAAGAACTAACATCTTTTAGATTGAGAAGATGAAGAGCTTTAGGCAAGATTACGGCTTGATGATAATAATGGCCTTTTTCGCCGACAAGACCGCCATACCATAGA
>JAJXVT010000011.1 GCA_021781995.1 bacterium | reverse complement strand
TGCCATGGTGCGATTGATATTTTACTGCAATTTATTTAAAAATTAATTGGTGAAAATCTGCCAAAATATCAGCTAATTTAGCCAATTTTGCCTTTTGTCGGGGGACGACGTGGATATCGATTTGAGGACATTTATGGTTCAGATTGCGGAAAGCTTCACGGACGAGGCGTTTAAAGCGATTCCTTTCGCAAGAAGATCCATACTTGCTAGAAACACTGATCCCGATGCGCGTGGGGCGATTTGATGCCTTCAGATCGAGGCATAGACATTTGCCTACAACCCTACGGCTACCACGCTTCATGTATATGAAGTCGCCCCGGTTTAAAAGCCTGCATTGCTTGGGAAAATTAAATCCCATGTATTACTACGCAGCGAGAACTGCGCGCCCTTTGCGTCTACGGCGAGCGATAACTTTGCGACCGCCAGTAGTTTTCATGCGGGTACGGAATCCGTGTGTTTTTTTTCTATGTCGTTTGCTGGGTTGGTAAGTTCTTTTCATAAATCCTCAAAAAGTTCTGTAGGCCGAAAGCTCGTCTTAAAATAGGGGATAGGCTTTGGCATGTGCGAGGCATTGTACACTAAGAACCTTAAACTTCGCAACAGGTTAATATTTTGGTTGTCCTTCAGCCCATCGTTTTAGCCAGCCGTCGAGTGAAATGCGCCCTGGCCCATAGCAAATCATCAACAGGGTCATCATTAAAAAAGGAAAAGGAGCTGATGCAGCTAGCTCAGCCGGATCTGTCAAGAAATGCAGACCTGAGAAAATTTGAATATGAGCGGTTCCTAAAGCGACTAAAAGCGTGATGAGTAGCGGAATGGAGATGAATCTTGAAGCTAAGCCCACTACTAATAAAGCGCCGCCTGCGGCTTCGAGCGTTCCTACCACATGTGCTTGCAATTCAGGGTGGGCGATGCCTAGCGAGGCGAAATATTGCGCTGTTTGCTCTATGTTGTGCAATTTACCCATGCCAGTAAGGTAAAATTGATGCCCCCAGGTGAGTCGAACCCAGAGTAAAAAAAGGCTTTGCAGATTGGATCCTATACCGACGATTTTTTCATAAACGACTGCGATGAAGTGCAATAGGGGATTGGTAAACATGAGTTCCTCAAGGTGTTTTTAAAAATATATATATAACAGTTCGCAAATAAGGATCAATCTGTTATACTCTTCGGCGCTATGCAATACTTATGTGACTTGTCCATCGAAGACTTAAAACAGTGGCTCCGCAATCAAGGAGAACAACCCTTCCGCGCGGCGCAAATTTTTGATTGGGTTTATCAAAAGCGGGCTCAAAGCTTCGCCGACATGACCAATTTAAGTAAAATTTTGAGAGATAAGCTTTCGAATCATTTTGCATTTCCGAGCATTTCTCTTTTAAAAGTATTGGAGTCAGAAGATAAAGAAACTATTAAATATCTTTGGGAATTGTCTGATAAAAGTCGAGTGGAGTCGGTTTTGATATTGTCGGATTCTCGCCGAACTGTCTGCGTTTCGTGCCAAGTGGGCTGTCCTGCTCGTTGTGCATTTTGCGCTTCGGGTAAACAAGGCTTAATGCGCTGCTTGAGCGTAGCTGAAATCGTGGAACAAGTGCTTCACATCGACCGCCGCTTAGCGGAAAGTGGAGAGCGAGTAAGCCATATTGTCTTTATGGGCATGGGTGAACCGATGGAAAATTATGAAGCAGTGGTAAAAGCTGTCGCAATTTTTAATCACCCTGCAGCATTTCACATATCGCAGCGGAGAATTACCATTTCCACTGTGGGTGTTGTGGAGGGTATAGGGCGGTTAGCTGAAGAGCAATTGCATGTCAATTTAGTGCTGTCGCTGCATGCGCCAAATCAGCATATCCGTAAAAAAATCATTCCATATGCTCGCAAATATCCTTTGGAAGAAATTCTTTTGGCAATGGATGCATATGCTGCGAAAACAAAACGCGATATTACGTATGAATATACATTGCTCTCAGGTATCAATGATCAGTTGGAACATGCCAATGAATTAGCCGCTCTTTTACGCGGTAAACAGTGCACGGTGAACCTAATTCCGTATAATCCTGTCGAGGGACTGAATCTGCAACGGCCTGAAAAAGAAATGATCGAACAATTTCGCAATCGTTTAGAGAGTGCTGGAATCAATACGACGTGGCGCTATACCAAGGGCAAAGATATCGCCGCGGCTTGCGGACAGCTTGCATTGCAGACTGGCCAAACTTGTTCAGTCGAGGGTGATTGACCAATGAGGCAGTTGGCTCAAATTATGGCCCTTGCCAAAATCAAACCTCTCCTCTAATCTTTTCTTATGAATGTGGCGCATTTGTTTACATCTTTAAGAATTTTCATCAGTCCTCTTTTTCCTATTCTTTATTTAGGAAGTAAGACTTTGGGAATTTCGGAAGCTCTTTTACCGTATATTTTATTAGCGTGTCTGATTGTAAGTGAAATTTCGGATGTGTTAGATGGTTTTTTAGCTCGCAAACACAATCAGGTGACGGATTTAGGTAAAGTTTTAGATCCCATGGCTGATAGTATGACTCATATTTCTTTGTTTTTAGCATTCACACAAGGCATAGTGCAATTGCCGATGTTGTGGGTTTTAATTTTTTTTTATAGAGAGTTGTTTATCGGTACGTTGCGAACGTTATGCGCTCTTCGCGGCGTAGCGTTAGCCGCGCGCACCAGTGGAAAAATCAAAGCGATTATTCAAGCCGTAGCAGCTTTTGCCATCATTATTTTGATGATACCTTATTCACATGGTTATTTATCGTTGGGTCAATTGCAGCAATGGAGCTTATGGATTGTATCAGCGGCGGCAATTTATACAGCTATTTCTGCTATTGATTACTTTTATTCGAATCGACTGTATATCAAAAAAGCTTTAGAAACTCTATGAACGTGGAGCTGATGGCCGTTTAGGCTTGGTTGCTGTTGCAGCTTTATTCTGTTCCATGATGGGTGACAATTGAACCGTATTGAATCCAATCATTTTTACAGAAGCGCTAAATGCTTTGAGATATTCCTTGGCCGGTTTGGTCCAACTAAAATCTAAATGCATACCACAGCGCATTAAATTTTGAAAGGTGGCGGGGTTTGTTTTGTATAAAAGAATGGCCCGTTCCAACGTTTCTGTAAATTCTTTAGCAGTTGCTTTTTCAAAAAGAAAACCATTCCTTTCTGCGCTTGGCTTCAAGCCGTTATCGCAATCGACCACTGTGTCCTTTAAACCGCCTGTCGAACGGGCAATCGGAAGCACGCCATAATGCATGCCAATCATTTGCGTAAGACCGCAAGGTTCTGTTTTTGATGGAACTACCAGTAAATCTAAGGCTGCATAGATCTGATGGGCGAGTGCATCGTCATACTCAAGCTGTAAAATGACTTGCGGATGTCCCTGGTATTTTTGTTTTAGAGCTTCAAAATGGCTTTGAATAGCAGGGGTGGGGGAAGAACCGAGCAAGACAAAGACTCCTCCTAGGCGCATTGTTTGTACTAGGGCCTCTTCTAAAAGTTCAGGGCTTTTTTGTTCTGCGATGCGTGTGACAGCACCGACCCAAGGCGTGGCTACAGAACTCACTTGGAATCGACGGATGAGTTCTTCTTTGTTTTTACGTTTTGCTTTCACAATGGATGCTAGAGCATCTGTGGAGCTGAAATGATGTTTGAGATGGCGGTCAGATTCGGGACTCCAAAGCGATAGATCTATTCCGTTTAAGATTCCTGATAATTTAGATTTGCAAAATTTCAATGTAGAGTCTAGACCGAAGCCGCCTGTCTGAGTGAGAATTTCTTTAGCGTAAGTCGGTGAAACGGCAACGATGCGGTCTGCATAAACAATGCCCCCTTTCAATAAGTTGATTGTCTCGGGATAGTTGGGATCGTTATCTTGGAGTTTAGTAGAGGTGAGATAGGAAACACCATCGAGACCCACTGCATTTAAATCTTGAACAGCGCATTTGCCTTGGTACTCGATATTGTGAATGGTCAATACGATCTTTCCGACTTTTACGTCTAAAGACATTAAATCCCGAATAAATAAAGCAAGCGCAGCTGTGTGCCAATCGTGCAAATGCAATACATCGATAGGTTGATTTTTAAGTTTTAAGTATTCTGCGACCATACGGCAAAAATATAAAAAACGAGGGACGTCATCATCGCAACCATAGATTTTTCCTCTATGAAAATAACCGGAAGGGTGTCTAGCCTCTAAAAGATGTAGTTTGCATCCTTCTGCTTCGATTTGCCACGCTGCATTTGCAATTTGCCGGCCATTTTCAACGCATTTAAAATCGGGAATTTCAAGTCTTGCATTTTCAAGAATTTTGGGGTGGATAAGATCGTGTTTCGGGATAATGACTTCAACATCTTCATGCAGATTGTTCAAAGCTCGAGTAAGCCCGACGACTACTTCGCCTAACCCTCCAGCTTTAGCTAGGGGGGCAAATTCAGCTGCTACCTGTACAATCCGCATAAATCACTCTCGATATATTTTTAGTATATAGTCTTTTGCTTGTGAAAAGGGAATAAATATTTTTGTGTAGAGAATTGCCTCTGGAGGTAGCAACAGGTTCAGTACCCCTGTTCATAATCCTGTAGAATGATTTCTCTAAGTCGCTCAGGAGAATGCTCTTCGATATTGAGCCATCGAAAAAGGGGCTCCTTGCGAAACCAAGTAAATTGCCGTTTTGCAAAATGACGAGTAGCTTTTTTGAATTGAGCGATAAAGTGTTCGTAATCAGACGCAGAGCGAGGGCTGTCTAAAAATTGTAAGGCTTGACGGTATCCGATGGCCTGAGCGGCTGACGAATTGAGTCTAAGTCCTTGATTATCCAGTCGTTGAACTTCTTCTAGAAATCCTTTTGCAATCATTTCGTCACAGCGTTGTTCAATGCGTGCATATAAACTTTCGCGAGAATAATAAATAAACCAACACCGAAAATCATAGTCGTTATTTTCCGATTGATTCATTTTGGGAAAATCACTGACTTTTTGGTCCGATAGAGCCATGATTTCTAAAGCCCGTATAATTTTGTGGCGATCTTTTTCAGAAATAGTGGCGGCATACTCAGGATCGAGTAGCTGCAATCTTTCATAAAGTACTTCGGGGCCTAATTCGCGCATTTGGTGGTCGAGTTGATCACGCACATCAGGAACGGATGGGGGCCCAGCTGGAGGCCCGTATAGCAAGGCGTGGATATAAAAACCTGAGCCTCCGACAATCATAGGAACATTGTCTCGATGCACTATTTCTCGTATGGCTGTTTGGGAAGCATGGTAAAATTCTGCAACATTAAAAGGTTCGTCAATGTCTCGAATATCAATCAGATGGTGGGCGATTAACCCTCGTTCTTCTGGTGATGCTTTAGCAGTACCGATGTCCATCGAGCGATAGACTTGCATGGAATCTGCTGAGATGATCTCTCCGCCAAGAAGCTTTGCAAGCGAAAGCGAGAGTTGAGTTTTCCCGGCAGCTGTCGGACCAGCAAGCAGAATTACTCTTTTTTTCTTCCCTGCGTCAGGAATTTTTTCACGTTGCGTAAGTGGACGGCGTAATGTAGCGCTTTTCACTTGTTCTTATGTAATGCTTCTTGTTCATTCGAGCATATGTGTAAAACTTTATCTAATCCAGCTACTCGAATGATATCGAACACATCTGCGTCCAGTGCGAATAGGGTGAGGTCCCCCTTTAATGAATGGAGTCTTTTTGTAACAGCTAATAAGACCCTCATGCCGGCGCTGCTTAAATAATCGACTCGGGTAAAATCTAATAAAATTTCACGATGCTTTTCTTCAATAAGCTGTTCCAGTTTTTTGTCTAAAACAGGGGCTGAGGCAGCATCGATTCTACCTTCGATGCGTACGACTAGCTTTTTATCGATTTCTTCCAGATGGATTTGTAACCCAAACGGCATAAAGACCTCACGGTTGTACGATTTCGAGCTGCACTTTGCATCCAATTCGAGCGCCAATAGTACCAGCAAGTGTTCGAAGTGAACGAATTACATTGCCTTTACGACCTACTACCTTACCTACATCTTCAGGTGCCACTCGGATTTCAATCATCCACCCTTTTTGGCTTTCGACTGCTCGAACATCGACTTGTTCGGGTGCATTGACCATATTTTTAACTAGATAAGCAACAAATTCTTCCATGACATCACGTGTAAAAGTTCCTTAAATACTACCTGAAGTCAACATACACCTCAAGCCATAATTTATCGTTTCTTCAGTAGCAGTCAGATTAGGCTTTGCAGTTTGCGGTAATCGGTCTTTCCTGTTCCCATAAGGGGTATGGTTTCAATGGTTTGGACTTTGGAAATTCGGATTAAACGGCTAAAACCTGCTTTTTTGAGGATTTCGTTAGCATCTTCTTTGGTAAAAGATGCGGTTGTAAAAACAACCAGTAGAGGTTTGGACTGAATTTTTTCATCGCAGCATACGGCTAGTCCTGGTTGATCTGCTGAAAGAACGCCTCGAGCGATGAGTTCAGAGGTGATCGCCTCTTCAACAGCGCCTAAACTAATCATTTCACCGCCGATTTTTGTAAATCGTTTAAGTCGGCCAGATAATACCAGCGTACCGTCTTCATCGAAATAGCCTAAATCTCCTGTGCGGTACCATTTTTTTCCTTCCAGTTCAATAAATGGATCGCGCGGTTGGCCGAGATATCCGCTAAATACATTAGGCCCCCGTACGCATACTTCTCCTTCTGATCCTTTAGTTAGTAGTTCTAAAGTCTCCGGATGGATGGTACACGCTTCTACGTCAGGCAATAAGATGCCTACGCCTTTGGGTGGTAAATTGGGGCGGGCGATAGTGAGAATGGGTGAGCATTCGGTAATACCATAGCCTTCGATGACAGAACAGCCTGGCACGAGTTTTTGCGCTTTTTCCCGCACCTCTTGGGGTAATTTTTCAGCGCCGGAAATAAAATAACGAATCGACGATAACTGCCCTTGTTTTGCAGCTGATAAAACGCCTTTTAAAAAGCTCGGAGGTGAACAAAATAAAGTTGCGTTCCAGCGATCTATTCCAGAAACTAAAGCGAAACTGTCGGTTGGGTCTGGATAATAAGCGACTTTTAATCCTGATAAAATGCAAAATAACCCGGTTACGTTAAAACCAAAGGAGTGAAACGGAGGTAGGACTCCAAAAACGACGTCGTTGGCTCTAAAATCTAGACACTGCATTCCGCTGCGTAGATTAGAAATGATGTTGCGATGGGAAAGAGGCACTCCTTTTGGGGTAGCTTCCGTTCCTGAGGTAAACAAAATGACGGCTGTTTTGTTTTCATCGAGTTTATTAAGGTGTAATTTTCTTAAAATCGCAGGGGCGCTGTGCAGTGATAAATATGCTCCTTTGAGTTTTTGACCGAGGGTCAAGGATTCTTTTACATCTTCTAACAAAACCATATTATCGATTAGATTGCCAAAATCGACATGGTTGAGTTTGTCTAAAAATAGCCAAGAAGAAATGACTTTTTTAGCCTGAGCCTGTTCCATCATTCCTTCGAGATATCGCGGACCTAGGGTCCAATTGAGCATCACCGGCACCTTGCCGGCCAGCTGCAACGCCAAGATGGCTAGATACGCACCGCAGGAGGCTGGCAGCATGATGGCCACGCGCTCTTCATCAAAATTTTTGAAGTATTCTGCGAGTACTAATGCAGCTCTTTTCATTTTGTTATAACTCAACACGCCTGTCATTTCATCGGCACAGGCAGATAATGAGCGGAGTCGATCGGCAGAATTGAGAAATGCTTCAGGAATTGTCTTTCCAATGGGAAGCGTTGGGATCGGTCGTTTGGGTTCGTCCGGCCAGCTTACGCCGTAAGTTTCATGAGAACCAGTTTCGCTAATGCGAGCTCCGTCGGCGATTTCCAAAAGGCCTCGCACGTTGAGCAGGTCTTCGGGGTGCACTTCACTAATGTCGTATTCATGCGATAAAAAGGCTATGAGCTCCCCGATGTTGAGCGAATCCATCCCGATGTCAAAAGCAAGATCCATCTCTTCTTGAATTTCGAGGTTCGGATTATCCATGATGCGGCGAATTTCGGCATAAATTTTGTCCCGCATTTTAGAATCGATCTCGAGTTCGTGATCTTTGGCTGCTTTTTTAGGAGGTTCAAATGGTTTGGGAACATCGTTGCTCCAAAAAGAGTAAGAAACCAGAGAAAGTGGTTCGGATTTAACTCGCTTCCCTTCTGCTGTCGGATACTGGTCGTACCAGTTTTCGAGGTAGCGATTGACTTGTAAGCGGCTGGCTTGGCGTGGAAAATCGCGAGGGGCAGTTTCAAATTCGACGATCACTTTGCGGCGAGGTGCAAAAAAGAATGCATTGCGCAAAAGAGTTAGCAATCCTTTTTTGATATTGGCGCCCAGTTTGGGTGGTCTGCCTAAAATAGCGCGCGAGAAACTGCTGCCCCACAAACCTGTAATGCGCACTAGACCAATATCGATGTTTGGGTTGTCTTGCAATAAAGAATGAACCGCTGACGCGCCGCCAATGCCTTCTTGCGCATTGAGTTTGATACGGCCGGCTGGATATAAAAGAAAATTTTCTCCGCACTTCAATCCATCGGCAATGTGCTGCATCGCTTCATTGGCTTTTTTGATTTTCAGTTGATTGACTGAATGATCAAAGCTTGGCATAGGAAGTGCTCGCACAAGCTTCATCAATGGTCTGAGCAGCGGAGTACGGTACATATAGTCGACTACTAAAGGACGCGGTCGAAAATGAGGAAATAACAAAACACTGATGATCACCGGATCGATGTGTGCGGGGTGATTGGGGAGAAATAATCTCCCTTTGCCTTTTTGTGTTTGTGCAACGAGTTGATCTAGACCGCGCACTTCAAGCGAATAGCGGAAAGATAGAAAAAAACGAAACAGCCAGGCGAGGAAATTCATAGTTTATTCCTCCGGTTTCATCAAAGGGAAAAATAAAACATCTCGGATTGATTCGGCATTTGTAAACAACATGACAAGCCGATCGATTCCTACTCCAATTCCTCCTGTGAGCGGCATGCCTTGGCAGATGGATTCGATAAATTCTTCATCTAGTGGATTGGCTTCCAGGTCTCCTGATGCCTTTTTTTCTGCTTGTTGCACTAAAAGAGATCTCTGAAGTTCGGGATCGTTGAGTTCCGAATACGAGTTACACATTTCTCGAGCCAGGATAAA
The DNA here is from genome assembly GCA_021781995.1 of bacterium. Classification (GTDB taxonomy): domain Bacteria; phylum Chlamydiota; class Chlamydiia; order Chlamydiales; family SM23-39; genus CAITMJ01. The sequence goes on along the minus strand of JAJXVT010000011.1, from coordinate 28,039 downwards.
GCTTTCAAACCTCTCTACATAGCCCTCTTGCCGCAACGCAGGATCGCGGTGCAGTTTGCATAAAGGAGTGGTTTCTACGGGATGGTCGATGATGTGGTGCGGTTGAATGAGGTGTTTTTCTGCAAACTCTTCAAAAAGCATGGAAACAAGCGCTCCACGGCTAGCCGCGTGCACGCCTTTGGGGTCGATGTGGCTTTCCTTTAATAAGCGCTGTTTCATTTCTTCGACAGTCATTTTATCGACATCCATACCGGCATATTCTGAGATGGCCTCTTTCATGCTCAGCCGCTTCCAAGGGCTTTTTAAATCGATCACATGAGTGGTGCTTTCGTGTTCAGAACAAAGGCGCACTTTTGTGTCGCCGAACAAGGTAAGTGCAATGGTTTCAAATAAACCTTCGACAAATTCCATCATGTCTCGATAGTCCCAGCCTGCGGCATAAGCTTCCATCATGGTAAATTCTGGGTTGTGGGTCTTGTCAATGCCTTCATTGCGAAAGACTTTGCCGATTTCATAAATTCTTTGCATCCCGCCTACAATGAGTTTTTTGAGTGGAATTTCTAAGGAGATGCGTAAAAACATATCTTGCTTAAGAGCATTGAGGTGAGTGGTAAATGGTTGTGCCTGGGCGCCTCCGTAGACGTTTTGCAATACCGCCGTTTCTACTTCTTCAAATTCGTTTTGCTCCATGTAATTGCGTATTGCGAGTAAAATTTGAGAGCGTTTACGAAATCGATCGAGCGATTCAGGGTGTGTAATTAAATCTAGCCATCGTTTGCGATAGCGCACGCCTTTATCAACAAGACCGCTATGTTTATCGGGCAATGGTAGGAGCGACTTTGCTAAAACTGTGACATTTTTTGCAAAAAGAGTCAGTTCGCCTCGTTGCGTTTTAAATATATTTCCTTCGATGCCGATGATGTCGCCGAGATCGAGTTTTTTTTCGAGAAACTTGATGTGAGATAACTCTTCTGTTGGTGTGAAACCGTGAACTTTAGTCAAATCGCGGTTGAACATGACTTGAATGCGCCCTGTTTCATCTTGAATGTGAGCGAAGGCGTTTTTCCCCATTGGGCGAAATAAGACAAGACGGCCTGAAATACACAGATGGGGGGTATGGCCCGCTCCGGCATCATCGCTGTGGCCTAGTTCCTTGGTTTCATATTCAAGCAGTACTTGCGCTGTTTTTTGTGTGTGTATGTATTTAGGAGGATATGGATCGATCCCGAGCTCTCTGATTTCTTTGAGTTTTCGGCTTCTATTTTGAAATTCTTCGTGGTGATGGTATTCAGGTACTGGAAATGTCATAGGCCCAATCAGTTTTTACCCTCTAGGGTATCCGATTTGAGCCTATCTGGTCTAGATTTTTATTCTCTAGTCGAGTCTGTACTGCGTTGGATCTGGATTTAAAAAATTATACAATTGGTGATCCCGACCATCTGCGCAAACCCTGCGCAAAGCAGTTCTCAGTTCTATATCCCACTCGTCAGGATCGGCATCCTCATGGTGATCTACAAGAACTACTTCTCCAGAAGAGCGAATTCGTAAATTATCTGCTTTTAAATCGCATATTAGTTGATTTGTGTGTATTTTACGAATAATCCATTTGATTTGCAATAAAGGGTGATTTTCTGGGAGATTGTCCAGCGTTTGCCCTGGTTGTAATAAACTTTGAAAATTAGAAATTTCTGTAGGAACAAATTCATAAATGCTAAACAAATCCGTTGTGGAATTGTTGAGTAGATTAGCGCACGGAATATTTGCTCTAACGGCAGCGTCGTAATTTGCTTTTTGCGTGTGTAAAAATTGGAGTTTTGGAACCTTGGTTTTGCTAGATAAAGCATTTGGATCTACTTTGCCGACGCGCTCTTTTAGGATTTTAATTACTACTGGAGACCCGTCGCTTTGCGTCCCAAGGTGAACTTGGGAAAAGGCTCCGGCTCCAAGAGGTCTTTGTATATTAATGTCGTGAAAGGATGTTCCAACGCGACATTCGTCTCGAAGTGTTTGGAGAGTTTGTTCAAATACAGCTTGGGTCAAAGGGGCTGCAGCAGGACGATTTGCATGCGGAAATGCTAGATCGACTCTGGCAGCGCCTGCCAGCAGATGCGGATTGAATCTAAGGGGCTCGGCTGCATGTGAAAATGTCGGTGATGCGGCACGAAGTTCCGGCGAGTCTGGGAACTCGAATCTGAGCCTTTTACGCGGAGGTTCTTCTGGCGGCAAAACAGGTGAGTGATGGGGAGAACTGCGAGAGGTCGATGAAGCAGGTGTGCTCATTGATTTTTTTCCTATGAGTTGTTTGTTATTTAATTTTATTCTGTTTTGAATTGAAGTTCAATATATTTTTTATATCTCTTTAATTATCTAGGAAGTTTTATGTGTGATGGCAGAGATATTCGGGTATGAGGTGGCAGGGTAGCTGCAAGTTCTGTTACAGTAGGGGAATCCAAACCAGGATGATAATTGGGATATCGACTGTAAACAACTCTGCGATTTAATACGGTCTCAGCGGTGTTTATGTTTTTAATGATCTGAGGTGTTAAGCCCTGGAGTGCCGGGGGTAGTTGAACTGGGATAAGCGTAGTTCTTGCGAAATTTACTTGGTCTAATCCAATCTTCACGATACCGGTTAAATATTTTAAATAAGTGTCCGTGCGACGTCCTTGACCAATGCTGTTTTTCATTAAATGGCGAGGCCAATGTAAATCTTGCGATAACCTCATTGCAGCGTAGAGTATGGCGCAATAGATGGGGCCTTCAATATCGGGGTCACGTATTTGTGTGACGTTAGCTATTAATCTTGGAATTCTGGCGTGGCCTTCTTGAACTTCGGTTAGATGGGATTGAGCAAGGTCGGCTAATTGCAGAGGTCTTGTCGGCTCCCATGATCGAAACAGATGATCTTGTAAAAGACGCTGAACTTGAGGAGAACTCTTTTCTGGATGTAGTAAAAGGGTGGTTGCTGCGAGGTGAGCGCCCATCAGCCGTTGATTCGTTTGATGTTTGGATGTAATGATAATTTCAAAAATATTGACAATGTTTGCAAATCCGATGGGAAATAGGTTGTTGCAGGATAGAATTCTTTGATTATAAGCTGCAAAGCTAAATCTTATTGGTAATGAATCGATTAGGCGGTCGCCAATGATTTTTACGGCTTCTTGAAACGCGCTTGTGTCGGCACAGATCCTAACTTTTTGGCGGATATCGTTGGTGAATTGTATTGTAGATTCTGCAGATTCACGTTGCTCGACAGGCGCTAAATATTGGGATAGCGCTCGCGTAGCCTGTTCAACGATCTCTGCGACCGAAAGCGGTCGGTGTTCTGCAACAGGAGAGGGGATCGCGTCTGCGCTAGGCTCAGCTCTGCGCGCTCGTTTCGCTTCAGGGGGGCGGTCGGAGTCGGTATCGGTGGGGACTGTGCGGACGGCTGGCGTGAGAGAGGGGTCGCGTATTTCGGCAGGGGGGGCTTGCCTAGAGACAACAGCTTGTGCAGCAGCCGGAACAGCAGCAGGACGTTGGGAATTGCTGCCTTCTAGGATAGTGTCTGGAACCGGTTTTGATAAAATGGATCTTTGTATAAAGGATCGGTCCAGTGGAATTCCTAAAACTCCTGCTTCGTAGATGTAATGTAAAGAAGTTCGTATATCTCTATCGCCGTGATGAAGTTTTTGTTGGGTAAATTGCCATCTAAATTGGATAGAATCTAGTTGCGCTGTATAGCGATTGGCAGCGCTCATGAGAAATCCGATATCTTGAGTGGCAGAAAAATGCGCGGCAGCGTATCGAAAGGTTCGCATTGTAACAAAGGAGGTAGCGCATAATTGATGAGTCAAAGCCGTAGTAAAAATAGTTTGCGTTGTAGCTGCAGATGTTCTCCAATCGTTTTGGCATTGTCTCATTAAGCTTTGGTAGTCATCGTGTCCAAAATCTTCTGCAAGTGCTTGTAGTCGTACGGGTACTAAAAATGGGAGGCGCGCATACTTGCGAAGTGTTAGGGCGGACATCTTGTGTTGTTTCCTTTTTTTTTGATTTAGGTTGTAGTATTTTATCTGTTTTTCTGATTAAACTGAAGAGTTAATTAATGAAAAAATGTTTTATATGATTTATGGCTGTGTGTGTATTGTTGTGCTACGCATTTGTTTGATGGGAGGTGAGTTATCGTAGCCGTGGTCTTCTGGATGCGATCGTTTTTTGCTAATTAAGTTGGGATAGAAAAGGATTTGTTGAACTACGCGGGCATTGGGAATGACATCACGAGTTTGCTGATATAATTGCATGCCTCGGTTGTAAATTAACAACATTGTATGGTAAATAGCGTCGTCGGAAATTTGTTGGATATTCTCTACAACAATGCGCAACGAGCGGGCATGTGCAGCCGCTGCTCGGATGCACATTGCGAGTTGTGCAAATAGGATTCGATCGCCGGTGTGAGCGATATGAGCGGCGGCTTGATATGCAGCGGGCGTGGTGAAAACAATGAAATGAGAGGATTGTAAAGAATTGTTTATAATCTTCTGCAGTAGATTGAATGTTTCAGTTTCGTCGTATAAAAAAACGATTTGAATTCGTTGTAATAAACTTCGGTATTCGGAAAATGTAAAGCGGGAGAAACATTGAGTAAGGAGGGCGTGCCAAGCGCTTCGAATAAAAATTTGTTTGGCAGGAGGTGTGTGTTGATTGGCCCGAATCCATCTGTGAATGGCGTCGATTTGCGAAGGTCTTTCTGCGGCAGGCAAAAGAGCTTGATTGATGAGAGAAGAGATGGATGTCATAGGTTAATGATATCATTGCTAGAGAAGGCTAAACAAGGGAAATCTCCACAACGGAGTCAATAGACATGCCGTAATGGGATAGAAAGAATCGTGAACGATTTATAAAAACTTTAGTAGCTCTGCGGATTAGCGTCTTTTGCGTAAAATCTTCGTAACTATTGAGTTTCGAAAGAGGTTCTCTAATTTAAAAAAAAGTGGAGGTAGGGTCGACATCGATTCGGAAAGGAAGCGGGGAGCTGAGATTGACAAGGATTTGTTCGAGTAGTTTGATTTTGATTGTTTTAATGACAAATTGGAAGCGGTAGCTGTCTTTGATTTTTGGGTGTCCTGCTGCGGAAACGGGCAGTATTTGAGTGTCTTGCGGTAAATGTTGCTCAATTTGTGTTCTTAAATGATTGGCAGCTTCTTCTGTCTTGATAGGATCGGGTCCCAAACAGGTGATTTTGATTAAATGGCAAAAGGGAGGGTAGCTAAATAGTTTTCGTTCCGAAAGTTCTTTTGCATAAAACGCTTCATAATCTTGCTCTGCAGCTAGATTGATCACAGGGTGTTTGGGTAAAAAAGTTTGCAAAATCACTTCGCCAGCCAATTCTGATCTGCCCGATCGGCCGGCAACTTGCGTGATGAGTTGAAAAACTTGCTCTGCTGAGCGAAAATCGGGGATGTTCAGGGCGGAATCGGGATTGAGAATTCCGACTAATGTCGCCGATGGGAAGTGAAATCCTTTTGCGATCATTTGTGTGCCGATGAGCACATCGGCCTTGTGGGAGCGAAATTGTTTATAAAGCTCTTCGTGGCTTTCTTTTTTTGTCGTGGTATCGCGATCCATGCGCAAGGTGCGGATACCTGGCAAAAGCGCGTGTAAAGACCTCTCGACATGTTCTGTGCCAAAGCCTCGAAACTGCATAGATTCGCTGGCGCCGCATTGAGGACACTTAGAGAGAGGTAGTTGTTGAAAGCTGCATAAGTGGCATTTGAGTTCGTTGGCATTTTTGTGGTAGGTGAGGCTTAAATCGCAATGGGGACATTTAATCGTATGCTGGCAGGCGGGGCACATTTGTAAACGGTGAAACCCTCGGCGATTGAGAAATAGCAGCGCTTGCTCGCCTTTTTCTAGACGTAATTTTAAAGCGTCGATGAGCTCGGGAGAAAAATGGGTAAATCCTCCGTTGATTTCAAAGGCTCTTTGCATATCTATGATTTGTACTTTAGGCATCAGTGCCGAGCTTGCTCTGGCTAAAAGTTTATTCAGCTTGTATTTGCCGATATCTGCATTGCGCCGAGATTCTAAAGACGGTGTAGCGCTTCCAAGTAGGATGACGGCATTTTCAATGTAAGCACGCATAACCGCGACATCGCGCCCGTGGTAGCATGGCATTTCTTCTGATTGTTTGTAAGATGAGTCGTGTTCTTCATCGACGATAATTAACCCTACGTTTTGTACAGGACAAAAAATCGCAGAGCGCGCACCAATGACGATTTGCGATTTTCCTGTTTTGAGCATGTCCCAAGCGGTACTGCGCTCTCCAAGCGATCTCTTATGGTGCCAAATAGCAATTTTATCTTGAAATCGCGCCTTGAGTCTTTCGATTGTTTGCGAGGTGAGGGCTACTTCCGGCACGAGCAAGATGGCGCTTTTCCCTAAAGAGAGAGTTTCTGCCATCGCTTGTAAATAAACTTCTGTCTTGCCGCTTCCGGTAACGCCTTGAATCAGATGGGCGGAAAATCGATCGGAGTGCAGTGATTGCGCGATATCGCCAAGGGCTGCTTTTTGTTCGTCATTGAGAGTTTTGGGCTTCGATGGGAAAAACTCTTCTTGCTCTAAATCGGTAGACGCAACGGCGCTTTTGCCAATCCATTTGCGCTTTACAAGCGTTTGCATGGGACTATTGGAGATGTTCAGCTCATCTCGTAGATCGGCCCCTTTTTTAGGCGATTGAAGCAGCGATTCTAAAATTTGTGCGTAGAGAGGATTTTGACTTCTCAATGGACCGATGAGCTCGATAGCTTTTTCTTTGGAAATTGCAAGGGAATAGAGCCATTGCTTTTGTTCTTTTACCTCTTTGCGAAGACTCGGGGGAATGAAACATTTGAGCACTTTTTGCATAGGCGAGGCGTAATACGCAGCCATCCAGTGTGCTAGTTTCCATAACGGTTCTGATAGCTCAGATGTAGATCCCAGCAGCTTCACCAGCGGTTTGATGTTGGGGATTGACGATGCGGTTTTGAGAGAGACAATGGTTGCCTTTACTGTTTCTTTTCGCAAAGGAACTTCGACTCTCATGCCCACTTGTACCGCAGTTTGCAGCTCAGTTGGAACTGCATAATCCAGCGGCTTTTGGAGGCTTTGATCTAAAACGACGGCAACGTACGGATAGTTTGGCATAGTCCTTTCCATAACGAGCGTTTGAGCAGAGGGTCTTTGAGGTATAAAGAAAGATCGGGCAATAAAAATAGCGGTTTATCTTTTAAACGGCGCATTTGTTGCGTTGGTACTTCTTTATAGTGCTGCAATAGGGATTTCAATTGCCACAAAGTGTAATCGCAGCAGATGATGAGTTTTAACTCGTCGACCGAAAGTAGCGCATCCCATTGTTTTTCTTTTTCAATTGATTCAGCGCAAATTAAACGCGCAGGGCCAAAATAGACGTCGAGCGCCTTGACGATTTGTTCTAAAAGAGTTTTGTGTTCAGCAATTTCTTGATAATACAGCAAAGTGATTGGCGCTGATTGATTTTTAGTTTTCCATCGATTGGCGATCTTTTTTGCAAACTCATCGCTGGGAATGTCATCTAATATGGCAAGTTCCGGAGCGATTTTTGCAAACAAAGCGCGCATAGCCTTGATTGGAATCTCTTTGACTGTTACGCGGAGATCTTCGTCTTTTTCCTCTTCTTTTTTGACAACTTTAGGCGACGGGGCGCTCATTTCGACGACTTTGGGCAAAGGCAAGACGGGTTTTGGCGTTTCAATCTGCTTTTGAGGAGATGAAGGAGGTGAGACTATGGACTGAAAAGTGGGCTGTACTCGGTTTTTAACATGGAGTTTTCGGAAATAATCGATTTCTTCTTGCGATGAGAATAGGCTAGCTTCTTCTTCGAGGAGAAGAGCTTTGGTATCTCGAATCAAACTGAGCAAGGAAGATTCCATTCGTCTGCGGTCCATTCAATGGTTTCGATGAGCGGCTTATTTTTTTCATAAAAATGGCCGAACCCTCTTCGAGTATAACCTTCGCGCAGTATCGAACGCAAGTGCGATGGTCCGGACGCATACCATCTGGCAAAAAGTTGTTCCACGGCGCGAGGATGGACTGCTTGATTGATTTCATCTTTATGCTCAATGAGATAAAACATCGTATTTTCATCGCATTTTAACTCTTCTAGATAGGGAATGAAGACGAGAAAAAAATCTTTCAGGTCTTTTGAAAGAATACTGCACAGTAGAGGAGGTGGTTGCGAACGCAGTACAATCGCAGATCCGTGAAGGCGGTCGACACATGACAGCAATGATGGATCGTGTTTATGGGGAAACGATGCAGTTACAATAGCGCAATAAAAATGCAGTCTATCCAGTAGACCGTTTCTTTGGATGAGTTCGGGGAGTTGCGGCGTTGGATTTATGCATATGTTTTGTGTATACCGAACGCAATTAAGCCATTCTTGCATGGCGAATTGTGCGCCGAGCGAGCGGGCTGCTGGAGCATCGAGATCGTGTGGAAACACAGACGCCTGATACGAGCTTCGCATATGGGTTGCCAGTATAGCAGATTGACATGAATTGTACGACACAATTTTGGACTATAGAAAGATTGCCTTCTTTACAGAATTACCCGAAATGTTATCTCGGTATCAACCCGAGCCCCCAACAGGTGACAATATGCGCCGCGAGGCAACGCCAAATCGAAGAGGGCGCAGCCCTCGTTCTGAGCGAGGATCACCATTGCCCAAAGGCAAGGGCGACAAGGAAGATCGATTTGGCTAAGCTGCAGCAAGTAGATTGTCACCTGTTTGGGGGTTGGGGTGGTGTGTCCGGAAGAGGTGTGGGTATCACGTGAAAAAGATTTGCAAGCGATGAGGTCATAGAGATTGTAGTTTGCTGGCCTTCGGGAAGTGTTGTAAATAGATGTTGTAAAGTGCGTGGCACGTGTGGCGCTAGAAGCTGCTTCAGTGCTACAGTGTTTGTCTGGATAGCGGTGGAATCGTCTTCATTTTCGATGCCGGTTAAAAGATGTACAACCTTTTCGGTATCAGGAGGCGGCAGCGGAACCTTCTCTGGCTCATCATCGCTATAGTAACCCTCTGGCGGCTCAGGAAGAGGCGGTTCAGGAGATGGGCTACGTGAAGGATCAAGAAATAGACTACCTGAATGGATTGGATGCATGTTCTTGCCTTGCTTTGTTGGGTTTATAACCAATGCAATAGTAATTGCATATATTATAATTTTATCTTGATGCCGAAAACGTTTCAATCTCATTTTATTCCGATATGACGAGTGCAAGCGCTCATTGAAAATGGGCGCTTGCATTCGCAAGAGGTGTTATTTTACTTCGGGGATTTTGGGGACGAGCTTGCTTAAATCCGGCATTTTGAAGTCCTTAGGAAAGTCCGAAGAGAGGGCCGGAAGCCATGTTTGACTTCTGAAGAAGAGAAATAGTTTGCCGCGAACTACGAGATTTTCATCGTCGCGCCACAGCTCTGCGCGATATATTTTTCCGTTTTCGGGGTCGAGAATTTTGCCATCATGGCTAGAACCGTTGTCTTCAAGGTTCCAAATGATATCTAAACCACTATAGTAAGGATCTCCCACTACGCCTGGCGCTCGAGTTAAGGGATGATAGATCGTATCGTGCATGTTTCCTTCTGCATCAAAAGAACCGATGATACGGCCATAGCATTTGTCTTGGTATTCATAGATAGCAACGACGCAGCGCGCAATACCTGAATCTTCATCGATGCTTTTCCAAAAACCGACGATGTCATGGCTGAAAATGGAGCAAGCATAAAATAAGGCAATCAAAAAACGCATCATGATGCGATGATAATCGCAATATTTAGATTTTGTCAATAGAGTCAATTGCCAAACTGCTTTGCTCTCAAGATATCTCTTGCTCTAAATCGTTGCGCGGTGGCAAGCTGTTGAGCCAATTGCAAAATGAGGCATCAAATCGTTTTGAAACGTTGGCTGGGAGTAGTTGGTAATGTATTGGATCATTACGATCGGGCGTTGTATGCTTTTCTCGCTCCATTTTTAGCGCCTTTGTTTTTTCCTCACGCAGATCCTGTGTATTCTCTCTTAGCGAGCTATGCTTTGCTGCCGCTTGGCGCCGTTGCGCGATTTTTAGGGGCTATTTTTTTTAGCTGGCTCGGAGATAGCGTCAGTTACCGTACTTTGTTGTCGATGACGCTGATCGGTATGGCGGTGGCCACTGGGGCGATGGGGTTCTTGCCCACTTGGCATGAGGCCGGGTGGATTTCTCCGGTGCTTTTAGGTTTATGCCGCATTGCGCAAAACTTTTTTGCCGCCGGTAAACAAGCTGCGGGTCTTTTGTTTGTGTTAGAGGGAATCGACGCTAAACGATGGGGGTGGATAGGCAGCCTTTTTGATGCGTGCGGAATTGTTGGTATTTTGGCAGCTTCCGGAGCTGCTCTTTTATGCGGACAGGAGCATTGGCGGGGGCTTTTCTTGCTTGGATCTTTATCCGGTGTTGTAGGTATGTGTCTGCACGATCGCCATGCGGTTGTAGCTCGGACGCAAATGCCGAGTCGTTGGGAACGCAGAGATATAGGCTCTATTTTTTCGATTGCTTGCGTGTCGGCATTTTCCCACGCCAACTACGACGTATTATCGACGTTTCTCAATGGGTATTTGCCTCTTGTCAGCGATGTCAATGCGCATGACGCCCTGTCTTGCAATACTGTATTGCTCGCGCTCGACGTATGCCTTTTACCAATCATCGGATACATGACATTGCGCGTGGCAAAAGAATATCTGATGTTTACAGCTTTGCTTTTTAGTCTTGTCTTTACTATCCCTCTGTTTTCTTTGTTAGAAGGAGGATCTTTATGGGTGGCAAGCGCCGTGAGAATCTCTATGATGATTTTTGGCGTAATACTGGCGGCTCCGTTTTATTCCTGGGCCATACAATTGGCGCGACCGGAACGAAGGCTGTGGATTTATTCTTTAGGTTCTTCTTTCGGCGGACGCCTGCTTGCAGCGCCAGCGACGGTAATGGGATTTTGGCTTTATCGCAAGACCGGCTGGGTCGCGAGCCCTGCATTGCTCATCGTATTTTATGCAGGACTTGCATTTTCAAGCGTGCTTTTTCAATTCGTGAAGCAAAACCAACGCCTCGAGCGGAGTAAGTCGGTTTAGATCTGCCATGCGCAATTGTTCGACAAGCGGATTTGTCTGCGGAACGCTTAAAAGACAAAGCTGTTCATCTTTTTTTATCCGTTTTTTAGCAGTGGCGCCGCCTGCTTCTAGCTGCATGAGCATTTCTTCAGCTCTTCGGATTGCTTTAAAGGGGAGCCCTGCCAATTTTGCCACGTGGATTCCATAGCTTTTATCGGTTCCACCTTTGACGATTTTGCGTAAAAATACGATGCCTTGCGCAGTTTCTTGAACAGCTACTTGAAAATTGACGGCTCCTTTGACTTCTTGCTCTAGCCGCGTTAGTTCCCAGTAGTGGGTCGCAAATAGCGTTTTCGCTTGTTTCCCTTGAGTAGTTAGCAGGTATTCGGCGACAGACCAAGCAATTGAAATGCCATCATAGGTGCTCGTCCCTCGCCCGATTTCATCGAGTAGAACTAAAGAGCGCGACGTGGCATTGTTTAAAATATTTGCAGTTTCCGCCATTTCCACCATAAATGTCGATTGTCCTCGCGCCAAATCATCGCTTGCTCCGATGCGCGAAAAGATCTTGTCGATGATGCCAATACGCGCGCTTTGCGCTGGAACAAACGATCCGATTTGTGCAAGTACTGCAATGAGGGCTACTTGGCGGATATAGGTAGATTTTCCCGCCATATTCGGTCCTGTAATCAACATCAGCCTTTGCTCGTCAGATAGATGAGTGTCGTTGGCAATAAAAGCGCTTTTGCCGACCACTTGCTCTACAATCGGATGTCGTCCTTCTACAATTTCCAATACATTGGATTCATCGACAATAGGGCGGGTAAAGCGATATTCTTTTGCGGCGTATCCTAAAGTGAAAAGCAAATCCAATACCCCTACTGCTTTTGCAGCAGCAAAGATTTGCGCTCCAAAGCCTGCGACATAGCTGCGCAGCTCTTCAAATAACTGTGCCTCTAAAGCTTTGGACCTTTCTTCAGCAGTGAGTACCTGATGTTCAAATTTTTTCAGCTCCTCGGTGACAAATCTCTCGCCATTGACTAGTGTTTGCCGCCGTTGAAAATTGTCTGGAATTTTACCGCTTTGGGCATGAGTTGCTTCAATGTAATAGCCAAAGGCTTTGGTAAAACCCACCTTCAGCGTGCGAATGCCCGTTTCCTCTCGTAAACGGACTTGATAGTCATTCATCCAAGAAAGGCTATCTTTAGACAATTTTCTCAATTCATCGAGTCCTGCGTGAAAACCATCTCGAAAAATTTCTCCCTCGCCCATGCGCATAGGAGGAGATGGACTTAACGCTTTGAGAATTTTGCTTGAAACCGGATCTGTTAATTTTTCTCGATGCAGTCGAATCAAAGCGCTATCAAATGCTCCTAAAGACTCTTTGAGAGGTGTTAGCTTTGCTAAAGATAAACCCAACGCTAAAAGATCTCGCGGAGTGGCAAAGCGCGCTGAGATCTTCATCATCAGTCTTTCTAAATCACGCACCCCATCCAAATATTGCCGCGCTTCATATGAGGCGAGGTCTCGCGAGTGCGATTCGCTTACGGCATCTTGCCGTTGGACAATATCTGTTACCGAAAGCAGGGGACTCTTAATCCAATTGCGCAATAATCTCGCCCCCATCGGCGTCTGCGTGTGATCTAGCAGATCGACTAGGCTTTGTCTACGCCCCGACATCTGCGTAGATTCTAATAATTCGAGATTTTTTAGAGTCGATCTGTCGATGGCCATCGTATTTTTCAATGGTTGGACGGAAATGGCCGTTACATGCTCTAATTTTAGGCTCATTTCCTGCTGTAAATACCCCATCAAAGATCCAGCTGCTCCGACCGCTCCCATCATGGCCTTCAGTCCAAATCCGTCTAACGTCTGTACGTTGAAGTGAGACATCAATACAGCTCCGGCAGATTGCGGATCAAAGCGCCAATCCTCTTTTTCCGTAAGTGCAAATTTTAAATTGAGAGCTAGTTCAGACAAGAGCGCGCCGTGTGTATTTTTCCATTTGCGTGAAACCACTATCTCCGTCGGTTGTATTCGGTAAATTTCATCAATCAATTCCGAAGCTTCAGTTGTTTCAAGAGTAAAAAAATCGCCTGTAGTGATATCGAGCGCAGCCAGACCAAACGTCAAACCCGCCTGCGCAATCGAGATGATAAAATTATTGCGCTTTTCGATGAGCAGATCCGATCCCACGAGCGTGCCTGGAGAAACGATGCGGACAATTTCGCGCCGGACCAATCCTTTCGACTCTTTCGCATCTTCGATTTGTTCGGCGATAGCGATCTTGTAGCCTTTTGATAAAAGCTTATCTAAGTAAGTCTCTGCCGTGTGAAACGGCACGCCGCACATCGGCACGCCTTGTCTTGCCGTTAGTGTGACCCCGGCCTCTTTTGAAATGAGTTTTGCATCATCGTGAAATGCCTCGTAAAAATCGCCCAGGCGAAAGAGTAAAAGGGCGTCAGGTGCTTTTTCTTTGCACGCATGCCACTGCGCCATCATCGGGGTAGTCATAAAGTGAGTTCCAAAAAGTGATCGAAGATCATATCAGCGATCTGAAAAATGCGCAAGCAGTGCGCTTGCATTAGGCAGGAAGTTCTGCGGCGGCTAGAGCGGCTTGTTGTTGACGCTGTCGTAACTGACGGCCTCTTTCCACAAGCTGCATTAGAGCTCCTGTGTAAGGCGTTATTGTTAGCCGCAAAGGAACGATCGTTTCTCGGTGTAGTTGCGCCAAATTAGATATCGCAGCGAGCGCGGTTATCTCTACTGTGATATGGCCTGCGTCGATAAGGGCGAGTGATTCGTCAAAAACAGGACGGCCAAGACTTTGGTTTAAGAAGGTCGCGGTTTCTACTGCGGTTTGGCCTATAGTTAGACTTTGCTGTGCAACGGTAGTTAAGCCGCTTTGTCCGTAGTCGATGAGCGTTCTTTTCATTGGATTTATACACTGCACAACTGCAGTAGTTCCTTCCGCCATGAGTTCTCTCGTTTCCCCGGCTGTAAGTAGAAGTTGATGCGCGCCTGAACGAGTATATGAGCCAAGTTCTGAAGCCGTTGAACCGATAACAAGACCAGCTAAAGAAGCTGTCTCGGCAAGTACATTTACGCTTTGCACGCTAGTTTCTTTTGCAGCTCTGTAACCACTAGCTGCATATTGTCCAGCCTCTTGCAGCACCGCACCAGCCCATGGTTCTGCCAGTTTTGCAGTTTCTTTTACCGATTGACCTACTTGCTGTCCTGTTTGAGATACTGCGCTAAAGCCGCTGCGTGCATAATGGCGAGTTTCTGTCGCAACTGGTAAAACAAAAGATTTTGCGAGTGTTGCGAGTTCTGTTGCAGCTTGGTCTAATTGCTGTTCTGTTTGAGATGCTGCGCCAAAGCCACTGCGTGCGTAATGGAGAGCTTCTATCGCCACTGCTAAGGCAAGGTATCCTGCTAGCGTTGCGATTTCTATTATCGCTTGGCCCAATTGCTGTCCCGTTTGAGACGCTGCGCCAAGAGCGCTGCGTGCGTAATTTTTAGCTTCCATCGCAATGGCTAAAGCAAGATCGCCAGCTAGCGTTGCGCTTTCTATTACCGCTTGGCCCGACTGCTGACCTGTTTGAGACGCTGCACCAAGAGCGTTGCGTGCGTAATTTTTAGCTTCCATCGCAATGGCTAAAGCAAGATCGCCAGCTAGCGTTGCGCTTTCTATTACCGCTTGGCCCGACTGCTGTCCTGTTTGATAGATTGTGCCAAAACCACTGTTTACGTAATGGCTAACTTCTATCAGAATCGATTTGGTTAGTTGGCTGAGCTGAGCGATTTCTATGATCGCTTGATAGACTTGCTGGCCTGTTTGATTGATTGTATCAAGACCGCTGATTGCATAATTTTTAGCTTCTATGGCAAGGGCTAAAGCAAGATTGCCTGCGAGCGTTGCGATTTCTGCTCCCGGTTGATATACTTGCCGTCCTGTTTCAGCTGCTGCGCTAAGACCGCTGCTTGCGTAATTTTTAGCGTCTATCGCAATGGCTAAAGCAAGATTGCCTGTGAGCGTTGCGATTTCTGTTACCGGTTGGTATACCTGCTGTCCTGTTTCAGCTGCTGTGGTAAGACTGCTGCTTGCGTAATGTTTAAGTTCTATTGCAATGGCTAAAGCAAGATTGCGTGCAAGCGCTGCGATTTCTGCTACCGGTTGGCATACCTGCTGTCCTGTTTCAGCTGCCGTGTTAAGAGCGCTGCTTGCGTAATGTTTAGCTTCTAAAGCTATCTTTACAGCTAGTAACCGTGCACAATAAGCTATTTCTGTTTTGGTTTGGTTGATATGGCGCGCTGTTTGGCATCCTGTATAACATCCACTTCTCGCGTAATCCCTAATTTGTAAAAGAATCGGCCTGACTAGATATGTAGTTAACGCGGCTGCTTCTACGATGTTGCTTTGACAATTTGCTATTTCTGTTGCAGTAGAGCGAGCGCCCGCTTTGACAAATCCAAACATTTCGTTTGCAATTGAGCAAATTACATCAGCTACACCTATCAGCGCAGCTTTCGTTTCTTTACCGAGCGCTCTTGCTGCATCAATAGTTTCATTGAAACCTGAAGCACAATACGATAACGTTTCTTTACCGACGCTCGTACAAAGATCTTTTGGAAGCGGCCAAAGTTCTGTTGTCGATTCTAATACAGAAACAACCGTATCTTTCAGCGTATATAATCCGGACGCCATAAGATTTAAACTCTCATGTCCAACGGTTTTTGCATTTGCAATCGTCTGCTTGCTAAGCGTTCCAATGCTAGAGATTGCATCTACTGCAACCGCTAAACCGATTGCTACACGATCGATGAGAGAGTGATTTCTGTCGTCCGGTGCTACAGGGTTCATTGCTGTTTACCCTTGGTTCACTTCGCTACTCGCTCCAGCTCCTGCTGCTGGCATCGGCTGCATTGCTGCTGCTGCTCGTTGAGCAGCGGCATGCGTGCGATGAGTTTCATGGTTGGTTAGCTGCTGGTTAAATGCTGTGTCAAACGTAGCTCGGGCTTGAGCTCGATTTAGATAATAAGTGTGCATTGAGTCTGTCAGACCTTGAGCGGCTGTTGGACTAATCGTTTTAACCAACGCAAGTGGAGCCGCAGCGACTGCCACCGCTAAATCTATCCATTCATCTCGGTATCGTCTGACATATTCTGGCATAGCTTGTTTGACAAAACCGATGCGAGAAGCTGTGCCCAATCGCACAAGCGCTAGAGGAATGAAGGCTAAAGTGCGTACCGCTACGCGCGCCACTCTCCAAGAGATTCCAAAAACTGACCCGACAGTAGCTGCCATGAATGCTTTGATACGCACGGAGCGATCATCACCCACACCGTTCTCTGTTTCCTCTCGTGAGAGAGCTGAAAGCTGAACTTGAATACAGCTTCTTAGGGCGATGGGCATTTCTTGTCGTTTGTTCTCGGGTAATAATAGACGTGCTGCTAAGTCTGCAGAGACATCTCCAGTTTCAAAAATATTCTCGACTTGTTGATATGCTTGCATAGATGACGATGGTGCGGGTGATACACTTAGACTTGACATAATGAATTCCTTTGTTGTTATTTAATATTATATTTTATTGCGCTGTTAATTGCAATTATTTTTTTTCAATATTAAATTATTGCATTCCGTCCCCATTTTGTTTAAGGCGTTGTGGAATTTATATTCGTTCCGTTCGTAGGGGCTTTCGAATGGCACTAGTATATACATGAGGGTTTTGCCGTTGACTCAATATTAGAGGGATCGAGTATCCTAGGAGCAATGGGATCATTTTCTAAAGAAAGCTTAGAGCAGCTGCGCTCGCGCGTCGACTTGGTTGAGGTGCTCAATCCATATATTAAATTACAGCGCTCCGGCGCGTCTTATAAGGCGCTTTGTCCATTCCATGAGGAAAGAAGTCCTTCATTTATGATCCAAAAAGGGGATAGCCACTACCACTGTTTTGGATGCGGAGCTCATGGAGATGCGATCGGTTTTTTGATGACTCATCTGAGGATGAGTTTTGTGGAAGCGGTGGAAACTTTAGCAGAGAAATTTCAGGTACAGCTAGAAGAAGTAAAAGGGGAACAGGTACCCAAGGGGCCTCCCAAAGCACTTTTAAAGGACGCTTTGGAGCGATCTGCGGAATTTTATCATTTTTATTTATTACATACTTTAGAAGGACATGCGGCGTTAGATTATTTATATAGCCGCGGAATTGATCTCAATTTTATTCAAACCTTTGAATTGGGTTTGGCTCCGAAAAATCAAGGTTTGCTTTTGCGCGCGATGCGCGAACATAAATTTACCGACGCTTTGCTTGAAGAGGTGGGACTATATCGATCTGGACGCGAATTTTTTTCTGACAGGATTACGATCCCAATTCGAGATGCGGTGGGATCTGTAATTGGTTTTTCTGCACGCAAATACAAAAGCGATACTTTTGGCGGCAAATATATCAATACTACCGAAACCCCTTTATTTAAAAAATCTAAGGTTCTTTTTGGCTTGAGTTATTCGCGCAAAACCATTGCAAAAGAGCGCAAAGCGCTCATCGTGGAAGGGCAATTTGATGCGCTTCGCCTGATTCGATCTGGATTTGATTGGACTGTGGCCGGACAGGGGACGGCTTTTGGCGAAGATCATGTCAAAGAGCTCATTCATCTGGGAATACGGCAAGTTTACCTTGCATTTGATGGCGATACGGCAGGCCAAGAAGCTACCGTCAAGGTCGGCAATCTCTTTTCTAAAGAAGGGGTAGAAGTCCTTGTCGTTTTGCTTCATGAAAAATGCGATCCCGATTTAGTACTCATGGAAAAGGGCCCCGACGAGTGGAAAAAAATGCTCGAATCTAGCGTGGATTACTTGACCTTTTTAGTGGCTCATCTTTCTAAAACAATTCATGTGCAGACTCCAGCTGGTAAAAATGAGCTTGTTTTGACTATAGCAAAACAAATTCGCTCTTGGGACCATCCTTTGATGATTCACGAAAGCTTACGAAAACTCGCGCGGCTTACCAATACGCCCGAATCGATCATTGGCGCTCCTGAAGAAAATGTCCCTCAGCTGTATGTGCGGCGCTCGGCTAGCGTTACTTTTAGCCAAGTGGATCCAGATCGGATTTTAGAAGCGGATTTGTTGCGCTGGCTGCTGCTAGTCAATGATTTGTCGTTTGTTGAAATTGCTGAAAACAATTTATCTTTGGAACATTTTAGACTCTCTCCTGCGCGCGTATTATTTGCTAAAATTTGCGCCCTGCGTAAAGAGCAAAAGGATATCGATTTGCTCTCTTTGGCGATCGATTTAGAAAGCCCCGATCAGCAATTGTTTATGGCTGAAGTTTTGCAAAAAAAAGTCAATCGAGAAAGAGCTTACGCTTGTTTTGTAGAAACAGTTCAGAAAATGCTCGAAAGGCAGTGGATGCATGAAAGAGAAGAAATTAAAATCAAAATCTACTCAGGCAGTTGCAGCGAGGCTGAGGTGTTGGAATTAGCTCGAAAATTCGATCAGATCAAACGAGCGCGGCCTGAGGTTAGGGGAGCTAAACACGATGGCTAAACATGTGATTTTTTATGATGGTGAGTGCGTATTGTGCCACCGAGCGGTTCAATATTTAATTGATCTGGACGCAGAAAAGTTGTTTGCTTTTGCCCCGCTCAATGGCAAAACGGCTGCGGATGTGCTGACTGGACCTAATACTTGTTATGCTAATGCTAATTCTTTGGTGCTAGTAGAGGATTATCAGTCGACCAATCGCGAATTTTGGATCCGTTCTAAAGCGATTTTTCGTGTCTATTGGCTTCTTGGAGGTGCCTGGAATGCTTTGGGGTGGCTGTGCTTTGTTCCAGGAAATTTAGGAGATGTTTTTTATCGGTGGGCGGCCAATCATCGCCACCAGTTTAAATTTAAGGGCGGTTCGGATTTAGGTCCAAAAGACCGCTTTTTGCACTGAACGCTCATAAGCCATGAGATCGTCAACAACTTCGATCTTAGCTCAGAACGAAGGCTGCGCCCTCTTCGAATTGGCGTTGCCTCGCGGCGCAGATTGTCACCTGTTTGGAACTCGGGTTAATATTTCAAAAGCCTTATCATATCTATCTTGTTAAGAAGTCAGAAATAGGCCCATAGTTTAAGCAATTTTATAGCCATTGGCTACAACTTTGGCTGGCTCTACAAAAGTTTTGCCGGCTACTGTGCATAAAACGACATCTGCATCTGATCCATGAAAATATCTGCTGATTTCTTCTGAATCGAAGTTCGCTAGCACCATTACTTGACGTCGAATCAATGATTCGATATTGAACTTTTTTCGAACTAGACCAATTGCTTGTCGTGTGACGCTTCCGCCTAAATCCACTTCCATTTCGATGAGGAGAAGTTCTTCTTCCATCGAAGAGGTTTTTAGAGTTACTGATACCACAGTTCCGATTCTTAAATCTAAAGCAGTGAATTCATTCCAATCGAGATTTCTTTCATTTATTGCATATGCGTTCTCTTCTGCTAGCAATCCGATTTGTGCGCCGGGAGTCACGGGGTCTGCAGGTTTCATAAATACAGTAGTAGCTCTTCTTGCAGCTGGATCGTCTAGCACCTCTTGAGCTCCCGCTATCAGGCAATCCGACATGACTTTTCCAATCTGTTTTCTGGGAACATTATAGACGCACATAACAAGTTGTTCTTGCAGCTCGGAAAGTTCATGATTGGAACAAAGCTGAGCGGAACTGACGTAATGCATTTTTCTAGTCAGATTTGAATGTTCGGTCGTTAAAGAAGGTCCTAAATCGAGATCAAATCGATAGGAAGGGATGGTTGTCGTTCGATTGAGTTCCACCGCGTGAACTTTTGCAATGGTAAGTCCAACTTTTTGAAACTGCGCTAACGTTACCGTCGTAGCAAAATTGGGATCTGCCATACATAACCTCTAAGATTTTGAATGGCAGATATCCTACGGCTCATGAGGTATAAAAGTCAAAATATAGGATATTTATAGAGGATGGCTGAAATGGCAAAGGTGAGGAAAACCGGCACTTTGATTGCTTTGAAACCCGTGAAATAATGGATGATATTCATCACCGTCAGAACGATCAATCCAGGGTAGCAAATTTGTAAAATGGGGCCTAGCACTGCTGAAATTCCGGTGAAGCCTAAATTAGCAAAACCTGTGGTAATAGCTAAAGTAATGAACAGAGAGGTCGGAAAGGTGAATTTGCCTTTGCCTAAATCGTTTTGCAAATAATCGGCGAAAATGGTGGCAAGCGTGATGGCGGTAGTCAAGCAGGCAGTGACGATTGCGATGGCAGCTACGGCTCCTCCTATCGGGCCTAGAAGCTTAAATGCCACAACGCTTAGCAGTTCTTCCGAACCGTAAGAAGAGTCTATCGAGGGTGCGTGATGCGCCGAAATAAAACAAATCCCGATATAAGTAAACAACAGCAACACAGCTGCAATCGCGCTAGAGAAAAAAACTTTTTTAAATAAAGTGCGATTTTGGTCTGCAGTCTTATCTGTTTGCACTTCTTTTTGAAAGTGATGTAAAACTACGGTCGCAAACAAAAAAGCTGCGATCAAATCCATTGTATTATAACCACCGAACAACCCTTGTAGGAAACTATCTGCTGTTCCGACGGCAGTTTCGGGAAGAACGGAGGAGGTGAGGGTTCCCGAAATAAACAGCGAGGCTAAAGATAATAATAAAATGGGCGTTAAAATAACTCCGAGCAAACCAATGAGATTTTGTCTGCGGTAGCTGCATAGAAAAATAGCAAAAGAGGCCAAGAGGCTAAACAACGGCAAGGAAATATCAAAAAGGTAAGGTTTAATGATCGCATGCATCAAAGTAAAAAGGCGTGGAATAACGCCAAAAGGGCCTAGGATCATTTGTAACAGCAGGAGTAAAGAAAAACCTGGAATAGCGCCAAGCCGACCGAGAAATTTTCGATAGTCTGCTTGAAAAAAAATCATGCCCGCAAGCCCGAGGAATGGGACGAGGACCGCAGTTATTGTGAGTCCGAAAATTGCATATAGCCAGTTGCCGCCCACTGATTGACCT
Source organism: bacterium (assembly GCA_021781995.1). GTDB lineage: Bacteria > Chlamydiota > Chlamydiia > Chlamydiales > SM23-39 > CAITMJ01. Next base: position 6,873 of record JAJXVT010000011.1, on the reverse strand, counting down.
ATTAAAAGAGGGAAAATCAAATTTCCCGCTCCAAAAAACATAGAAAAAAGAGCAAATCCAGTTGCAAAAACACTGGATGATTTAGATGAAGCGATTTGCGTTGATTGCTGTGTTGTCATCTTTTTTTTAAATTGCGTTAATCTCGTTAGGGGTTGTCAAACAATAAACTAAAGAATTTGACCGGCGTTTGCTTTGCCTCACAAAGTCAAATTCTTTAGTTTATTGTTTGACAACCCCTAAGATTTTACTTCTATCTTGAGTATTTGTGAATACATTTTTCCCATATATCGTGAATTGCTCGACATAAATAGCCTCCTTGCTGCTGCACAGAACAAGAAACTACGTGGTGAACTCGAACTTTTAGGCCGCATCTTTTTTGAACTTCTGGAGGGATTGCAGGCCAGTAGCTTACAAAAGATGATAGCTGTGGTGTGATTGGACGTGTTAGACTTGTATCTCGCCACAACTCGCTTGGTTCTATATGAGAGTTTTTTTCAATTTCGATTTGCAGCACGACCGGGTGATCTGCTCCAGTCATTCGACTGAACATAGAAGTCCTGCGAAGGGCATAGAGCTGTGGTACTTCAATGTCGTTTGCAAAAAATAAATTTCTGCTCAGCTCAGAAACGGCTTGGACTCTGCTTTGCTGGCAGCCCATAAAACCAAATACTTTATAGCCAGGCGTTGGAGGTAGTTCTTCTGGAGTTTGCGGAGGATAGTGGGTTTTAGCCCACTCCATCATCCGCTCGCTTATGAGAAGCCATCCGACCAGTTTGAAATAGGTCGCGCTACTCATGCGCGCTCCTGGAAATGGGCTTGAAAAAGTTGCAATCGATTTACTGCTCGCGGGATGATGGTAGCGCACATAATAAATAGCGCCATGCGGCTAGCGGCGCCTTTGAAAAAGCCTTTCATTCCGTCTTGTGCATAAATATTTTGGATGGCGTTGGTAAGCGGCGTGTCTCCATTTGATTTTTGCCGAATCGTAGCTATTGTGTCCGCCGGGTGGGTGGCTAACGCCCCTATGAGTCCTACACCGATTTCTGCTACTACTCCAGCCGTTTCATTGTTGGTTTTTGCCGTAGCGGCATTGCGGGCAGCGGGACCTGCAAATAGCATCACACCGGCAAAACCCGCTTCTCGTACCATCAATTCCCTTAAACCAACCCATGGCCTAAAAATGCCTTGCTGCAGCATTCGTTTTGCTGCTGCATGGGGTCCAATCTTGTATTTTTGCTGAACTAATAACATGTTTTCAACCGGAGTAGAGCCGACGATAGCGCCGAGCATCCCGCTTCCCATTGCAGCCGCGCCTTGATGAAGATGAGATTGTGCATCGTAGAACGGCACCTGCTCGTGAATGATCTTATTAAACATCATGCTGCTGGCTGTTGCCGCCATGACCGCTCCGCAAAACCCTCCTGAACCTCGATAGAGCTCTTTCGGGCGTAAAACGTTTAGCACTTTTCCGTTTCCAAAATGACGAAAATCAGTGGGTGTCAGTTCCCCGCTTTGTAGTCTCTTTTTCAAAGATTCCCATGGAAATGCGGCAAAGGCTCCAATAGCTCCACCCGTAGCGTTACAGGCAACGTCTGCGAAGAAATTAGTTGCATGTTTTGGTAAATCGGATGGGATATTTGTTGGCATTGAATAACTCCTAGAGTAAATAATTTAGCTTATATTTTATCGTTTGGATGTATTGTTTTCTACTAAAAAATGCCATGCGGTTTTTCTGGTATACTAATATAAAGAAAATATTTTAAATTTACCGCTTGGCTTGAATATCACGTGGGGGAGGGTTATATGAGTGCAGTGGGTGTAGATGCAATGCAGCGATTGGCGAGTGCCTGGAAAAATGGGCCGGTGGAAACAACTGATGAAAGTCTTTTATCAGAAGCTTTTATATGGGTATTGAAGAACTGTCCCTATCCGGATGCTCCTGGGATGAGTATGTCCCCTGGAGAAAAATGGTGTGATCCTATGCTCATTTCTGATTTGGCAATACAGACGCTGAAAAAAGGGCCTAAATGGGCTGCGTCGTCATTTTTAATAGCGCAACGCCATCCCGATGTATATGTTCGCGAGTATTTGATGGTTCGGGTGTGTAAAGAGGCTGTGCGATGCGGAAATGAGTCTTTAGCTCGATCCGTTTTGCGTCAGTTGACTCTTGGTCGAAGGTGGATTGCGAATCGGGGCTTGTGAAATGAGCCAATTGCCTCGGTAGACGGTTTAATCTCGTAAATGAGCATAGTCAGGTCCGAAAAGAATGCGGCCCGCTGCTGCATACACAGAAAAAATAATCCCGGTGCAAAGTGGAAACAGAATGAGATTTGCGGAATCTAAAGGGCGGGGTTCGTTCTGGGGCGCTGTCCATTGAAGTACTAACCCCAGCCCAACTCCGATGTAAAAACCGCTTTTAGCTTCCTGTCTTGCTGCTTCCCAATGGTGGATAGCGCCAATTGCGGCGTTCATAAACTACCGAGTTTGTGCGTCACAATGGGAATTATCTGATGGATGGAGATTCGCTCTTGCTGCATCGAATCGCGATCTCGCAGTGTCACGGTACCATTTTCTAATGTTTCAAAATCAATCGTTAAGCAAAACGGAGTTCCTAATTCATCTTGCCTTCGATAGCGTTTGCCGATAGCTCCCGATTCGTCGTATTCGCACGCCCAGTGTTTTTGCAGCATGCGGAAGATGCCTTCTGCTTTTTCCGCGAGAGGCTCTTTTTTCATGAGAGGGAACACGGCGACTTTAACCGGCGCGATAGAGGGTTTGAAATGAAGCACTGTGCGCATTTCGCCGTTGGGCAGCTTTTCCTCTTCGTAAGCATCGCATAAAAGCGCCAGTACCGTACGTTCGACGCCAAATGTCGGTTCAATGACATGAGGAATGAATTTTTCGCGCGTTTCCGGATCTGTATATTCTAGGTTAGAGGCGGAAAATTCTGCATGCCGCTTGAGATCGAAATCTGTGCGGTATGCCAATCCGTACAATTCACTCGTTCCAAAAGGAAAATCGTAGACGAGATCCACCGTGCGTTTGGAGTAATGCGATAGCTGTTCTTTGGGGTGTTCTTTTTCATGGACATGGGCTTTCTTTAAGCCGATGAGATCGCACCAACGATGCATCGCTGAAAGCCAGTCTTCAAATGTTTGTTCCCAAGCCGATTCTCGAATGAAATATTCGATTTCCATTTGTTCGAATTCGATCACGCGGAAGACAAAATTGCCCGGAGTGATTTCGTTGCGGAAAGCCTTGCCGATTTGCCCCACGCCAAATGGAACTCGGACGCGCATGGTGTCGATGATATTTTTGAAATCCAGGAAGATGGCTTGCGCGGTTTCGGGGCGAAGGTAAGCTAAATCTCCCTCGCTGCCAGTCTTGCTCATGTGGGTGCTGAACATTAAATTGAAATTGCGCGCTTCGGTGAAGTCTTGAGCTCCGCATTTAGGGCATTTAACTTTATTTGAATGGACTAAGTGGGTCATTTCTTGCAGGGTTAGTCCATCGGCGCTTTGACGAAGTTCGTCTTCGATTAAGTGGTCGCAGCGAAAGCGGCTTTTGCACGCTTTGCAATCGATCATCGCGTCATTGAAGCCATCTAGGTGGCCGGAAGCTTTCCATGCTTTGGGGTGGAGTAAAATAGGCCCGTCGAGGCCGACCATATCGCGCCGCTCTCGGACGAAATTCCTCCACCATAGATCTTTGATATTTTTTTTTAATTCGGCTCCGTACGGACCGAACGAGTAGGTATTGGCAAACCCCCCGTAGATTTCGGATCCGGGGTAAATAAAGCCGCGTCTCTTGGCGAGGGCGACGATCGGTTTCAGCGTTTCTTGAATTGTCTGTTTTGTCATAAGACGGCTAGTATATGATACCCCCTAAATATACCGCAAATGAATCGCGTTTTTAAGCCGCGTTTCCGAGACGGATTTCGGACAAAAATGAGGCTCTCTTAGCAAATGGTCCACTTTTTTTATTTCCTGAAAAATCGGTTTTCCTGTATAAGTGTGCCTTTCTATTTGAGGAAATATGAAGGTAAAGGCATCTATCAAGGCAGACCCATCTAAAGGGGATATCGTCGTAAGACGGCAGGGTCGAGTCTATGTGATTAACAAAAAAGACCCCAACCGCAAACAACGCCAAAAAGGCCCCGCACGTAAAAAATAAGGAATTTCAATGGCAAAAAAATCTTCAGTCGCTAAACAACGGCGCAGAGAACAGATGGTAAAAAATCGTTGGAATCAACGCCAAGAACTCAAAAAAACGATTGTCGATCTCAACAAAACTCTTGAAGAACGCATGGCTGCTGTCGACACACTCAACAAATTGCCTCGCAATTCTTCCGCAGTGCGCCTCCGCAACCGATGCCAGTTTACCGGCCGTGTCCGCGGTTTTCTGCGTAAATTTAAAATGTCTAGGATCTGCTTCCGCGAAATGGCGAACCAAGGGTTGATCCCGGGCGTCATTAAAGCGTCTTGGTAAGCTTGTCTTGTTAAAGAGGGGCCCTTTTTCAGGACCCTCTTTTCGTCTGCATGCGTATTTCAATTAGTTTTTGAAGTGGTTTCCAATCGTTTAAGTCTTCGTGCCATACCAAGGTCTCAAGAGAGATTGTTTGTTCTTTCCAGGCTCGAAAAATCGCATCGTAGCTCAAAGGACCTTGCTGTGTGCGAGATTTGTCGACAAAATACCAAAATTTGTTTTTAGGCCCTTTTAGGTATGGTTGCGGCTGCAATTGTGTAGCGACCCGGTTTTTTCGTTTCTTTAGTAGAGGAGCGAAGAAGATGGGGACGATTCCCGCCATAGTTAATCCAAATCCGATGAGAAACCACAGATAGGGATTGCGCTCTCGCCGATAAGCGAGGTATCCGGACAAGAGTCCCATGACTCCTGAAGCGATGAGAACGGTTGTAGCGTTTGACCAAAGCATGTCTAAAAGTATAGCTGAAAATGAGAAAATCTTGCTATTGAGAATCCTTTCTGTGCTATACTGAAGATACTTTGTTAAGTGAGTGGATATGTTTGATCAGTTAAAGAATGTGGATGCAAGAGAAATGCAGTTGCCGGAGACGGTTTTCATCCGAGATATTGAAACGCGTGTGTTTCAAGCTATTTGCCTGCAAACTTTAGCTAAGATCGAAGGTATTGGTCTTTTGGAAGGAAATATTCTCGATAGTTTGCTCGGGCGTGAATTGGAGCGAGTCAAAGGGATACACGTGGAACAAGATGAGAAAAAACATTCCGTCGACATACGTGTGGAAATCAATATCGCTTACGGTCTTTCCATTCCGGAAAAGGCGGAAGAGGTCCAATTTAAGTTGGCTGAGGAAGTGAGTCGCTGGAGCGGTCTGCACGTCGGTTCGGTGCATGTGATTTTCAAGGACTTAATGATCCCGCCAGATGGCGAAGTTCCTGATGAAAACACCCAATTGGAAGAATCGTTTTGAAGCAAGCTATTACATCGGCCTTGCAGGCTTTAGTCCTTTTAGTTAGTTTTTCGATATCTGCAGCTTTATTTGCGCTGCCCCATTATCCAGAGTTGCGCATGCAGCTATCCGATGTGCTGTTGCGGCATACTGAGCTTTTAACCCAAGCGGGTTTTGATGTGCTGGGGGTATCCCTATTTTTATTGATAGGTTTTCACTGGGTTAATCGAGGCTATTATCTCGTATTGAATATGGGAAAAAACACCTTGGAAGTAGATGAGAAAATCATTTGGCAGACACTTGCACCTATCTTGGAAAAGAAATTTGAATCCCAATTGCATCTGCAAGAAGTAACGGTCGAAAAAGGCAAGCGAATTGCCTTTTCTGTTCAGTTTGATTCAGTGTCTGAAGAGCGTCAAGAAGCTGTTTTACTCGAGGCAGAGACAGAATTAGAGACTCTCTTGCGAGAGCGATTCGGGTATCGCCGCCCTTTTTTAGTTAATATTATATCCTAAACTCATGTGGATTGTAGGGCGTTTCATAGGATTTTAGACTGTCTAGTAGGCGGCCTACAATGCTCTCAGCTTGGGATTTTATACGTGTTGACTGATCTCTTAATTGTTGAATGTTTCGATCATGCAATCTGGGTTGCGTTAACCTATCAACTGTCTGTCTTACAGTAGATATTTGCCCTAAAGGTTTCTGTAGCAATGCAAGAGTTGGTGTCGCAGCTCGATGATAGGGTGGTGAGCGTGTTGGTAAGAGGCGCACGTTGGTAGGATCTGCATAACTATATTTGAGGGTGGTAAGATTTCTTTGGGTTGTAGCTGCTTGCATTACAAGATCTCTTGCTAACCGCTCAATCCCTATGAGCAAGTCTTGCATGTTTTGAACTTCCCCTTGGATCGATTGGTATGCATTCTCAGGAAGTGGGGGTAAGGGGCGCTTTATCTTAGGTGGACTTGCGTGTACATCAGAAGGAATCATGGTTTTTCTCCATTTCTTTGTTTGACTACCTTAAATATTATTATTAAATAATATGATTTATTACTAAACTTTTTTTTTATCCCTAATTTACTTGATGTATACACATTGTTAATGAACAGTTTGGTTTATTGAACATCTTGCGTAACCCATCCCATTACTGAGTGAGATCTTTGTTATAAATTTCTGAGATTAAGTTAAATCGAAGCCCAAACCTTTTGCGTCTATACATAGTGTAATTGCGCTTCGTTTTAAGGAGAGTCGTGTAGATGGGCTAAAAAAAAGGCTTACTCCAAAAACGGAGTATCTTACGATCTCCAATATAACGGGGTCATAATGCATAAAATGCTGATGACCAAAAAGCCATTTGAAAGAGGACCCGAGAAGAAAAAAGAAGCGGTAGCTGCTTAAAAGAGAAACGAGTTAAGAAGAAGTTGTTGAAACCAAAAATTATCTAGAG
>JAJXVT010000010.1 GCA_021781995.1 bacterium | reverse complement strand
TGACTCTTTGTGTATTTCGCATCATTTTGGGCGCTTTTTTACTCTTAGCGCTGCGGGTGTGGCATCTCGAGGTGATTCAACGAGAGGATAAAATAGTACAGGCAAGCCGACCTAAAAAGAGGTCCATAGTTCTAAAAGCGGATCGTGGAACCATCTCCGACAGGTTTCATATACCATTAGCTACCAACAAGATATGCTATAAAGCGTCCATTTATTACAACCAAATAGCCCAAATCCCCAGCTTGTCTTGGAAGGAAGATCCGCTTTCTAAAAAAAGAATGCGCTGCAATCCTCGTCGAGAATACATCGAAGCTCTATCAAAAAAATTAGGAAAGGTACTTTCCTTGGACGCACTCCGGATCGAAGATTTAATCCATTCTAAGGCTTCATTATTTCCTCATGTTCCGTTCGTTTTAAAATCATTTTTAACTGAACAAGAACATTATCAGCTGGCAGCTTTGGAAAAAGATTGGCTGGGGATTCAAGCAGAAATAGGATCAGAAAGATTTTATCCTAAAGGCAAAGTCGGCTGCGATATATTAGGAACCATGGGTTCCATCTCTTCAGAGCAATATATCGCGATAGCGCATCAAATCGATGTACTGCAAAAAGCAATCGATAGCTGGGAAACCGGACAAGCAACGCCTATGCCAGCTGGATGCAAATCGATTGAAGAGGCGACAAGTTTGTTGCAAGAACTCAAAGAAAAGTCTTATACGCTTCAGGATTTGGTTGGAAAATCTGGAGTTGAGGCAGAGTATGAGGCTCAATTGCGGGGCTTTTATGGCAAAAAAATATTTGAAATCGACAGGACTGGGAAATGTTTGTTCGAACTTCCGGGTGGACGCAACGCAATTTGCGGCCAACACGTAATTCTCACGATTTCTTCTGAACTTCAGGAGTTTGCAGAAGCTTTGCTGGCGCAAGATGAGGCGATACGCGATGGGCGCAGTTTGGGGTTTGATGCCGATGCAAAAGTAAGACGCTCTTTAAAACAGCCTTGGATTAAAGGAGGCAGCATCGTTGCAATGAATCCAAAAACGGGGGAAATTCTCGCAATGGCATCTACTCCAAGATTTAATCCAAATGATTTTATTCCTTCGGCGTATGGGCCGCTTCACAATGAACGACTCCAACGCATCCATCGTTGGCTGGAAAATGATCTTATCATTGGCGCTTTATGGGACGGAAGGCAGCCTCTGATGCGGGAACGATACACAATTAAACGGGGGTTTTACGAGGAACTAACGCCTTTAACCTGGGACTTGTTTTTAGATTTTATTTTGCCTTCGAGCTCGCCTTTACGAACTTTTTTTGCAAAGGTTGACGATGTTAAAACGGCCATCCAAATTCAAGAAGATTTTGACACTTTGTTATTTCACAGTCATTTGCGAGATCCGCTTTTGCTTTTAGATCAACTCTATCCTGCTAACTCCTTAGAAGGGCAATTGCGTGAGGCTGGCGTCGAGGCCATAGCTGCTTTTAATCGCTTAGATCCTCATTTACGAGCCTTAAACGCCAATTGCGACCGTTTATTTGCAATAGATCTGTGCCGATTGGTGGTCCATGCTCCTGCTTTTACAGATGAAACGCTAAAATTTTTAGGTTCTATGAAGCTTTCTCAATACAGAACCTGCAACCAAGCTTTCTGCACTATCGAATCTGCTTTAAAAGAAAAAGAATTTAGTATGTATCACGATTCTTTATTCAGGGAATGGCGAGAGGAAAACCAAAAAACCTTTTTAGCCGAAAAGCGATTGCAAGAAAAGCAATCAAAAGGAGCTCCCCTTCCTTATTTGGATTATTTAGATCGCAAAGAACGGGAATTATTCCATGCGTATTGGCAGGAGTTACGGCTTCCTCTGCTAGCTGCAGAAGTCCCTGAATTATTAAAACCGATTTGCGCAAAGCTCTCTAAAGAGCAAGTAATAGCTATTTTACATACATTTCGCTCTTTTAGCGATCTGGAAAGGCCTTTGCTCGGCAATTACCGATCTGTCAGAAAACAGGGAAGCGAGCAAACAGAACAGCACCTAGCAGCCTCGTTTTATCCCATTGGAGGGTTTGGTCATAGCCGTTCATTTTCTTTTCAGGCGACTTCTCCTCCGGGATCTATTTTCAAATTAATAACTAGTTATGCATCGTTGATGAAAACGGATGGAAAAAATCCTCTGCAAATCATCGATTTGACGAATCTTGATTCTCAAATCGTGGCCGCTTCGATATCGGGCTCTCCGTATCCCCGCAGCTATAAAGGAGGTAGGCTGCCTCGCAGCCATTCGGCTAATATTGGCAAAATCGATTTATTAGGGGCATTAGAACAATCTAGCAACCCATATTTTTCTCTTTTAACTGTGGATGTATTGGACGACCCCACTGAATTGCTGCAAGCAGCTCATTTATTCGGGTATGGATCTGCTACTGGGATCGATTTACCAGGTGAAGCCAAGGGAAAACTACCTACTGATGTAAAACAAAACCGTACGGGACTGTATGCATCGGCCATTGGCCAACATACTTTACTTTGCACTCCGTTGCAAACAGCGGTCGCTTTATCAGCCATTGCCAATAAAGGCATCATTCTTTCTCCAACGATTGCGAAAACTGTAGAAGGAGCCGTACCTAATCCTGAACCGTGGCATTTATTGAGCCCTAATTCTAGACGTACACGAGCTGAATTACTCCAATTAGGAATTGATTTCCCTCTTTTTACAGCTGCGATCTCGCGCGATGAAAAGCCAATCGTGCAGCATCTAGAACCTAATGTTGTGCGAGTCATTAATTTACCCGACTCGGTTCGAAGTTCTTTGATCGAGGGGATGGATCGCGCGGTATGGAACAGTAAAGGTACTGCACGGCCAGGCGCAATCAAGGGCCTAAAATACAATCCAGCTTTATTGTCCCAATATTTATCGCTCAAACATCAAATGGTTGGAAAAACAAGCACTGCCGAAATCTTATTCAACCCCAATATTTCTCCTTCCAGCAAAGCATCGCTATATAAACACATTTGGTTTGGGGCGATTGGATTCAATCCGCATGCGCCTGAGTTTGAAGACCCGGAAATTGTTATTGTGGTTTACCTGCGCTATGGGGATGGTGGAAAAGAGGCAGCTCCTTTAGCATCTCAAATGATTGCAAAATGGAGAGAAATTCAAAAGGCACACTCAGGAACTAGCAGCTAGCTCATTGTGGAGCCAGGCGGTTTTGCAACGAGCTTTTTCTTTATTTAGTGTCCAGCACTACTTCACCCATCCATTGGTCTGGAGGATTATGAGTCCGCAGATCAGCAATTCGATCTAAATAAACCTGATAATTGGGAAAATTTGGCATTGCCATGGAGTGAAGTTGAGCGAACTGACGCTCTGCTCCATCCCAATCTCTTTGCCATAATTTTTGCAGTGTCTGTTCATGCAATTGCACAGCTGTACTCAGCTGGGTAGAGGCTTGTTGTAAAGAACAGATCGGCTCAAATATATCAATAGCTCGATCTTTCCCTTTTACTTTCACTTTATCTAGTTTTAAATACAAAAATTGATCTTTTGTTTTCCTCTGAGTTTCTTCTCCTACAATAATTCCTACTTTATACAACCGAGTTAGCGATTCTAAACGAGCTCCTGTATTCACTGAATCGGAAATGACTGTATATGCGCGGCGAAATTTTGAACCCATATCGCCAACATTCATACTTCCGGTATTTACTCCTATTCCAATGTGAATGGCTGGTTGCCCTCCCTTTTTAAAGCCAAGATTGACGACATCCAATTGTTTTTGCATTTCCACTGCGCTTTCTACCGCAGCAGAGGCATGTTGAGGATTGTCTAAAGGGGCCCCCCAAAAAGCTATAATCATATCGCCAACATATTTATCGATAGTCCCATGGTGACGAAAAATCACTTCTGTCATAGGAGAGAGGTATTCGTTCAGCAATCCTTTAATTTTTTGGGCACTCATAGATTCGGCCATATGCGTGAAACCGACGATGTCGGCAAAAAGCACAGTCATTTCTTTCGTTTCTCCATCTAGATTTGCACTTTCACCCCGCTCTAACATCACGTCTATGTACTCTGGAGGGACGTAATGCTCAAAGATTAATTTCAGCTCTTTACGTTGTTCATCTTCAGTAAAATATCCATAAATTAAATTAAAGATAAAGAGGATGGCTACGGTCATAATCGGAAAAAATATATCGACTACTATCAGATAATGAAACCATAGCAATTGATGGATGATTAATAAGATAATAGGAATAAACACAGAAACTGCCGTTAAAGAGAGCGGCATGAGTCTAGGAAACCAAAAGGAACACAAAATACCTAACACGCAAATAGCCGCAAAGGTCCAGCTGCGACCCCAATGAGGTTTGTAGGGCAAATAACGATCTAAAAGACTCGCGGTAATAGTCGCCTGAATTTCAATACCAGGGAACAATGGCGCTATAGCAGTTGGAGCCAATACGCCTAGAGCCGTTGCGGTTGAGCCAATAAATACAATTTTACCTTCTAATTGTTCACGCAACACTTTGCCATGAAGCAAATCGACGGCAGAAATATACGAAAATGAATGAGGCGGACCGCGAAATGGAATGAGAAGGCATCCCCTTTTATCCGTCGGAACAAAAGTGGAACCTAATAAAAATCCATCTGGCTGCATCTCTATGTGTTGAATATCATGATACACCGCCGCTGCACACAATCCCAAAGCGCCATAAACTTTTTCATTTTCTTTCAGTAATAATGGCGATGAACGCAATACGCCATCTGCATCGGGCGCTGAATTAATAAATCCAGCCTGCGCAGCGGCGCCTTGCAAGATTTTAATATTTCCTAAAAAACTTCCATTATTAGGAATCTCCGATGGGAGCTCGCCTAGAACCTGAAGAGGCGGGGGAAGCACGCCTTGACTGGCTCCTTGAGGAAACAAAGCCATCCCTAATACAGTGGGAATTTTTTGAATGCTTTCAGAAAATTGTAAGTCTCTATCAAACAATCCACGAATCGACCGCAAATACTGCAAAGCTTGATCGCCTTGCTGTGACGAAGGAATTCCCTCCTCTACTTCATCGATGATATTTTGTTCGGGAGAGGAAAATACAATGTTAAAAATCAAAGCTTTCGCTCCAAAATTCGCAGAAGTTTCTACGATTTGCGCCAAAATATTTCGAGGCCAGGGCCATCTGCCGATTTGATCCAAACTCGCATCGTTTATATCGACAATGCAAATGGGGCTATCTGTTTCTAAAGGTCTATAATAATTTTTCACTTCTAAATCATAGGCCCAATTTTCTACCAAATTCATGACGGAACGAGTCACGGCCGGGTTGATGAGAAATAAAAAGGAAAGAATGGCAACGAAGCTCACTCCGATAACCGAAGGGAGCATCAGTCTTTTAAGCTTCATAACGTTGGTATATAACCAACACGCTGCATAGTGGTCAAGAAATAGGCGATAGTGGCTTCTAGGCCCTGTCTTAAGGAAACCTGAGGTTCCCAATCTAGCAACTCTTTTGCCGCTGAAATATCCGGACGTCTTTGTTTAGGGTCGTCTAAAGGCAATGGGTGAAAAGCAATTTGCGAAGTAGATCCGGTCATCTCAATCACCATCTCGGCCAATTCTAACACGGAAAATTCAGATGGATTGCCAATATTCATCGGCCCTATAATGGTAGAGGGACTATTCATCAATCGGACGATCACTTCTATCAAATCATCGACAAAACAAAAAGAACGGGTCTGCTCGCCTTGCCCAAAAATGGTCAAAGGGCGATTGGCTAACGCTTGAACGATAAAATTCGAAACGACACGTCCATCATTGGGATGCATCCTTGGACCATAAGTATTGAAAATCCGGCCGACTTTAATCTGAACCCCGTGTTGACGATAATAATCAAAAAATAAAGTCTCAGCGCATCTTTTACCTTCATCGTAACACGATCGAATACCAATCGGGTTGACATGGCCCCAATATATTTCTTTTTGCGGATGCATGTGAGGATCACCATACACCTCGCTTGTCGAAGCTTGAAAAATTTTACATTTAAGCCTTTTTGCCAATTCCAAAAGGTTCATTGCCCCCAACACATTGATTTTCATAGTTTGAATGGGGTCTGCTTGATAATGAACGGGAGAGGCTGGGCAGGCTAGATTATAAATTTCGTCCACTTCTACTTGCAGAGGCAAGCAAATATCGTGACGCAAAAACTCAAAGTTTGGGTGAGACTCCAGATGGCGGATATTATCGCGGCTTCCGGTGTAATAATTATCAACGCAAAGCACCTCCGCTCCATCTTGGAGCAGCCGCTCGCACAGATGTGAACCTAAAAATCCGGCTCCCCCTGCAACTAAAACTCGTTTTCTGGACAAATCTCTCATAGCTAAATACCACTTCGGCGGTATACAATTTAACAGGAGACCGACAATGGAGACAAGCATGAAACGCATTTTCGTCACAGGAGCTGCCGGATTTATTGGGTTTCACCTCTGCCGAGCGCTAGTTAAACGGGGAGATTTTGTCATTGGATTGGACAATTTCAACCATTATTACGACCCTCTCCTTAAGGAACAAAGAGCAGCTCAGCTCGCTCATTGCGGCATTGAAATCATCCGAGGCGATATCTGCAATCAGCCTCTCATGGATTCAATTTTATCAAAAAATCAAATCTCTCACGTCGCTCATTTGGCAGCGCAAGCAGGGGTGCGCCATTGCATTCAGCACCCCGAAGATTACGCTGCTTCCAACTTACAAGGTTTTTTTTCTGTTCTTGAAGCTTGCCGCCGCTATAACAAAGCCAAGCTCATTTTCGCATCCTCTTCTTCTGTTTACGGTCTCAACCGCAAAGTCCCTTTTAGCGAAAATGACAAAACCGATCAGCCGGCTAATTTTTATGCCGCAACAAAAAAGTCCAATGAATTAATGGCCTTCTCCTATCACCAAATCTACGGCTTGCCAATAACAGGTCTGCGCTATTTTACAGTTTATGGTCCATGGGGACGCCCCGATATGGCCTGCTATCGATTTGCAGATAAAATCGCCAAAGGACAGCCCATTGAAGTTTTCAATCACGGGCAGATGAAAAGAGACTTTACGTACATCGATGATATCATCGAGGGAACTCTCGCCGCGATCGATTTAGGAGCTTCATATGAAATTTTCAATCTCGGCAATCATCGTTCTGTTGAACTGCTTCACTTAATCGAGCTATTGGAACAAGCCTTACAAAAAAACGCCGTAGTTCAATTCTTGCCCATGCAGCCGGGGGAAGTCTTAGAGACGTTTGCCGATATTGAAAAAAGCTCTCGACTCCTTCACTTCCACCCCAAAATCACCCTAGAAGAGGGTGTTAAGAAATTTATTGCATGGCACCAAACCTACGAACAGGCCCGTCAATCCACCTTGTAACACAGTTCTTGCCGCTAAAAACCAATAACGGCCCGATCACGGGCAACGCAAATTGTGCGTAAGTTTTTAAATCATTCTGATTGCGCCGCCTTTGAGAACGGGACGGTTTCTCATGATAATAACAAGAGCGAAAGGCATCTTTCCCAATATCTGCTGTTTTTTTGACGACACCTACTAATCCAACGAACGGAGACGCGCAGCATATTATTGCAGCCATCCCCATATCTGCTACTATTTCTCCACATCTACTCATGATGATCTCCTATAAAAAAACGTAAAGCATCTGGCAAACAGTCGATCATATCGCCGGCTGAAAAACCATATGAAGTTTTTAAACGCGCAGCAGCTTCTCCCGCCAGAGCGTGCAATGCAACCCCCAAAATAGCCGCGTCATCAAGAGAGGCTCCTTGAGCAAGGAGCGATGCAATTATACCGGTTAATACATCGCCAGATCCAGCTGTTGCCATTCCCGGGTCGCCATATGGCATGACTACAGGCAACTGATCTTTTGCAAATACCCACGTAGGAGCTCCCTTCAACACTAACACTACTTTCTTGTTCTCCACAAACGCTCGACACTGTTGCAAAAAGCCAGCTTCATTTTGATGAGCTTCATTTTGCAAGAGCCGCGCCATTTCTCCGCGATGAGGTGTCAAGACGACGTGTTCAGGCCACTGCTTCAAATTGGCCAGGAAGAATAGAGCATCCGCATCTAAAACACAAGGCTGCGTGATCGTAAGTAATTTTTTTTCCAACCAATGTTGTACATCCGAGCTTCTCCCCAGTCCAGGGCCTATAAAAAGAGATTGAGCTTTCGACAAAGCTTCTTGCCATCGCGCCTCATCCCATATCTGAAAAATCAATTCATTGGCACAAGGGCCGATGTCTTCTAAGCTAAATATCTTTACAATGCCAGCGCCGGTATGCAGCGCAGCGAGCGCGCTCAATTTTATAGCTCCAGGCATCTGCTTAGACCCGCCAAATCCTACTGCAAATCCTCGACTATATTTATGCTGAGTCCGCTCCATCGGCGGCAACTGCCATTGTGTTAAAATAGGCAGTAAAGCCTCTGCACAGGCTTCATTTTCAGCTTCTTGAGATAACCCAAAGCTCTCCACATGCAATTGCCCAACCCACTTCCAACTGTCTGCCAGGAAAAAACCGATTTTTGCAAAGCCTAACGCAATGGTATGGGTAGCTCGAATGGCTCGCGTAGCGACTTCCCCGGTCGTACCATTAAGACCAGATGGAATATCAATAGCCACAATGGGTTTGCCAGATTCATTGGCTCGATGAATCACTTCATCTAACATCGCTTCCAGAGGACCATGGCAGCCGGTACCTAGAATCGCGTCGAGAATTAAATCAGCGTTTTTAAAATCAAAAGAACAATCAGGTCCCATTTGTTCGCGCCGCCTTTGATTGAGCGCGCTGCATTCATTAGCATTATACAAAGGAAATAGATCTACCAAATACCCGGCTTGGCGCAAAAAGCGGGCAGCTGTATAACCATCGCCCCCTTTATTTCCTTTGCCAATCAGGACCGCTATGCGACGGCCCTTAGGTAAAATCGTTTCAATAAATAAAGCGATTTTACGCCCCGCTTCTTCCATAAAAGAATCGGTGTCAGCTCCTCGCTCCACAGCCCAAGCTTCAACTCGGGCCATTTCTCTTGCTGTAACAACTTTTGCAAATCGATTCACAGATGTTCTTCCTTAATCGCTCGCGCTAATAAAGCCCGGACAGCTTCTCTAGGATCGAGATTTTGATATGTAATAGCGTAAATAGCTTCAGTAATCGGCACGGCAATGCCATACTTATCGCCTAACTCTTTAGCAGAAACGCAAGAATAGATTCCTTCCACCGCCATTGCAATCTTTTGACGAGCTCCTTCCGGAGAAAAACCCTCGGCAATCAGCCTTCCAAAGCGATAATTACGCGAATGCTGAGACAAACAGGTCACACATAAATCACCCATACCAGAAAGACCGCTCAAGGTCTCAGGACGACAATTTTTTACCACCGATAATTTTTTTATCTCATGCAGCCCGCGCGTCATCAAGGCGGCTTTTGTATTATCCCCACATCCCAATCCATCGGAAATTCCGCACGCAATGGCAATGATGTTTTTCATTGCTCCGCCAAAACTCACTCCAGCGATATCGCTATTCGGATAAATACGAAAAGAAGGGGTCGAAAAAAGTTTGTGAATGAGTTGCGTTACATGTACATCATAAGCAGAGCAAACGACCGATGTCGGCAAATTCTGAATGACCTCTTCTGCATGGCTTGGACCGCTAAGACAACCTACCAAAGGGCTTTGGTTGACGCCAACGACAGAAGAGACGACTTCCGGCAGCAACAATCCACTTCCTTGCTCGATCCCTTTAGAAGTAAGGATAATCGGACATTGTATTGGACCAAACCGCTGTACCTGTTCCAACACGGATCGGACACCGGATGATGTAACGCTCTCTACTATTACCTGAGCTCCTCGGCATGCTTGCTGCAAATTCGTTACGACATTCAGAGATTCAGGTAATACATAGCCGGGAAGCTTGGGGTGCTGTCGAGAGCCATTTAACTGTTCAGCAGTTTTCTCATCGCGAGTCCACAATGTAACGCTATGTCCATTGGACACTAAAATAGATGCCAAAGCAACAGCCCAAGTACCAGCTCCTAAATAACAAATCTTCACAATTGAATCCTTTCGGCGTCTGCTAAAGTTTTGATCGGAGCATAGCACGCTTCCCTTGGATAGCAAATCGCTTGTACTTTTTCAGCTAACGCAAATGCATCAAAAATCAAGCGCTCGCGTTTCCAGCCATTTTTCCACACCCAGCGAAGGGGCAGATCTAGTTTCGCTGCTTTTCGCAAAAAGAACATCGACACAGCGATTTGACCCGTATATGCATAACGAAAAGAGGCCATGGACAGCTGCTCTAAAGTTAAATCAAAATATTCCGCAACTGCAATACGGCCATTTTCTTCAACTAACACACCCATCTTTTCGCCCGTTTTTCTTTCTATGCATTTGATCGTAATATCAGCATGGCTTTTACGATGATGTTCTAGCAAACTTGCATCTGCCACACCGGCTAAGTAATTATCGACAGGGACAATCAGCGCCGTATCAATTCCTTGCTGTTCCCATAAATCAGCAAGTCCGGAAGCGCAAAAGCGTTCAAATACTCCGCCATTTCCATCAGGCACCATCTGTAGTTCGCGGTAATTTGCATCTAATAAAGGCAGAGAATTTTGCTGTAAAAACGATACATTTTTACCAAAATGGCTATGCTCTTGAAAATACCGTACAGTTTCATCGTGATTATGAATAGACGTCATCACTACAATCGGCATATTTTGCGGTGCCTGATCGCATAAATGTTGAAACAAGCTTTTACCTTTAACACAAAACATCCCCTTAGGCCCAGAACTATTTAATCTAGTCCCTTGACCACCCGCTAAAATAATACAGCCAGCATTTTCTACCTTTTTTAGACTCGGCTCAACATGAATGCAGCTGCCCACTGGAAAGTAGTTTTTTTTTGGAAATAAAGCCTCAAAAACGCTCTCAGCGCCGATCGAACTCAAATCGCGTTTTTCGCCCACAAGAGGGCAATGGACTAAACAAGGATTTGGAGAAGCTACTTTTTGTTTTAAAATTCCATGCTTAGGATCAGCCCACAAAGTAACCAGCCGCAACGGAAATGATTGGTCGAGATAATAAGTCATAGAAGCGATGCCAGAATCGGGCAACACGAGTCCAAAACATCGATTTTTAATGATGGATAACAGCTCAAAAAGGGTTGTTTTTCCTCGAAGATCCACGATGTTCGGGTGAACGAAATTCATTTCATTTCCGTAACCAAACAACAAAACGCGAACAAATCCTAGTCCCTGCAATCGATCAAATAATTGATTCCATCTCTGTAAGGGCCAATTGCGCCAATGGCCATAATTAGTTTCAGCAGAAATTTGCACACCAACATAAGTAAAACCATTGGGCAGATTAAATTTGTGATACAACAAATCGTTTCGAGAATCCCATTTTAATTTCGGAGTGAGCCGTCCGTGCTGCCATGAACACCAATCAGTGGGTGAAGGGCGCTCAATCACCAAGTCATATCGGTCATCGCAATCTAATTGATACGGTTCTCCTCGCACCCATCCATCCCCGGCGATAAACTCAACCCCATCTAACATAGAAAAGCCGTCGCGCAAATTTTCTCGGCCCATAATCGTAATTTTTGCATTTGGAACCATATCGCGAATTCTCTGCACAACAGCATAAAGCCCTAAAGCGATATCTCCCAAGCCGCGATTCCAGCCCATCAACACGGATCGCCCCCCACGTTTAGCCAATCTTTTCAGCATTCGATCGAGGGGATTGATTCCCAAAGAGCGGCTCAGCGTCCTAAACATTGCGTTGACGTTCCTTTTGCACAGCGCGCAAAACCTGATCTACCTCAATTTTCTTCATGCATCGAAAATCAATCGGGCATTTTCTTTTGAAACATGGAGAACAGCTCACCTTTTCCCTTAAAACCGATTCGCTTTGTCCGTAAGGTCCGGTCGCATTTTCATCAGTAGACCCAAATAACGCTACCAGAGGAACTCCAAATGCAGCAGCAATATGCATAGGTCCGCTATCATTGGTCACTAATACATTGCAGCAGCGAATCAAGCACATCAACTCGCGCAAGGTAGTCGCGCCTGCCAACTGCATCACACGCGGCGGTAAATCACTGTAAAGCTGCTTTACAAGTTTTTCTGTCTGAGCATCGCCAAACAAGACAATTTGAAGCTCCTTTTCTTTTAAAAGCTCTTGCATCAGCGCAAAAAAACGATCTATCGGCCAACATTTTGCAGAGCCATAAGCAGCCCCGGGATTGATGCCAATCAACGGCTTATCTGCTTTGTACCCACGCTGAGTCAACAACGCGCGAGCAGCAGACATTTCTTCATCAGACACAATCAGCCGCGGTGCGGTATCTGAGCGCTGAATGCCCAACGGTTGCAACAGCCTTTTATAAGTGTTCACCTGATGTTCACTCCCTTTTAAGGGCAGAGCCAAGCGATCTGTAAGCAAAAAACTGCGCCAGTGCGCGGCAAAACCAATTCTGCGCTTTACATGACCCTGCCACATCCACCAGGCAGATGAAAAAGAATGGGTCAGCAAAATCCCGAGATCAAATTGACCTTTGCGCATAGCTTCGATCACACTTTTATGTTCATCGCGGCGAGAAAAGCTCCCTTCCGAAGGGGAAAAACAAAATAACTCGTCAATCGCCTCTTCTTTTTCCAGTAATTCACACGTTGGCCTTCGGCACATTGCAGTAATACGCGCATCGGGAAAATGAGCTCTGACATCTTGCAAAATCGGCGTTGCCATCACGGCATCGCCGATCCAGTTGGGCATTCGAATTAAAATATTCATAACGGCAGTATACTCATTTGGATTGTGTAGATCAACCCTCTTCAGCTACCATCAGATCATGACAATTATTTTGGGCGTTGATCCAGGAACTCGCATTACAGGCTATGGCATCATTCGCATGTCCGGATCGACCCTCGATCCGATCGATTACGGCTGCATCAGACCCCCCGCCGACCATCCTCTGCAGCAACGCTACCGAATCATTTTTGAAGCATTAGAACAATTGATCGAGACCCATAGACCGGACGCCATAGCCACCGAATCTCAATTCGTATTAAAAAACGCGCAAAGCGCCATCAAGCTTGGGATGGCAAAAGGAATGATTTATCTAGCCGCCGCAAGGCGCTCCATTCCTCTTCATGAATACGCCCCAACCCAAGCCAAACTTTCCGTCGTCGGCACCGGAACTGCCGGCAAACAGAGCGTTCAGCAGATGATTGCCGCCATGCTCCGCTTGCCAGCCCTTCCTCAACCAGAAGATGCCGCTGACGCTTTAGCCCTTGCAATTTGCCACGCCCATAGGAGCCGCTTATGTTTGAGTACATCAAAGGAACCCTCATCGACAAAGACCCTAGCAAAGCGGTCGTTGAAACCCACGGAATCGGTTATCGATTAAAAATTCCCCTAAGTACCTATACCAAACTCCCGCCTTCGCAAGCACCTGTCGAACTGTACCTGTCCCACATTGTACGAGAAGACGACGAAGCTCTTTACGCATTTGCCTCCAAAGAAGAACGAGACCTTTTTGAGTTGATCACTACCGTATCTGGCATTGGTCCTAAGACAGGGCTTGCCATCATCGGCCACATCGATGGAGCTGTATTTCAAAGAGCCATCGCCAATTCAGACGTCCGCCTCCTCAGTAAACTCCCGGGAATCGGCAAAAAAACCGCCGAAAGACTCATCATTGAAATGCGCGATAAATTTAAAAGCTTTGGGAAACCAAATAAGATCAGTCCCTCAGATCTTCACTTAGGGGATGATCTCCTCTCAGACGCCCTTTCCGCCCTTATCAACCTAGGATACGCCCCCGCAGAAGCCCAAAAAGCGGTATCAGCGGCGATCGAGACCAATCAAGAAGAAAAAGATCTCGGCCGCCTGATCACTTTCGCTTTGCGAAACATCTAGATTTCGGGTTATAATGCCCAACCATGTTGGGCACATATCAAAAAGAACATACAATCGCAGCCATTGCTACTCCCGCAGGGGAAGGCGCCATTGCCATTATCCGCATTTCCGGCCCCAACGCCATCAACATCGTCAGTAAAATTTTTACTGGACAAGTCGGTTCATATAAATCACACACCGCTCATTATGGCCAAATTTTAGATGCCGAAAAAGCCCCCATCGATTCGGTACTTTTACTCGTCATGAAAGGGCCTAAATCTTATACGGGGGAAGACACGATAGAAATTTGCTGCCACGGAGGGAGCTTAATCACTAGGAGAGTACTTCAGCGCGTTTTTGAAGCAGGCGCCGTCCCGGCTCAACCCGGGGAATTTTCATTACAAGCCTTTCTCAATCAAAAACTAGATTTAGCACAAGCAGAAGCTGTACAAATGGTCATTGCTGCAAAAAGCGAACTTGCCCTTCAAAGCGCAGGCCAACAGTTAGCAGGAGCCTTATCGGACAAAATCAACGCCTTTCAACGCGAGCTCACGAGTATAGCCGCGATTTTAGAAGCGTGGGTTGATTTTCCGGAAGAAGGGCTCGAATTTGCAGCATTTGAGGAGCTCATCGCACAACTTACGATCGCAAAACAACAGATGCAGCGCCTGAGCGACACCTTTCACGAAGGCAAATTGCTTCACGAAGGCTTTTCTCTTTGCCTTCTCGGATCTCCCAACGTAGGCAAATCCTCGCTGATGAACGCCCTACTTGGTAAAGAGCGCGCGATTGTAACTGACATCGCCGGGACCACAAGAGATATTTTAGAAGAAGACATGCGATTATCCGGGCTTCTATTTCGCCTGATTGACACAGCCGGCATCCGCCAAACAGATGAAATCATTGAAAAAGAGGGAATACGGCGCTCTCGTCAAGCCATGCAGCAAGCAGATCTCATTTTGTTGCTGCTCGATGCAAGCCGCCCCCTCAACAATAACGACCAAGAGCTCATTGAATCAGCCCCTCAAGACAAAACCATCTTAGTCTGGAATAAAATCGACCTCGCCCATCCCAAAGAAGCTATCGATTGGCCCTTGCAAGTACACCTTTCCGCACAAACCAAAATCGGGCTGGAAGAATTAAAAAAATCCATTGACCAGCTCATTTGGAGCAACGGTCCGCCTAGCAAAGAAGAAGTATCGATTACCAAACAACGCCATCACTCCGCATTGCAAAATGCTATTACAGCCGTTGACCAAGTGATTATAGGACTGCAAAGGCAGATTTCCGCCGAATTTGTCGCAGCTGACATGCGCCATGCGCTCAACGAACTGGGCACTATCATCGGCACCAATGTAACTGAAGATATCCTCACCTCTATTTTCTCCCAATTTTGCCTAGGCAAATGAGCAGAGCCAATTGACTTAAAACAACAATCCCAAAGTGGACATAGATCGAGTTTGATGAAAAAGCAGGAAAAAGCAAAGATTGTTCAACAAATTCTCAATGACCTATTTCCCAACCCGGCAATTCCCTTACATCATAAAGATGCCTACACATTGCTCATCGCAGTACTTTTGTCGGCACAATGCACCGATGCCCGGGTAAACCAAATAACACCGCAACTCTTTTATCTTGCAGACACACCCGAAGCGATGTGTTTGTTGACAGAGCGCCAAATCGAAGAAATCATACGTCCATGCGGGCTTGCCCCAACAAAATCCAAAGCGATCCGAAACCTCTCCATTCAACTCATAGAACAGCACAACGGACAGGTGCCAAGATCATTTAGCGAACTGGAAAAATTACCCGGTGTTGGCCATAAAACTGCCTCTGTTGTCATGTCGCAGGCGTTTGGAGTGCCGGCAGTCGCCGTAGATACACACATTCATCGGTGCGCCAAAAGGTGGGGGCTATCTTCGGGTAAAAACGTAGAACAAACAGAAAAAGACGTCAAAAGGCTCTTCGCTCAAAAAGATTGGAATCGATTGCATTTGCAAATGATCTATTTCGCGCGTAAATATTGCCCCGCGCGAGGACATCATGTAGACACATGCCCTATCTGCAAAGAGCTACGGGATTGTCAAATGCTTTAATTTATTGTTTGACAACCCCTAAGTCACTTCAGAAAATAAAGCCAATTGGTTCAATAAGGCAGGATGATCAGAAATAGCCTTTTCAGGCCGATCGATATCGAAAGTTGCAATAACGCGAGTACTAAAGGCTGATGGCTTTTGAAAAAAAGAAAAAAAGTAATCGATCATTTTACCCCTCGGCTGCGCGCTTAAATCATGACGCAAATTACGATCGACGAGATAATCAGTTTCGCAGAGAGCTATAGGGTGTGGAGCCGACCTATCTGTACATTGGTCAAATAACAAACCTTGATCAGTATTACAATCTCCTGACACAAAAACAGGTTTTCCATGATTGGAAAATTGAATTCGAGCGGTCTCTAAAATTCTTCTTTGCTCTTCTTCCCTAGTTCTAATTTCTTGATCTGTAGGGTGTAAGTCATCCGCAGATGGACTTAAATGAGTATTGATGAAATTGGCCACCGGTGTTGAAAAACTAAAGCAACCCTTATTTACCATGCTTTCGGTTCCTGCAATATCTGTAAAGCTCTGGAAGTTAGGATTCGCAATGACTTGTTTGCTGGCCACAAAAAGGCCGCTGTTATTTTGCAAAATAAAAGGAGTCGCTCCTACATTCAAATAAAATTCGGCAAATTCCGGAGAGAGTTGTTGATAAAGAGAAAGAGCACTTGCCAAGTCGCTCACTTCCTGTAGACAAACAATATCCGGATTGCTTGCCTTGATCATTTTTGCTATCTCTACGACTCTTTGTTCATCAGAAAGTGCCAACCCACCAAATAAACGAGCAAACCCACCTGCAGTTAAACAACAATTCAATTGAAAAATCGAGATGTTTTGATCCAACGAATTTTGCACCTCTGCATCACCTGTTAAATGAATGTAGGGAGTGGTTGCGAGATTGAATGCCGCAAAATGAAATACCTGTCCTAAAGCCACTCCACCAAGAGTCAAAGGTAAAAGAGCGCAAGAAAAAAGCGTGGACTTTGCAACTGAGGAAATTTTTTGAGACGTTAAGAAATAAGAATTATTGCAAACGCTAATCGTTTCAAGCCATAAACTTGTGCTCTTCCAAAGAGGCGTTGTTAAAGAGCGCGCCGAAGAATAGAAAAAAAGAGCTGCCCGGTCTCTTATTTTAGCAGACATTATTTCTAAAGATTTAAATAACTGTTGGCTGCGAAAATTGTTTTGCTCAGACGCTCTAGCCATATAAGGGACGCTTTGCCCAAATCTAACCATTGACATCAGCATATGTGCTACACCCTCCAGTAAACGCCCTTGCTGGAATTGTTTTTTTGAACGACAAATTTCTATAGCCATGCTGAACAAAAACGAAACGGCAATGATTTCTACGGAGCCAATAATAATTGTGCCAAGGTAGATACCGTGTTGAAAAACTAAAACAGCCTCTTGCACGTCTCCCGCCTGGAGCTGGGATATCGCCTCGGGTAGATGAGCAATTAGGTCGTATAAAGTGGCAATGCACAAGCCCAAAGGATGCATAAAGAGAGTGCCCGCGAGCGCTGCAACTGCAATGATTATCTTAAAAGCGGCTTTGCCATCTTTGTTTTCAAAAAGCTCTCTAAGAGAAGAGAAGGCCCGAATTGAGTCCATCGTCAACGTAATGATTCTACCAAACGGTTTATGCAAAGCAATAAAAGGCAAGACGGCGTAAAAGACCCTAGCGACAAGCGAACGTTGCAACACCTCCTGATTAAGGCCATCATCAGGCGCATAATAAGCCGGGGTCTTAAGAAAAACGGGGTAATCAATCGAAACTAAGGTCATCATTTCCTGTAAATATCTAAAAATATGACAAATAATCGATTATTATAAGGTTGACTTTCTTTCAAGTCAAGACACACGCGCCAGAACCCCCTCTCCATAACGGCATAACGTCTCGTACCCACGCTTTGTATTGGCAACTAAATCCGCATCGAAAGATATACGGTTTTTTTCAAAGAGCAAAACAATGCAAGAACCGCCAAACTCAAAATAACCCTTTTCTTGACCCTTTGCTACACGCGAAGGGCCGCTGAACGTCTGGCGAATCGACCCAACTCCCGTAGCGCCAATTTCAACATACAGCACGGTGCCAAATGAATCCGTTTCAATTTCTGTCACTACCCGCTTATTTTCCGATAAAATTGCCCAATTTTTACATATAGCAATCGGGCTAACCGAGTGCAGCAACCCATTGATCAGCCGAGGAGCATGCGCCATTCCATCACAGGGAAAATGAAAGCGATGATAATCAGTCGGACACAGCCGCGCGATCAACAGCGAGCCTTCTCGAAATCGATTTGCATACACATCATCTTGCAGCAAAGTGCGCAGACAAAATTTCTGCCTTTTGGCAGTAAATTCAGTAAACTTAGGATAAACCAAATAGCGCCCATCAGCGGGCGCAGCCAAGCGATTCGCCCCTTGAACAAGGGGACGGCACTCAGGCTTTAATTTGCGAATAAAAAAATCATTAAATGATTCAAATTTAAATTCTGCAAATTCCGCAACTGCTATCCCATATTGCTGAATAAACGGATCGATCTTTTTGCGGCTAGCCGGCCGCTTCATCCAATATCCCATAAAACGCGAAACAAACGGAAAACAACAGACAAGCCTTTGCAAAAGCCAGGCCAAAGGCCCATCTCCATAGAGCGCTTTTAAGGCTTGCCAACCATAAACTTTTTCTGTACAAATAGTCCCGCTTTGCCTGTCGATGAACTGGATCATAAAACGCAAGGATACAAGCAATTATTATTTTTTGCTCTAATTAATTAACCTTGCGAGAAAAGCGAAATCCTATTAAAATTTTGTCAAACTCGGGACCGAAAAACATGTTTGGATTTATTAAAAAAGTATTTGGAACGCAGCAAACTCGAATTCTTAAGCGATACGGAAAACTCGTCCCGCAAATCAATGCGCTAGAGCAAAGCTTTCAATCCTTAAGCGATGAAGCCCTTCAAAATAAAACCCTTGAGTTCAAAGAAAGATTTAACAAAGGCGAGTCGCTCGAATCTTTATTGCCCGAAGCTTTTGCGGCAGTCAAAAATGTTTGCAGACGCCTTTGCGGGACAGAGGTTCATGTATCCGGATACACTCAAAACTGGGATATGGTTCCCTACGACGTACAAATTTTAGGTGCGATCGCCATGTTTCACGGCTCGATCGCCGAAATGCAGACAGGAGAAGGGAAAACCCTCACAGCCTCTATGCCGCTGTACCTACACGCCATCACAGGAAAATCTGTCCATCTTGTCACCGTAAATGATTACTTAGCCAAGCGCGACTGCGATTGGATTGGCTCGATCTTTCGCAAATTAGGCCTGACAGTCGCAGCCCTCACAAACGACGTCCCTCCTTATCGCCGCAAAGAAGTTTACGCCTGCGACATCGTATACGGCACAGCATCGGAGTTTGGCTTTGATTACCTGCGCGACAATTCCATGGCGATGAAACAAAGCGACCAAGTTCAGCGCGGCCATTATTTTGCGATGGTCGATGAAATCGACTCAATCTTGATCGACGAAGCAAGAACTCCGCTGATCATCTCCGGCCCTGCGCCAGAAAGCCGCCAAATGTACGACGAACTCAAAGAAGGCGTGGCTGATCTAGTAAAAAATCAAAGGGACCTTTGCAATCGCATTGCAGCAGATGCACGCCGCATCTTAGAAACATTTGGCCTGCTTGAAGAAACCTCAGAAAAACGAAAACTTGCAAAAGCAGAACAAGAATCAATCAACGACGCCTTTAAAAAACTATGGCTTGTCGGCAAAGGGACTCCGCGCAATAAAGTTCTCAAAAGAATCAAAGAAAATCCCGATCTGCGCGCCGCTATTGACCGCTGGGAAACATATTACTTTGGCGAAGCAAATAAAGAGGAAAAACACGAGCAGCTAGCTGAGCTTTATATGGTTGTCGACGAACGCAATAGCGAATACGAATTGACCGACAAAGGCATTAGCGCATGGATCGCTTTCAAAGACGGCTCGGGAGCAGACGATTTTATAATGCTCGACCTTGGCCACGATTACGCAGCCATCGATCAAAACAAACAATTGTCCGACGAAGAAAAGCTCAGAGCTAAAATCGCTTTACGCGAGGAAGATGCTAAGCGCAAAGAGCGCTCGCACAATCTGCGTCAAATGCTCCGAGCACATTTGCTCATGGAAAAAGACGTCGATTACATCGTCGTCGATAACAAAATCGTCATCATCGACGAAAATACTGGACGCCCCCAGCCGGGACGCCGTTTTTCCGATGGTCTTCATCAAGCAATTGAAGCCAAAGAAGATGTGGAAATTCAAGGTGAAACGCAAACCTATGCGACCATCACGCTGCAAAATTACTTCCGCCTTTACACAAGATTAGCCGGCATGACTGGTACCGCGATGACCGAAGCGAACGAATTTAAAGAGATCTACAAATTAGAAGTTCTTGAAATTCCGACTCATCGCAAATGCGCCAGGGATGATTTCGATGATGAGATCTACATGACTGAGCGGGAAAAATACAATGCGATTTTGAAAGAGATTCGAGAAAATCATGAAAAGGGACGCCCCATCCTCATCGGAACCGAATCGGTAGAAGTATCGGAAAAACTTTCCAGAATTTTGCGCCAAGCAAAACTAGAACACACCGTGCTCAATGCCAAAAATCACGCCAATGAAGCTGCCATCATTGCAGACGCCGGCAAAAAGGGAGCCATCACTTTAGCGACCAACATGGCTGGACGAGGCACTGACATCAAATTAAAAGACGGAAGCCAAGACACCGGCGGGTTGCACGTCATCGGCACAACGCGGCATCAATCGCGCCGAATCGATCGACAATTGCGCGGTAGATCAGGCCGGCTTGGAGATCCTGGATCATCTAAGTTTTTCATCTCATTTGAAGACTCCCTCATGCGCCTTTTTGCATCCCCTCGCATGACCGCTCTGCTGCAGAGATTCCGCCCCCCCGAAGGAGAGCCGATTTCCGCTAAAGTATTGAATAAATCTATCGAAACCGCGCAAAAGCGGGTAGAACAACGCAACTACTCCATCCGCAAGCACACCCTAGAGTATGACGATGTGATGAACAAACAGCGCCAAGAAGTTTACGCCTTCCGCAATGAATTACTGCGAGCAGAGCAGCCCGTTCACATCGCAGAAGAGCTTTTGGAAACCGTTGCAATTTCCATTGGCACCCCATTCATTCAAAATCGAGATAAAGACTGGAACCCTGAAGGCTATAGACAAGCCCTTATGCGCCAATTTCCCATCCAATTTGAAGAGACCCTCTTTGCTGACAGCGGTTACGCCTCCGCAGAAGATCTCGAAAAGAAGGCTATTGCCCGTATTTTAAGCGCATTCCATACCAAACTCCAAGCACAACGCCAAGTTCTACACGAGTCCAATCCTGAATTACAAGATCCCGAAAAAGCTCAATCTATTTTGCAGCAAGTAATCCGCAACCTCATCGTTCGCCGGGTAGATGAGCGCTGGCAACAGCATTTACACGCCATCGATCACCTCCGATCCGATGTCCATATGCGAACTGTAGGTCAAAAAGACCCTCTCCTAGAGTTTAAGCATGAGGCATTTAAGTTCTTCCAGACCTTCTCTGAAGAACTGCGGCTGGAAATCACCCGAGATCTGTTTCGATTCGAGATGATGCCCCAATCGCCGGCCCAAAGACTCCAACAAGCCCTAGCTGCTCTCCAAAGACAACAAGCTACCCCAATTCAAGGCAGTTAATAGCGGGATTATTTCGCCAGGCAATCCAGGTCTTAATTAAGACAAATTAAAATTAATTTGCTATAATTAAACCATAAACACAAGGATTGCCTTTGTCTAAGCCAATAAGTGCTACCACACCTCTTTTACATTCAGGGCCGGCAACCGTTACACCCGCGCCCGCTGCTAAATGGGGCTGGCTAACAACTCTTGTAACCACAATTTTATCAGGCCTAAGTTCTTTCTGGGCAACCCTCACGCTTCAATCATGTAGGAAAGCACAATATCGTGAGCTGGACGCATCAGACACCGGATCTTATACCCCACCATCTTCACGTACTCCATCACCTTCATCTGCAAGCAGCTCTCCATCGCGAACTCCCAGCCCAATCGAAGCAAATAACACCACCAATGAAGAAGTAAGTGCCCGACTAAAGAACCTTAAGAAAAATAAACTTACCTTTCAAATTCCAAACTACCTACGCACAATCTACGAAATAACCAAAAACTCAACATCTAATTTTAACCCAAGAAAGATGGCCAAGACTGTGCTAGTAGACCAAACAAGAATGAGCCATTCAGCCGATTCTTCTCGAGCATTAATGCTCCTCAATATGCCTGCAACTGAAGAGGAAGCAACCTCACTCACTTTCACACCTCTCTATCATGAGATGAGCACAACAGTAAAAGAAAACCTATTAACAATCCTCAGCACTTGCCACCAAGGGGTTGCAGCTCCTATTGTACAAATAGTTACGTCTAACATCCTGGGAAATAATACAGAGTATTCTATTGGAACTCGCAGAAACTGCACTGATGAATTGCCATCATTGCAAGTGGAACTCGATCAATTTTCTTTATCTCATGATATAAGAAGATTAGTCATCACTTGTAGGCTTTGTGCAGCTGGGAGTCATCTGAGCTCTTCGTTTTATTTTACAGCTAAAGCTACGGTGGATGTAACAACAGGGGATGCCACCGTTGTTGTAAGCCACGATCCTTCTTAAGAGGCAATCCCTAAATTCCGTAGACTTTTGCCGTTACCTGATGTATGTAGCAATTTATGCTAGCGCACATCATCAAGGCTCCGGGCAAATTCGACTGCCTAAAAAACCCTAACGTATTGGCTTTAGAAGACTTCACGTATACACAATTCCATCTTTTTGCTTTGCTTTTTTTAATTTTAGCCGTCATCCACACCCTTTCTGTTCGCAAAATTCATAATTTTGCGAGACGGCTTGAACTCAAAAGCCACAAAAGCGCTGAGCGAACAGTCTGGGTACAGGCTCTTTATTTTCTCTCCGAGATCGAAATCATCTTCGCCATTTGGGTGATTCCTCTTTTTTTTACGATGGCTTTTTATTATGGCTTTGAGACAGCTCTTGGCTATATCAACACTCGAGATTTTACCGAACCGCTTTTTGTCACCATCATTTTAAGCTTAGCTCTCAGCCGTCCTATCTTAAATGCTTCGGAAAAATTAATTCGCTTTTTGGCCGGAGGACTCGGAGGTACGCTCTCTGCCTGGTGGTTCACGCTACTGACAATAGGCCCTCTTTTAGGCTCTTTAATTACGGAAGCCGGGGCCATGGGGATCTCGGCAATGCTTCTTTCTCGTCAGTTCTACGACCACCGCCCAAGTGCAAAATTGGCTTACGCAACTATAGCACTTCTCTTCATCAATGTATCAGTGGGCGGGCTTCTAACCAATTTTGCTTCCCGGGCTGTTCTAATTCTAGCCCATGCTTGGGACTGGTCGAACTGGGAAATCATGCAAATCTTCGGTTGGAAAGCGGTCTTAGGTATTTTACTAGTTAATATCATCTATTGGCGTGCGTTCCGAAAAGAGCTGCGATTGATGGATAAAAAACGCGAGGGCTTTTTACAAATTCATCCGGAACAAAAAGAAATCGAAGAGCCGATTCCAACTTGGATCACATGCGCGCATCTGTTTTTCATTTTTACCGTCGTTATGACATCACATTACCCAGCCATTTTTATCGCCGCTTATATGTTCTTCATCGGGTTTCATCAATCGACGCGCGCTCATCAATCTCCGCTTAGGCTGACTCGGCCGCTTCTTGTGGGATTGTTTTTAGCCGGCTTAGTAGTCCACGGAGGTCTTCAAGGCTGGTGGGTAGTCCGAATGCTGAGCGGAAAAACTCCCCTTGAGGTATTGGGCCTTGGCATTAGCTTAACCGCTTTCAATGACAATGCTGCCATCGCCTATCTATCCACTTTAATTCCTAACTGGGGCGCTGTTTTTGAATACGCATTATTTACGGGTGTTGTTGCAGGCGGAGGGTTAACAGTCATCGCCAATGCTCCAAATCCAGCAGGCTATGTGATTTTATCAAAACACTTTGAAGGCGGACTGTCTCCTTTGAGGCTATTTGTATCCGCTCTCCCCCCGACACTTGTGATGTACGCGATTTTTGTCTATTTTAGCGATCTGCTTTAGCCAGCATACGATATCCTAAAATCAATACAGGGATCGCTGCAAAAAGATATAAAAACCACAAGCGGGCGTCCCATTTCAAAATCACAGTCCCATTGCTTTGAAAAAACAACAGCAAAACAGCTAAAAGGGCCAATTGAAAACCGGCAGCAAACACGGCTGCTCCCATCCAAATGGGCTTCTCGGCTACTTCTTCTTCAATTTCAGGCAAAGATGCATCAGGGCGTTCTTGAACATCTTCCATGACTGCCGCTCTACTGCGAATCGCCTCAAGTTGCTGTACTGCCGATCCACCAAGGTGTTTGACCGAATGAGCCGAGGGGCTGAAAGAAGCTCTTTCTGATTTTTCTTCGCGCAAATCGGCTGCACAAAAGGGACATACAATCACATCGAGATCAACATCTCCTTCACAGTTATAGCATAGCTTTTGGCGTTTCTTCGGCTTCATTGAGGTTGAGTATAACCACCCACTGACAAAATCTTCCACTAGAAAAGTTGGTATGCTATAATCGTCGATTATGACTGAAAAAAAACGATTTGATTTAGCCGTTATCGGCTCGGGTCCCGCCGGCTACGTTGCAGCCATCAAGGGAGCGCAATTGGGAAAATCGGTCGCCCTGATCGAAAAAGGATCTCTCGGCGGCTGTTGTTTGAATGTGGGATGCATCCCGACAAAAACTCTATTGAGCAATGCAGCTCTCGTTCATCAGATCAAACGGGCTGAGCAATTCGGCATCACAGTAGGTCCTATCGCTTTGCATTATGAAAAAATGAAAGCGCGTAAAGATCAGGTCGTCGCTAAAATCCGCATGGGCTTAGAGGGATTGATTCGCAGCAATCAGGTAGTGATTTTCCGCGGTATGGCGCAGTTTGAATCGCCGAGAGAACTCAAGATCTCCGGGGCAGATAATTTATATTTATCTGCCGACAAGATCATCATCGCAACGGGCTCTATTCCTTTCGATATCAAAGCTTTTCCTTGCGATCACGATCGCATTCTCAATTCGACATCGATGTTAGAACTAACTCATATTCCCAAAACACTGGCAATCGTCGGAGGGGGATACATCGGATGTGAATTTGCTACGCTATTTGCTGAGCTAGGAACCAAAGTAACCATTTTAGAAGCGCTCCCTTCTATTCTTGCCGCTCAAGGAGAGACGGTCTCACAATTTATGACGAAATCGATGGCTCAAAAAGGGATAGCAATCGAAACTAATGTTAAAGTAGAGCGAATTGAAAACCGCAAAAATAACGTCCTTGTATCTCTTGTCGGCGGCCATCACCTAGAGGCCGAATACGCGCTTGTTTCCGTGGGAAGAAAAGTGTATTTAGATGGACTTATGCTGGAAAAAGCGGGGCTTTTACCCAATGAGAAAGGCTTTCTCGACGTGAATGAAAAAATGGAAACGGCTGTGCCAGGCATTTACGCGGCGGGCGATGTCACGGGTAAATGGATGCTTGCGCACGTCGGTTCGCACCAGGGGATGATTGCGGCAAGCAATGCGTGCGGGCATACTGCAGCGATGCATTATGACGCTATCCCAGCGGTCGTCTTCACCTCTCCTGAAATCGCAACGGTAGGCTTAACTTTGCAGCAAGCGCTGCAAAAGGGCTACAAAGCCACGCAAGGGACGTTTCCTTTTTCGGCGCTTGGCAAAGCACAAGCTGCTATGGAAACAGAGGGGTTTGCGCAAATTATTAGCGATCAAAAAACAGGTCAAGTCCTCGGCGCTATCGCCATCGGCCATGAGGCGTCCAATCTCATCGCTGAAATGACGCTTGCGATTCAAAACGAACTCACGATAGAGTCGATTATAGAAACAATTCACGCTCACCCGACAGTTGCAGAAAGCTGGCACGAAGCTGCTGCAATAGCGTTTGAGCAGCCCATTAACTTTCCGCCGAAAAAAAAGTTATGAACCAACTCAATATTTTGCCCTCCAATCCCGAAGAAGGAAAACAGATCGGCCGCTTTCCTTCTTGGCTGCATCGAAAACTTCCTCAGGGCAATGAAATTTTCAATACCAATCACCTCATCGAAAAGTATCAGTTAAACACTGTCTGCGAAGAAGCAAAATGTCCAAACCGCCTCGAGTGCTACACGCGCAAAACGGCGACATTTCTCGCTTTAGGCAAAGAGTGCACGCGCAATTGTGGTTTTTGCGATATTGATTTTTCCAAAACACCTAAAGCTCCACAAGCCGATGAACCGGAGCGCATCGCTCTATTTGTTCAAGAGCTAGGGTTAAAACACGCCGTCGTAACTATGGTCACTCGGGATGATCTACCTGATCAAGGAGCCGCCCATATCGCAGAAATCGTAAAAACAATACGACAGCATAATCCACAAACCTCAATAGAACTGTTAACTTCGGATTTTTCCGGTGATGTTAAGCTGCTTTACATTGCACTACAACATAGACCTGAGGTTTTTAACCACAACATAGAAACGGTTCGCTCTTTAACTCCCAAGATCCGACATAAAGCGCAATACGATCGCACGCTTGCCGTTTTACGGGCTGCTAAAAATTCAAACCTCTCTCGCTTTGTTAAATCGGGCATTATGGTTGGATTCGGAGAATCTCCCGATGAGGTCAAAGAAACAATTAAGGATTTGCATGCCGCGGGATGCGATATCGTAACCATCGGCCAATATTTACAAGCGAGCCGATCTAAATTGCGCGTTAAAGAATTCGTGCGGCCGGAATTATTTAAAGAATACGAAATGTATGGTATGTTCTTGGGACTCAAGCATGTTTATGCCGGTCCATTTGTCCGTTCAAGCTATAACGCAGATCTGTTCATGAAAACATAAGTCCTGTATCAAGGGGTTTCTGCGGAAAGCTCAATAAAATTCTTGTCAAAGAATTTTATTGAGTTCTATTGTGGGTCTTAATGACTCCACGTGTTGCTGCTATCATTCTCGCCGGTGGCCAGGGGACTCGGTTACATCCTCTCACCATCAATCATGCAAAGCCCGCTGTACTTTATGGTGGTAAGTATCGCCTTATTGATATTCCCATTTCCAATGCGGTGAATTCAAATTTCTCAGACATCTTTGTCATCGTGCAATATCTTGGAAATGAATTGGAACACTATATCAGTGAAGCCTATCGCTTTGATTCATTCCGACCGGGATCCATTAATGTCTTATCTCCTCAAGAAAATGCAAAGGGAGAAAAAGAATGGTTCCATGGAACCGCAGATGCAGTACGCAAAAATCTACCTGAATTACTCAAAACACCTGCTGAATATTATCTTATTTTATCCGGTGACCAGCTATACAACATCAATTTTCAAAGTATGTTACAGTTTGCTCAGGAACAAGATGCTGATTTAACTATTGCCTCGTTACCAGTGCGCAAAAAAGAAGCTCTTCGAATGGGTATTATTGAAGCGCAAAGCAATGGACACGTGACAGCTTTTGTTGAAAAACCCAAAAATTTAGAAGTCCTACACCCATTTACTTTACCTAAAACATCTTATCAACAATGGAATCGCCCTTATCCTCTCGAATCTACTTATTTAGGTTCAATGGGAATTTATATTTTTAAAAGAGAGGCATTAATCTCATTATTGAAAGAAGATTTACGAGATGATTTCGGCTATCATCTCATTGATACAGCGGTCCAAAAAGGAAAAACCTATACTCATGTTTATCACGGATATTGGGAAGATATTGGAACTGTGGCTTCATATTATGAAGCAAATCTTATGCTAACGGAAGGCGCAGGCGGTTTAATCACAACGGATCAAAACAATCCTATTTATTCTAAGTCTTTCCATCTGCCTGGGCCTAAAGTTTGCTGCACAAAAATTAATCAATCCATTGTATGCGAGGGATGCACTATCGAAGCTAGTGAAATTTCACATAGCATCATCGGCGTACGTTCGCGCATTCAACAAGGAACTGTGATTCGTGATTCTGTAATCATGGGAAATCATACATTTGCCGAAGAAGATTCTGGTTATGGTATCGGAGCAAATTGCATCATCGAAAAAGCTATTATCGACGAAAATGTGAGAATCGGGAACAATGTCAAATTAACTAACACCCAAAAACTCGACCGTTACGACGGCGATGGAATTTACATCCGAGATGGGATTGTAATTGTAACACATGGCACGACTCTTCCTGATCATTTTTCTTTATAATCTTTCCGCAATCACCTCATTGCATGCGCTGCCATCGGGGATGACTGTTGTAGCAGGCACCGTCTCTTCCAGTTTTGCTAATAACACGCTACAATTAATAGTCTCCGATGGGGCAGTGGTCGAATGGACTGATTTTTCGATCAACGCATCGGAAACAGTACAATTAATTCAGCCCACAACTTCTGCTACAGCTCTTTTTCAAGTTACCGGCGCCAACATGAGTCAACTGCTGGGTTCGCTGGAGGCCAATGGTGCTGTTTGCGTTATTAATGAACAAGGTCTTTTGGTAGGCACAACAGGCAACGTCGCGGCAGAATCATTCATCGGATCTACTTTAACTCTTGCCAATAATCTATTTACTCAAGGCATAGATCTTCAATTTAGCGGGAGCTCTACTGCTGTTGTGATTCAGCTTGGAACTATTTCTGTCAATGCGGGGATGCTAGCTTTACTATCTCATCAAATTGACAATCGCGGGTCTTTAACTTCCCCTGGAGGCACTTTAGCTTTACTTTCCGGGCACAACTACACTATCAACACATCTTTTATTCCCAACATCAATGTACAAGCGAATTTGCCTGGGGAAGGAATTAGCAATTCAGGACCCGTGGAAGCGTTACACGTTTATTTAGAGGCAGATCGATCTGCTGGGGTAGCGATTCGACAAAATGAAGGGATCACTCTTCTTGAAGAAGGAGGCAACCTCACGTTAGCCACAAGTGGCGGAGCAATCATGCTGGCATATGGCGCTAATTTAACTGCTCCTGCAGGTTCGGTTTCTATTCAAGCAACTTCCACTTCGAATGCAGAACGCATTTATCTTTTTGGTGCTGTAGATGCATCCGGTTCATCGGGAGGTTCTATTTCAATCCAGGGAGATCATATCTTACATGCAGGCTCTGTTAATGCCAATGGAACGAATCACGTCGCCGGCACGATTACTATACAAGCAGCACAATCGTTTTTAGGAACAGAATTGGGCTCTACTTCCGCCAATGCTCCAAATAATGGAGGAGCTATTTCTTTATTCGGTACATCTTTACTAGCTGCGGGCAATCATTATACTTCGGCCGGAACTATCCATATTCTGGGAGAACAAATTTCTTTAATTTCAGCCAATGTCAATGCATCAGGGAATGTAACTGGAGGACAAATTCTCATCGGAGGCGGTGTACAGGGATCAAATCCACACATTCCAAATGCTCAAAGTGTATTTATCGCACCTACTACAACGATCTCTGCCAATGGGTCTTACACAGGAGGCACAATCGTTGTTTGGTCTGAACTAGAAACAGAAAACTTCGGTATTTTATCTAGCAGCGGGCCCGTACAAGGCCATATTGATGTAGCGAGCCGCGGAGTATTAGTTCAAAAAGGAACTTTAATCCTTGGTCTTTAAAGGCTGAGATAACACGCGCACATTTTCTTCCATATTCGCTTTTAGCGCTGGATCTAGATTGGGAATTTCAGAAATTTTCTTGCACAATTGTTTTGTTTCTTCCAAAAATTTCAACTGATATGCGGCTTGAGCCAAGGTCAGCAACAAACCTTGGCGATAAATCCAATGTTCCACAAACACATGATCATCTGGTTCCTGAATCGAAAGGGCGAATTTAGCTAAAGCATAAGCCGCAAGCTGATCTCCCATTTGTAAATAATTATTTGCTAAATGAAAAAGAGGCTCTGCGCGACGGGGGCGATATTGAAACGCTTTTTGATAGGTTTCGTTAGCTGCTTTTAAATCTTTATCGATAAAATGCTGAATTTGTGCAACGCGATAAATCGCCCAATACACCTCTTCATCCCAGCCGCCCATTTCTGAGCGTTTTTGATATTGTTCTTTGGATTTTTGAAATTCACCGGCATTGTAATAACTCTGCGCAAGATAAAATACGTATCTAGAATTATTAGGATCATCGATAAGAGCTTTTTCTAATACGGCTGCATCCTTGAGATATTTCTGCGGATCGCTGGATCGCGCTCCATTCAATGTATTCGACAACAACACCACTTTATTCAATAAATCCGATGTGTATCCAGAACTACAGAGTAGTGTTTCATGTAAAACGCCTTTCCAACGCCACGGCAGATTTTCTTTAATGAGAAATAAGCGTTGATAATCGGCGCCGCTTTCACGCACCGTGATAAAATAACTGTCCAGCTTCAATTCCGGAAATCGGCCGCCGGTATCAAACACAACTTTTTCATCGGCATCGATCATCATGATATAATCGCCATGGCCGCGCGCAAATGAAAGCGCCTCATTGCGATTGACTTCAAAATTTACCCATGGACGTTCATACAGTTTTCCAGGAACTCCTTCCATTGTTTTGCGGATTAAATCCTGGGTTCCATCCGTCGATCCAGTATCTACGATCACCCAATAATCAATCATTGGTTTAATCGATGTCAGGCATTCTTCAATAATGCGAGATTCATTTTTGACGATCATATTTAAACAGACCGTCTGCTTGGCAGCGGCAATCGCCGCGGTAATAAGACAAAAGAAAAAGAATATCTGGCGCATATAGTTGTTCTGAACGATAATACGAGATGTTTTTTTAACACAAGCGTTATGCGTATTTGGACTATTGCAGACCTACATTTAAGTTTTGGCGTCTCTAATAAAAGCATGGATTATTTTGGCCCTGCTTGGGCAGGTCACGCAGAAAAAATTGCTGCTAATTGGCTTTCCGTAGTACATCCAGAAGATCTCGTCTTAATTCCGGGAGATATTTCTTGGGCAATGAAACTGGAAGAGGCTATTGCCGATTTATTGTGGATTCACCAGTTACCGGGAACCAAAGTTTTGCTTAAGGGCAATCACGACTATTGGTGGGGGTCTTTAAATAAAGTGACCTCAGTATTACCTCCTTCTATTCATGTCATTCAAAACAACGTTTTTAATTGGAAAGATGTGACAATCGGAGGGGCTAGACTATGGGATACGCCCGAATATACATTTCATCCTTATATCGATTTTCAAGAAAATCCCAGAGAAAAGACAAAAGATCCGATCCAAGCCGATTTATCCGATCAGATCTATGAAAGAGAACTGCAACGTTTGGAAATGAGTGTAAAAGGGCTGCGGGCCGATGCTTCGCTGCGTATCGCAATGACGCATTATCCACCGATTGGACCCAATCACAAACCGAGCCGAGCCTCTGCTATTTTAGAAAAGTACGGAGTGCAGATATGCGTATTTGGCCATTTGCACAATTTAAAAGCAGGGCTAGATCTATTTGGCGAATTCAATCACATCCGCTATATTCTGGCAGCATGCGATTACACTCGATTTCAATTAGTTCCAATACGTTAAGAAATTACTTCTTGCACTTTACGAATCAAAGAATCCAACGAACTCAGCGAAGAGCTTGCCTCTTTTTGAATTTTCAAAATCGCCACTTCCAATGCATCACAATCCAATCTACGATAAAAATCGGCTGCAACTTCAATGAGATCATGAAGGTCTTCAGGTGTTTGTATTTTAGATAATGCCTTTTGCATAGCATAGCGAAAGACATCGATTTCACCAAATTCAACCAACAGACTCAAAGCTTCTGTTATCACATCTAAAGATGGCGCTTTAATAAGCGTTTTTTGAATCAATTGATTGGCGGCAGATACATCACTCAGGCTCAAAGCTCGAGCTTTTAACAATGCCACCCATTCAGTGGTTGGCATAAAGGGTTCAAACATCTCGAGTAGCTCTGCTGCGTAGGCTGGATTTTCTTGATCCATGATGTAATCATATAAAAATCCTTCCAAATCATGGGCGCAATAATTAGAAATAGAAACAAAAGCTTCTTTTGAATCCATTCCTGCATCGGCATGCTCTTCCAGCAAATCAGCAAAAAGGGCCAATTTATCTTGAATCAACTCATCGCTACTAAGAAGTCCCGTGTCGTACAAATCAATCAAACGATCAAGCTCATCGCAAAAAATGGACAGGGAAGGCTTTTCGGGCAGTAAACGCCTCCATAGTTCAAACAACACTAAATAAACTCGATCCACTGTTTTTTGATCTAAGGCCTCATCTGTCAATAAAACGGTCAATTCTTCTGGAGAATCGACTTCTTCCGCATAATGACAAAATGCAGCTCTATCAAGAAGAATTTGCTCAGCCGCTAATTTCTTCCATAATAGGCTAATATCAAGAGCCCGCAAATCTTCTAATACCCAGGGATCTACCTCTAAAGGTTCGCCATCCCGTAAATTTATACGAAATAAATTATAAAGAGCTTTAGTTTGTAACATACATCCAATATTACATTGTCAGAAAAATTACTGTCAATTGCTTAAAAAAAATTGCAATTGTACGTTAGGCCTGTTATGCTGCCAGGGCATGCGGTACAGGCCATTTTTGTTACTCGAAGTTCTCATCGCCATGACAATCTTAACTTTGGCTGCCTCGACGCTAATTCGGCAACCGATTTTACTCCATCGGGCAGAAGTTGAGCAACTTGAAAACATCGAGGCGGATAGAATTGCATCTTTAACTTTCACAGAAATATATGAAAATTTTTTAAAAGGAACGGTTCCTTGGTCGCAAATACCGGCCCTGAAAAAGAAAAGTAAATCCTTTGCTTTACCAGACGCCCCCTTCCAAATTCCTCCGCTACTTTCACGTTCCATAAATCGCAGCTATGTCATTGAAACGCTGCGAGAAAAACAAACGGACGATGGGCGTATTCATCGATTGCTTTCCATTCATATTCAGATCGGATCAGGGCACAAAAAACGGCAATTTTCTTATCAGTTAAATGTGGAGCACTCCACATGAAGCGAACATATTTATTATGGGAATTGTTGATTGCTTTAAGTCTTTCTGCTGCCCTTTTAATGGTTTTATTTCAATTTTTAATATCGAATAGCCAATTTGAAAAACGGATCGATCGTGCTCAAGCGACTGTATGCGAACAACAAAAATTATACGAAAAAATTCACTCTGTTTTTTTTGCACTGGATCATATTTTTTATACTGAAGTAAAGCCAAAAGATCGCTCGATGTGCTTATTTATGCGTTATAATGCGGGAATCGATCCGGACCCCGCTTTCAGCGGTTTAAATTTAGGTCGGTTATTCATCGATGATGAATCGAATTTACGTTTTGTACAGTCAACGTTAGATCTTAAGGAGGAACGTTCTGAAATCCTCTTGAAAGATGTAAGGGCCCTGGAGTGGGAGTTTTTAGGTCATGCATCTGAAAAAGATGCAGAAACGACCTACATTGCCAATATGTGGGGGTGGCTTTCTAAATGGAAGTCATCCAATGGGGCTCCTCCTCCTTTAGTTCGACTAAGACTTTGGCATGGCATTGACAAAAAAAAACAAAGAGAGCCAAATTTAAAAATCGCCTTTATTTTACCAAGCCAATATCCTATAAGTATAATTAAGAAAGCATGAATATTTTAACGTTTGTTCTGGCAACTCTTCTGATTCTCTCTTTGGGCACGGCTGCTTCATTTCAAAAACATGCAATATCTCGCCGATCTCAAGCGGCTTTTATCGGACTGAGAAAAGCAGAACGGAACTTACTGCGACAAAGTGAGATTAAAACATTTAAAGAGCTTCAAGGGACTGAAAACAAACAGTCTACGCCTTCTATAACAATGGCTTCACCAGCTAAAAAAAAGCCTTTATCAATTCCGGCTGTCAATCCAGCTTGCTGCCGGTTGAATTTATTTCCTCTCATTGAACAAGGCAAGGAAAATCAAAAGGCTCGCTATGAACTGGCCGCAAAAATGCTGAAAATGTTTTACAGCAAGTTACTAGTTTCAATGAAACGTGGGACGGAATTTTTATTATTAGATGCCATTATCGAAGCGGGAAAGCGCTCTCTTAAAGACCAACCATCGATCGCCCTTGAAACGCTGACTTTACCCGATCCCGATCTGCAACCTATTTATTACTTGATGCTTAAAGGAACTAAGCGATCAAATTTGTTCAACGCTAAAGGCTATCCTCCGCTAATCGACTTTTTAAAAATTGAACGTCTCGATGCACCTATTTGTCTGTTTCATGCGCATCCTCATATGCTAGCTTCTTTTTTTGGACTAAAAGCAACTCCGGCTCTTTATGAAAAATTACATCAAGAGATTCAAGGGGGGATTGAAATCGAGGCTTTATTACTGTTAGTCGGGGATCCACAGCTAGCGTTTATCGATCCTGAAATATGGACGCTTCTCGACTGTCATAAACCTAAACATAAACGATCTTCTGTGGAAACGTTAGTTGCTGAGGATCAAGAGTCAGGTATTGCAATTCGAAGTGATGTGCGCAGTGCCAATGTTTGAACGATGTTTGTTTCTTTTTCGACGGGATCTGCGACTAGAGGACAACACGGGGCTCGAGTCCGCTCTTTCTTACGCGAAAACCGTCATCGCTGCCTTTATATTTACGCCTGAGCAAATCGAGCACAATCTTTTTCGCAGTGAGCGATGCCTTCAATTTATGCTGGAGTCTTTAGCAGATCTACAAGAACAGCTTAAACAAAAAGGCGGCAAATTATATCTATTTGAGGGAGAATCGGATAAAATTGTCCATAAATGCATTCAAGAGCTTAAGGTTGATGCTGTTGCCATCAATCGCGATTATACGCCTTATAGCTTGCAAAGAGATCATAAAATTCAACAAGTGTGTCAAAAAGCAAAAATTCATTTCTCCGTTTTTGACGATGCATTGTTACATAGGCCTGAAGATGTGTTGAAAAGCGATGGTCGGCCATATTCTATTTTCACTCCTTATTTTCGCCAAGCTTCAAAACTTCCTGTGCAAGCGCCAAAACGATGTGAAAAACGAAATTATTTTCATGGCTCTATTCCGTTTGCACTAAGTCATTCTCCCATCGATATTTCATCTATACCAGGAACTCTAAAAGGGGGAAGAAGCGAGGGACTAAAGATATTAAAGCATCTTTCACATTATCAAAGGTATGCTAAGGATCGAGACATACCGGCAATGGAAGCAACAACGCATTTATCACCTTATCTTAAATTCAATGTTTGCTCGATAAGAGAGGTATATGCAGCGATTTGCCGAGAGTTAGGACCTCACCACGAGTTGATTCGCTCATTATATTGGCGTGATTTTTTTTCTGCGATCGCGTTTTTTGCTCCGCATGTTTTCAAGGGGGCTTTCAGATCGCAGTATAATAAACTCGAGTGGTCAAACGATAAAAAAACATTTCAGCGCTGGTGCGACGGAATGACCGGGTTTCCAATTGTCGATGCGGGAATGAGAGAATTAAATGCGACAGGCTTCATGCATAATCGGGTTCGAATGATTACTGCATCGTTTTTAATCAAAGATCTGCACATCGATTGGAGGTGGGGAGAAAGGTATTTTGCGCAGCATCTGATCGATTATGATCCAGCTGTAAACAATGGCAACTGGCAGTGGGTAGCCGGTTGCGGCTGTGATGCTCAACCTTATTTTCGAATTTTCAATCCGTGGAGCCAACAAAAAAAATTCGATCTAGATTGTGAATATATCTACCGTTGGATTCCAGAACTGAAATCAGTTCCGGCAAAACAGATTCATTCATGGGACTTATCGCATCTTTCATATAACGATATAGTATATCCCGCGCCTATGCTCGACCATGCCAAGGAAGCAAAGAAGGCTTTGAAGGCTTATCGTATTTAGTACAAAAAGCCCGTTTTTCTATTGGGCGTAATGAGAAACCTGACTGGAAGAACTTTTACAATACCGGTAGCGTTAAGGTAAATACAGAACCTTTAGAGGGTTCTGAGGCGGCTGTTATCGATCCACGATGTTTATCGATGATGGTTTTGACGATGGAAAGTCCCAGCCCGGCTCCGCCGGATTTGCGAGATCTAGCTTTATCTACTGTATAAAAACGGTTGAAAATATGCGGCAAATCCAGTTCAGGGATACCGATTCCAACATCGCGAATATCTAAACGAAGTTTATAACCATCTTTTTGTAAATGCATTTGGATTCGCGCTGGGGAACTCGAATATTTCACAGCGTTTTCTAAAATATTCATAATAGCTAAATCAATCAAATCGGAGTCGGCTAAAATC
This sequence comes from bacterium, assembly GCA_021781995.1. Lineage (GTDB taxonomy): Bacteria > Chlamydiota > Chlamydiia > Chlamydiales > SM23-39 > CAITMJ01. Next base: position 1,110 of record JAJXVT010000010.1, on the reverse strand, counting down.
ATCCCTTTTTCAATGTCACTAGAAAACTGGATTTGCACATCTTTATGCGCGGATATGAGCAAATGGGTGCAGTTATCGGCAATAGCGACCAAGTCTGTCGCGCGAAATTTATCTTCAGACAGGTTTTCTACATCTGATAAGGTGAGTAAACTTTTAATTAAGGCATCGAGGCGTATGCATGTGTGAGATATTTTGTGAGTAATAATCTCGATTTGTTCTTTGGATAAATGTTGCACATCTTGTAAGGTTTCGGAAAATCCGCGGATGATTGTAATCGGCGTTCTAAGTTCATGGGATGCATTGGCAATAAAATCTTTCCCCATTTCTAACATTTTGTAATTAGAGGTTTTATCTTGCAAAACTAAAATAGCTCCATTGTGCAAGGAAAGGGGCGCTGCGATCAAATCGAGGTAGACTTTCGTCCGGTGCCCATCAGAGGATTCAAGGTATGAGCCAAATTGCAATTTGGCCGCTGGCTCTGATGTTTGAAGTACTTGTACAACCAATTCATGACTTTTGCGGCAAAGGTCATCTGTCCGCATATCTAATTCACATAACGCACGTCCTAAAATCGCCCCGTGACTGGCCGTTAAAATGCGGCAAGCGGCATCATTTGCAAAAGTGATTTTACCGGATATATCTAAAGCGATAACACCTTCGGCTAAAGATTCTAAAATCCCTTCTGTTTCGCGGCTTTTTTGCGTTAGTTCTTCGATTTGCCGCTGAATTTTGGACGACAAAGAGTTCAATGTTCTGGCTAACTTGCCAAATTCATCATTGGGAAATGATGAAGAAATCACGATTTTTGGAAATAATTCTTCATGGCCTTCTTGATACGGAGAAATTTGCGCTATCAACTGATGAATGGGACGTGTAAGGCGATACGTGACAGCCCAAAGCATAATGCTATAAAGTAATAGCGCCACAAACCCTAAAAGAATAAAACCTTTTTCAAAAGCCACTGTTAACTGTCGAATTTCATAAAAAGGAAATCCAATGCGCAATACGTATTTTTCTCCATGAGCTTTGAATGAAACAGAGACATAAGAAAGTGTTTCGTGAAATACTTCCGAATAACTTTCGCTGTGGCCTCTTCCGTAGAGTAGAGCT
>JAJXVT010000051.1 GCA_021781995.1 bacterium | reverse complement strand
CAAGCGCATCTGGATAATCTATTGAGGGACAAGCTGAAAGCGAGGATGTGGTGGTGAGAAGTGTAGCCTGAATGATTTTGGGGAAAAGTTTCATGCGCCTCGTTAAAGGGTAGTGGATCTTATCAAAAAGAGGCTAACGAGAAAAGAGAATTATAAGCAGACGGTAAGATCAGAAGGAACTAAGCATGTTAATCCGAAGAAGTAGATTCGTAAATGGGTCCCTTTCGGATCGAAAGAAGCAGCGGCGATGAGCCCAGCGAAAGCGATATTGAAATAGCGCAGCGAGTGTCTTCTTTTGCCTCGGGACAGCCCCCCCCTTGGATCAACAGGGCAAAAAGAGGCTTTTGTTTTGAGCGAAGATATTGCAAACTGGCGGCTACCTCATCGATGGCTAAAGGAAGTGGGATCAGCATCAACAGGGCATTGAAAAGACAAAGCGTGCACCACTGACCGATGCGAGAGAAAATAATTTGCATTTAAAGCAAATCTTTTTCAGGCTCTATATCAGCTAAATTAATTTCTTCTTGCGTAAGATCAAAAAATGGCGCTTGATTTTTCATAGTAGCGATTACTTCATGATAAGCCATGAGGTAACCTGTATTGTAATCAGAATTCCCGTTATTTGGATCGTCGGCGGCTAATTTTGCTTGTCTTGCATAATCTTTTAGAAGACAGCTTATTTCTCGTATATAATGTTTTAAACTTATACTATGCATAAATGGTTATTTCCTTTGATCTAATAGAGTTTGTAAAACATCTTTTTGTTCCGTATAACATTGAATTTCTGCTGGCCATCTTTTATTGATGAGCGCATCTTGTCTCCTTGGATCTAGTGTATTCCAATGTGGATAATGCTTTAAAGGGTTTGCGATTTTATCTTGATGTTCAGTGATTAATTTTTCATAACTGCGGATGCTTTTTTCAATTTCTTTAATTGGTTTTTCGCTGAATTTTGGTATGAGATCTGCGTGCTTTCCCCCGTTTTTTGCTGCCAGATATGCTTCGCTTGGTGATTTTGCAAGCCAGCTCTCGCAAGCGCTGTCGATCGTTTGTTCTAATTTTCCAACTTTCTTTAATTGACCTATTTCTTGGGCGGTAAACCCGAGTTCCTCTCCAAGAAATGCCACTGTTTGGCCATTTTGAACGACTTCTGCAATTTTTACAGGAACGCCAATGCCGGCTGCAGTCTCGAGAACAAGAGCCTCTTGGGCGATTTGGAGATTCTTGCAAATCGCCACTAATTCTTTTGCACTGCTGATGCTTTGGCTAGCGATTTTGGCTGCTGCCCCGGGTGCGAGAAGATCCGTTCCTAGCTTTCCTACAGCATATCCTGCTAACTCTCCTCGTGTTTCAGAAGGAAGCGTATCCCACTGGACTACAAGTTGGTGTAATTCGGGAGAAAGAACTTCGGCCACGACTCCAAACTCATCGTTTTTGATCAATACTGCGAGTTGGGTGAGCGAATCGAAAACTTGTTTGGATGTTTGAATTGGATGGCCAATAAAATCAGAGAGAAATAACAAAGAGCTTTTTCCCGAATCATAGACGCCCTGAGGCAATCCTTTTGCAAATCCTATACTAAAGTCAGTTACGGAAAAAGACGCGTTGGTTTTTTCTAAAAACTGCGAGTAGTCCGCATTTGCAGCTGCATAGTTGCCCAGCTCAAAGTTGGCATATCCTCTGGTTAAGTAGAGCGTAGGATTGTTCGCGACTCGAGCGCCCAGCAAAATCGCCCTTTTGAGGCGGGTTGCGTCCTGAATCTTCAACCCAACTCTCTGGAGTTGGGCGTGAATATTCGGGATTAGGCAGCTCTGCTGCCTTCGCAACCGGCCGCAAAATCATCGATTTTTCTGGGGGCTGGAGTTTTACAACATGAGATAATTGCGCTACTTCTGGAAGTAAAAATTTTACTCAGGTCGCGCCGCAGGCGGGACCTGAATAGTTGCGAATTATCTAACAAAGCCCTTCCATGAGTAAAAAACTGCGCCAATGCAAAATATTGCAATCATTAAAACGAATTTTTCTAAATTCTTTAAAATAGAATCGTTGTAAATCCAAGCAGTTAGTGCAGCAGAAATAGTGCAGGTGATGATTGTTAATATTACTAAAACAACAGCTTTTTTTGTTTTTTTTATGAACCTATTCATGAGATCTAGTTATTAATTTCTTGTTATTTTTTAAGGGGTTGGTAATGCCGCTGCCATCATAGCAAGTTCGGGACATTCTGCAATAAACCAACATGGTCCCCAAATAGTAGCAGCTACACATCCGCCAAAAGTTAGCCAAGCTACAACGGGCCCACCTTCGGCTCCAGGAATATTTCCAGCCCCATAAAGAGCTAAAGCACTTAATGCAAATATTGTAATTTTTTTGGCAGTAAGATTCGCGACCAATCGTCTTGGGTCCACTGCGCGATTAGTAGCTTCTAAAGCATTTGCCGCAAAGTTTCTGACGTTTCCTATAACGTTTGTCATATATTCTCCATGGTTAAAAAACGTAAATTGTATGAGGCGTTTGTTTATAAATCAATATAAGATTTTTTTTAATTATATGCATTTCAATCGATGCCAATTTCCTTTCCCAGTATAAAAGTTCTTTTCATTGAGACGTCTAGTCCAATTTCGCACTGAGGGAAAAAAGCCTAGCCGCCCTCCCAATCGAGCGCCCTTATTTTCTGTCACATCAAGACGGGTGATTGAGATCGGCTCGACGCCAGCCACAATCGCGTCTGTTTTTGCAAGGAACACTTGCCCCGTAGGAGAGTGGACTGCATCTCTGACGTTGCACGAAGCGCCACCGATGTCTCTTGAGCTAGTTTCGAAAGAGATCTAATATAACGGGGTCAGTTGGCCTCAAAAACCAGGAGTAAGCCATGCGCAATTATGTAGGATTGGATGTTTCTTTGAAAACCCCTTCTATATGTATGTAAAGTATTGTAAAATTGATTTTTAATTCATTCAAAGTATCCATTGAGACTAAACTTTCGATTTTAAAGACTTCTTGGCGCTCTTTCGCTTAGAAGATCGTTTAATTGTTGAGAAAGCTTTTGCTTCTGAAGGCTCTTTATCCCCCCTCCGACCCCCTTCTTTCAAAGATGGATTGTAACAAGTTAAATTACAAGGTCTTATGAATTGATAGTTATTGTATAAATTAATATTTTAATTTGATATAATATTGATATGATGAAGTGTAATTATGGCTAATTTGTCTAATCCTGCGTCTTTAGTTTCTTCTGCCTCTGCAGATCCTATAGTTGTGATTGACGGAGAGAAATATACCTGTCACGTAACTGATCAGAATGGGGCGGTACAGCAGATAGCTGAGACAGCGTTACGAAATTTTGTTAAGATGCTGACTTATGCCCGCAGTAACAAAGACTCATCTTGGGTCAATTTCCGAGGCAAAACCATCGTGACGTTGAGCGAAGATGCAGGCCCCTCGGCCCTTCTGCGAGCCGTCGTTACTCATGACGACGCTTCCACCGCTCCCGTTTTAGAGGTACAAGAGCAAGATCGACTCGTTACAGATCATACACAGACCCTATCCATTGCAGAAACCATGCGAGCTGTGTGGAGCCCCCCTTCCGCCGCGCCTCCCGCCGCCGCGCCTATTGCCCCTTCATCTACACTTTCTGCTTTAGCATCAAGAATTAGTTCTGCTGTGTTTCCAGATCCCAGAAATGAAGCCGGCATGCAAAAGTTTAAGATTTCCTTATTTGGCATAAGGCGGGCCTATGAAGCCCATCTTCGCCAAACGTCTGGTGCATCGGCCGACGTGGCTGCATGGCGAAACGATTTTCCAGCGTTTAATCGCGCATTGAGCATTTTGTTGGATGAAGCTAAACAATATGCCAATACCCCCGACGGGGCAAAACGGCAGTATCACGACTTCATCGTCCAGTTCCGCCTTGCTTTAGAGTCGGCAGGTGAGGGGAGTGATTGCCGACTCTGTTTAGATCGAATGGCCGCAGCTCTTTACTTCAACGATCAAATGCCTGAGTACCTGGAAGGGTATATGACAGAGGCTCTTCAATCGACAGGCCGCCCACCGCCAGAGTTTCCCCTAGGCCAGACTTTAGCGGAATTAGCAGAGCACATTCAAACCGCTAATAGCGCCCTAGAACATGTGGGCCGGCCATTTCAGCAAAACCTAGTCACACAAACTTTGGGAAAATTACGGGGTGCTATAGGGATTGGCTTTGATCCAACTAGCCAAGAAAACGTACCTTGGAAATTTATGACATATCCAATGGGGAAAGGCACGGAACTTGTTGTTTTGCGTCACGGCAATCCGACGATAGGCGATCAAGTCACCCCTGAATATCAAGCATTTCTTCGTTGGCTTGAAACAAAGCACAAAAATCTGCTCTACGTCAACCATCAAACTAAGAAAGGTGGACTAGAGGGCGGGGCGGAAACTCGGCGAAGAAACGCCATTACAGCCCTGCAAGGCCCTCATGAAAATTTTCAGGTGCTTTCACTTCCTATGGATGGCGTCTTGTGGGATAAACCATCAATAAATCGCGACGCATTTATTGATCAATTGGTTACAGCTGTTACTCGAGAACAACACGGTTTTGCCCTGCCAAGCAAGCTTGTCAGAAGTAATCTTCCGCAGAAATGCGGCGACATTGCCGATCATGTTAAAGTCTCGTTTTTTCAGGATGAAGCGCCTTGGACAATAGATACACAACGAGAATTTCTGCTCTTGTTTTATTCCGCTTTTAAAGATTACCTGAGTGTACAGCTTGAGATTGATGTGATGAATGTCACGTGCAAAGATGATAAAGATCGCGGCAATGCAAGCAAGCTGGTAGATCTGGTCCGACGAGCCTATTTATCCGGCCAAGATTTAGATCCAGATACCCAGAGAGCGATTTTCTTTGCAGCGATCAATCCATTTGTGATCAAAAATGAATCGATCATTGAAAGAGGGCGACTTAAAGTTGCGCTCGATGTGATGCGAAGAATGTCTCCTTTGTTAGACACAACGCGGCAATCTCAAACGGCACACGAAGCCGCTCACCTCACAGGTTTTGGATCTAAAACATCGGATAATATGTCATCGCCACCTGCCCTACGTGTTATATCTCCGTCCTCAGATCTAACCAAAGCATTCCAATCATGGGATTTACGTTCCCCTTTCATTGTGCAATATCCAATGCCTCTTTCAGCCACCGGCGATAAATTGTTCACTGTGAATGGCGGATGGAATTTGCAGAAACTACAATCGCAATTGATCGCCGATTTTAAAAGAGGAATGTTCATCCCTGAAACAGGGAAACCTCAGTATCCATCGCAGCAAATTAGGGATGTCGACGCAGTTCAAACCCAATTTGCTGAGGAGGCTTTCGCATATATGGTTGCAGATTTAGAGATACCGGATTTAAATTGGATAGGTTCATCTGTTCATGTTACAAATGAGGTTCATCGTAAATTATGTCAATTGCGCTTGATGCAGCAAGGTGCTCTTGCAGATATAACAACACCGATGTTGCTCAAAACTATCAAGGCACCTGCTATTCGGTATGAGTCATCGCCACAAAGTTTTCGGCGGCGTATGAATGCACAGGGACAATGGATTGGTATGGACTATGAATTATACTTAAGGCGTACCAATTCGTCCACAGAGAGGTCGTTTGGTCCGGTCTATCAGTGCAAAGGTCATATCGATTTTGCAACGGGCCAAGCGCTTGTGTCGATAACACCTGTGCCGCCAGATCAGTTGCCCCCTGAGTGGGCGCCAAAGCAGGAGCCTCGTGAGGAATAGACCATTATACTATTTGCGGTATTGCGTGCGATTTAGATCGTAGCGTCACTGGTGTTTTTATACCCGTCGCAAAGCGTGATCAGCAAGGGCTTGTTTATCACGTTCATAACCGAGTATATTTTGGCAATCCTGTTGGAACAATGACGGTAACCCCTCTGGACGCAAATCGCTTACCAGTCCAGTGGGGACGCGAGGAAGAAAGTTAGTTGAAAATCGATATTGTACCAATGATTTGATGAGCAATTTCATTTTCCATTGTAAATCTAATTTTTGATGTGACCTGCTCATTCATTCCTCCAGTAAAGCTCTTATTTCCGTACGACAAACGTTGCAAATGGGTCTTTTTCTGATGTAGCAATTCTTTGAAGCCTACCTAATTCAACCATAGTTTTTAATCTGGTCCTTGCTGTTCTATCCGACACTTTCCAAATTCTTGCAGCCTCTTTAGTTGTAATCGAAGGATAGTCTTCTAAGTGCATTAATATTGTCTCTTCCCAAGATGCTATTTGACGGGACTTAGAACGCTCATTATATAAAGAGGCAATTGCAAAACTCATTTCCCCGTTAAAATCGCCCTTTTGAGGACATTTTCGTCCCTTTTCCTCAGTCAACTCCTATGAGTTGACCTCGTCAAATGGTACGTGGCAGATTACTGCCACTCGAAAATAACCTCAAAATCATCGATTTTTCCAGGCAAAGCAGTTTTGCAATTACCTCTAAAGTCAGACGAAGTAGTCTTGAATCACAGTACTATTCCATTGGGTTGTTAACTAGGAAATTAACACGGAAGAAGACGGAAGTCGAGTATTTCCGTGTTGAACAAGGGACATTTGGCTTTCTCGGATTTACGTTTTATGGGGGAAAAGCTCAATCAGTGTGGACAATACCCAAACTGAAAACGAGAGCGAAAAGCATGAGGACCAAACTGAAGAGGGTAAATAGACTCCTTGTTAAAAAAGAATTAGCATGCCTCAGGTGATTATTCGAAAAAAGATGGGTTTATTTTCCGCTTACACTCATTCTGATCGATGAGCAGAAAGTATGCGACCAAATGCGGATCTGGTGTTGCTGGCCTTTCCGTCCTGAAGATTTCTGCTCTAGAATCGATCCAGTTTTCAACGAATCAACCTCGTATGAGAACGAAGCCAATCGTTAATTTTAGAGATGACATCCGCAATATTTCGGGGAAGAGCAGATATGTGCTCAGGGCGAAGGCTTCTGAGATACTCATTCCAAAAATTTTGTATCCGAGGGAGCTCTTCTTCTGTAAAGAGGATCGGTAATGCCAGTTTGGTTTCCCGATGCTCAAATATGAGGCGGATGATGGCCTCTAGATTGTGAAAAGAAGAAAAAGTCGGTGAGGTGATCATAGAATAGAGATCGTGAAAATCTTTCATGCGGCTATTAAATGAGCCTCGATAAATGATTGTCTCCAATTTCTCTGCCAAAATAAATTCCTTTGGATAACAAGAGAGGCTGACGCTGTGTTCGAATAGATCTCCCTTGGAAGAGCTCGTCAGAGGAATCGCATATTTGACTGGATCGACGATATCTCCAAATCCAATATCGATGGCCACCTTGAATCTTGTTTTACCGAAATAGGCCATCATCGATACCTCGACTCCAGGATAGCCCATATGCGGATGAGCCAACTCATCCACTTTGATTTCACGAAAAGAAAAGCCGTCTTGGAGATCAATGGTGGCAATTTTCTCAAAAATGACCTTCAGCTTGCCCACTTCATTGCAGATTTTTTGGGCTAAGAAGTCCAAATCGGTCGTTTCTCGGCCAATTTCAATGTATTTTGAGAGGAGAATGCCCCCTTTCAGGACAAAGTGTTTTGAGTATTCTGATTTCGCTAGTCGCACCAAAAACCGCTCTAATGTGAGACTTTGCCACAGATCTGCGGGATCACGATTTTTCTCTTTGGCAATGGCGCGAAGTTTGGCTTTAAATGATTTTTCTGCGTCTGATGTCATGTTGTACAAGATAAAATATAAGGGGTTATGTTCACTCGTAGTTTTTTTGCATAGACACCCAATTTCTTGAGGTCTGGTTTGGCATCTTTGCTTTGGAAATATCTTTGTAGCGCTTTGATGGCGATCTCTTTGCTGAGATAACGAAACGCATCGATGATACAGCGTTCCCTATCAAAAATCTGCACACGGTATTCTCCCAGAGAAATATGAGTCTTTCCAAGATCGATATTTCGCATTCTGACGATTCTCGTATTGGGACGCTTTGGAGGATGAGATTTATGCGGCATTGCAAGCCAAATTTCCCTCATCACCTGATCAGTCAGCCCATAAAAAACGAGAGCGGAGATCAAACAGATCACGCTTTCGGGAATACTAGATGCGACGAGACCTAAATTCTCCCATTGAAATTCAACCTCTGGTTCGTATTCAGAGAAGCGATATGCTCCAGGATAAATCCTTTCCAGGTCTCCTCTTTTTTCCAGATAAGCTAGAGCATGTCTAGGAACGCCGTGCTTAGCCGCTTCTTCAATGGTAAAGAAGGGGGCCTTATAAAACGGCTCTAACAGTTCTATATACTTCAATTTTCTCATAGCCTTATTCTACAAAACATCCCCAGTTAAGTCAAATGGGTGTGTTTTGTAGAATAGACCCTTGTGCGCAATTAGAGAACCTCTTTTGAAACTAGGGTTCTGTCGATTTTCGGGTTCTTTTGAGCC
>JAJXVT010000009.1 GCA_021781995.1 bacterium | reverse complement strand
ATATTTTGAAGCTATGTCAGGGTTAACCACCACTGGCGCTAGTATGTTATATCCAAAAGCATACAGCCCATTAGGACATGAAATCCCCATTTATATCACAAATCCGCATGTTCCAGGAAAAACTTATTCTTTTTACGGCACAGTTACTCCAATTCGAGATGCAGATACAGGCCTAATCATTGCATCGGGAGTTGAAGCTGTAAGTAAAGCGGTTTTACTTTGGCGGAGCTTATTGCAATGGATTGGAGGTCTTGGGATTGTTGTGATTTTTTTAACAGTCCTTCCTGCTCTAAAGGTAGGAGGGAAATTTTTATATCAAACTGAAATTACAGGACCAATTAAAGAAGGAATAAGTCCTCGAATCAAACAAACGGCATCTCAACTTTGGAAGTTGTATGCTACACTAACTTTATTACAAATTATTTTTCTTATGTGGACCAACCACAACATCCCCTTATTTGATGCAATTTGTACTTCTTTAAGCACTATCTCTACAGGTGGGTTTTCTGTTCGAAATGGAAGCATCGCAGATTATAATTCTTCTACTACTGAATGGGTGACTATTATTTTCATGCTTGCAGGCAGCATTAACTTTGCCTTATATTTCGAAATATTAAAAGGTAAATTCAAGAAATTGTGCACGCCGGATTTTATATTATTCATAATTATAGTTATCTCAGGATCTGCTTTGATTTCTTTCTTTTTAACTGGAACTGATAAAACAGCATTTACAGTGGATTCAGAAATTTATTCATTCGGAGAAGCTCTTAGAGCTGGTATTTTTCAGGCAGTATCAGTTCAAACATCTACCGGATTTACCACCGCTAACTACGACGTATGGCCATTTCCTTCACAAATGTTTATGTTGTTATTAATGTTTGTCGGGGGCATGTCTGGTTCCACTGCTGGAGGTATTAAGACTTCTCGGTTTTACATTCTGTATAAAATTATTCTTTATCGCCTAGAGTCTATTTATCGACCCGATGCGGTTCGTATTTTTAAAATTGGGCAGACAGAGATTGATGATAAAAACTCTTTAACCGTTTTGGCTTTTTTTTGCATCGTCGCCTTTTTCACCGTTTTGGGAACGGTCATTCTTATTTTAGATGGGGTGGATCCCGAAACTGCTTTAGGTTTAATGGGTTGTTTTCTGAACAACGTGGGAGCTGCATTTCGGTCAGCCGGCCCTAATGATTCCTTTGCCATTTTGCCACCATTTTCGGAATGTATGTCGATTATTTGGATGTTGCTTGGACGCCTGGAATACTATATTCTATTGCTGATTCTACTCCCATCCTTTTGGAAACACGAATGATTTCATCTTTCTATCAGATCATAGAGGGTATAGACCCAGAAGATGCTTTAAAAGAACTAAAAACTTTAGGACTTCAACATATTTTTTGCATAGAAGATGATGCGACTGGGGATCAAATGATCGGAGGGGTAGCTGAAAAGTCTCTACCGATTCCTAAACTTTCGATTCTTTCAGAGCAAAAACAAACAGAAACTATAAATTGGGCAGCACAATGGGAGCAATTTGCCGAGAATTTTTACGATGGCCAAGCCCATATCGATTTATCAAAATTTGGCGCTCAGGCAACCCTTGTTCTCCATCCAGGACCTGGGTTTGGCGATTTATCACATCCTACCACTTATTTAATGCTTCAGTTGCTGCAATACCACGTACACAATCAATCAATACTGGATATCGGCTGCGGCAGCGGCATATTAGCCCTTGCCGCTTTATTACTCGGAGCTAAAGCTGCGCGTGGTGTAGACATTGACCCAAATGCTCTCGCGCATGCTCGCGAAAACGCTCGCTTAAACCATCTTATAGCTCATTTTAGTCTTCGCATACCGGCATATCTATTGGGTAATCACATTATGCTCATGAACATGATCATATCTGAGCAAACACTAGTAATGCGACAAAAAAAAACGCTCAATCGTTTAGCAAAACTCTGGATTGTATCCGGTATTTTACGAGAACAAAAAGAGCAGTATTTAGAAATTACTGCTCGATGGGGATGGCATCTCATTGAATGCCTAGAAAGGGAGGGGTGGCTAGGATTTCTCTTTGCCACCTCGAAAAAATAGCGATATTAGATGCCACAAGTCTTTTACATCATTCCACCAAAATCCATGCCACCCATGCCACCCATGCCACCCATACCTGGATGAACGGCAGGCATAGCTGCCTTCGGCTCTGGTTTATCTGTGATCATAGCAGCAATGGTAATCAGCATTCCTGCAACCGATGCAGCGTGCACTAAAGCGCTTTTTGTAACCAACACAGGATCAATCACTCCGTCTTGCACTAAATCTGAAAATTCATCCGTCAAGCCGTTATAACCAAACGATCCCTCTTTCTCAGCAATTTTTTCGGCAATCACACCGCCTATTTTACCGCAATTATTCGCGATAGCAATGGCAGGTGCATAACAAGCTTTACGCACGACATCTACTCCAATTGCTTCATCGCCATTTAACTTTAAAGCATCTAAAGCTTTTACAGCGCGAATGAGCGCAACCCCTCCACCAGGAACTATTCCTTCTGCAACTGCAGCTCGAGTTGCATGCAAAGCATCTTCAATTCGATCTTTTTTCTCATTTGCTTCAGCCTCGGTCGCTGCACCTACATTGACAACGGCTACCCCACCAGCTAATTTCGCTAAACGCTGTTCTAGCTGTTGTCTATCATAGTCGGCTTCGCAATGCGCAATTTCATATTTTAATTGCAAAATGCGCTGTTGCACATCTTTTACATTTCCTACACCATCGACAATAATGGTTTTATCTTTGAAAATAGTCACTTTTTTCGCTGAACCGAGCATCTCAGGGCCCACTTCATCCAGATCGTATCCCAACTCATCAGAAACTACATTAGCTCCTGTGAGAATCGCCAAATCTTGCAATACAGCCTTACGACGATCACCAAATCCAGGCGCTTTGATTGCAGCTAATGGCAAACTACCCTTTACTTTATTGATCACCAATGTCGCTAAAGCTTCCCCATCTATATCTTCTGCAATCATCAATAAAGGACGGGAATTACGTGCCATGATTTTTTCTAAAATCGGAACAATATCTCGCGCATTAGACAACTTTTTATCGACAATTAAAATCCACGGGCGCTCTAGTTCGACCGACATGTTGTCAGCATTAGTGACAAAATAAGGAGAGAGATAACCCTTATCCAACTCCATACCTTCCACAACTTCTAATACAGTATCAATTCCTTTTGCTTCGCCGATCGTTACAATGCCATCTTTACCAACTTTTTGCATCGCTTCGCCGATAATATCTCCGATAGCCGGATCGTTGTTCGCTGAAATACAGGCAATTTGTCGTATTTCTTCTGGAGTTTGAACCGGTTTTGCCAAACAATCCAAAGATTCTTGCACAATTTTAACAGCCCGATCAATACCACGCTTTACATCCATTGGATTAGCGCCAGCAGCCACATTTTTAATTCCCTCAGAAAAAATCGCCTCTGCTAATACAATAGCCGTCGTCGTTCCATCTCCAGCAACATCGGATGCTTTTGATGAGGCCTCTTTTACTAATTGAGCGCCCATGTTCTCAAACTTATTTTTTAAATTTACTTCTTTGGCTACTGTAACACCATCTTTCGTGGAGGCGGGAGACCCGGTAGGTTTTGCAATGACGACATTGCGCCCTTTTGGTCCCAACGTAACAATGACCGCTTTGGCAAGGGTCTTAACCCCTTTGACAAGAGAGTGTAGAGCTTCTTCGTGAAATTGAAGTAATTTTGCCATAGTAGACCTCTAATGTAGATTTTGGGATCGATCGTAAATCACCTTCAGTTTTTCGTCAAGGCGAGGTTAGCGATCTCGCTTGCGGATTGCTAATTTTTATAAAGTAGGTATTTTTTTCGCAATTCCTGAAATGACGTTCTTTCTTCTTTTTGAAAGTCGATCAACTTCCATGCAGGATATTTTTCATCAGATAAAATTCGATATATCGCGTCTGTTCCGTTGGCCTTGCAAAACAACTCTTTTGCCCCGTGGCTTTTGCCAAATTGTTTCATAAATTCCTTAGGATACATACTTTTCAACATACCTAAGATTAAATATTGCACCGCAACGGGGCGATAGACAGTAAAATCAGTGATTTTGATCAATACACCTTCACAGTCCACCCCTTTAAACATGCCCCAAAATGGGCGATAATGATAGGGCTGAAACAACACTCCTGGCAATTTTTGTTGGTTTAATTTTTCTGCAAAATCATCGGCATGAATCCATGGAGCGCCCACAATTTTGAAAGGCAAAGTGAATCCAATGCCTATATTGGCGATTTGCAGCTCACCTAAAAGTCCCGTAGACGAAGAAAAAATCGCCGTATCAGGCTCTGGAATATTCGGGCTGGGAGGAATCCAATGCAATCCGGTGTCCCGATAAGACATTTTGCGCTCCCATCCTTTCATCGGAATTACAGTCAATTTGCATCCAATTTTGTATTCGGTATTGAATAATTGGGCTAATTCTCCGATCGTCATTCCATGACAATAAGGGACATTGATATAACCAATATATGAGCGCCATTTATCTTCCAGCATAGGCCCATCAACGGTAACTCCATTGATCGGATTGGGCCGATCTAACACCACAACCTCCAATCCTTTTTTGACAGCTTCTTCCATGCAATAAAATAAAGTGGTCGGATAAGTATAGGCCCTCACTCCAGTACACTGAATGTCGTACACCAAAACATCCACATTGTCTAGCATTGCAGCAGTTGGCCTGCGAGTCTCCCCATGTAAGCTATATACGGGCAAATTTTTATGCTGTTGATGATCGACCGACTCCCATGCGTAGCTCTTTCCGGAAAGACCGTGTTCAGGAGAATAAAGTGCAGTTAATCGGTACGACCCTTCATGTTCTAAAAACAAATCGACAGTCGTTTTTAACTGGCTATTTACCCCGGTTTGATTCGTAATCAAACCGATTCGCTTTCCTTTCCATTGCAAAAATCTTTTTTCCTCAAAAAAAACATCTACACCAGGGCTGACAATTGCAGCCTCGACATCGCCTAGTAAAAGAAAAAAAAGAAAAACACAAAAATGCAGCATACCACATATTATGGCACGCTTTGATAATGGCCGCAAGTCTTGATGACGTATTTTTTTTGCGCAAAGTAGCTAAAATATGTTATAGGGTAGATATATCGCGCGCAATTCAAAGATCGGTATAAGACTCGATTCAATAATATGCAAGCTGTTTGCTTTGAACACGAGGCGCAGTTCATAGCGATGCTTGATGCGCGAGATATACACCACTTACGCTGAGGTCTCATGTCTTTGTCAATGCAAATGGAAGCAGCATTTGAACTATTAGATTCTATAAAAGGCAAACCTCTCTCGATGGAAGAGAGAAAGCGGCGCAGTATCGAACTAGCATCTAAAATGCTAGAAGAGGCATCACAAAATATGACGCGCGCTGAACAAGAGATCCAGGCGCAGCTCACGCGTCTTATGAAAGACCCGACAGGCAAAGCTTTTACCATGTCTATGACAGATGAATGCTTCCGAAGCTCTAATCACAAACGCGTTGCAAATCAGCTGATCTATCTACTTCACTTGATGGGGGTACCACAATATTTCGATTGGTTCAAAAGAGCTCAACTTTTAGCGTTTCGTACCCTACCTCCCCAGGCCGCTCAATTTTTGATCCCTATAGCTGCATATGAATTACGCAAACAAACAGAGCGCGTAATTTTACCGGGAGAATCCGATCCTCTAGAAAAACACATTCAACAGCGCATAGCAGAAGGGGTAAAACTCAATCTCAATCATTTAGGCGAGGCAATTTTAAGCGAAACGGAAGCTCAAAAACGATTGCAAATTTATCTCAATGATCTCGCAAAATCCAATATCGATTACATTTCCGTGAAAATTTCGACGATTTTCAGTCAAATCAACCTACTTGCATGGGAATATTCCATCGAATCTATTGCAATGGCATTGAGGCTACTTTATCGAGCAGCTATGGCGCATCCAATCATAAAAGCAGACGGGACTCAAGAGTATAAATTTGTAAACCTCGACATGGAAGAATACCGCGATTTGCCACTTACTGTAAGCGTTTTTAAACGCGTACTCGACGAACCTGAATTTCAGAATTTATCGGCCGGAATTGTATTACAAGCTTACCTACCCGATTCATTTATCGTACAAAAAGAATTAACTCAGTGGGCAAAAGAACGAATTAACCATGGACACGCTTGGATTAAAATTAGAATTGTTAAAGGCGCGAACTTAGCCATGGAACAATTTGAAGCCTCTTTGAAAGGTTGGCCTCAGGCTCCTTATGCGGCCAAGGTTGAAGTAGACGCCAATTACAAAAGGATGGTGACCTATGGTTGCATTGCGGAAAATGCCCGCGCCGTACATCTCGGAGTCGCTAGTCATAACCTCTTTGATATCGCCTATGCCATGCTTCTGCGGTCTGAAAACCAAGTCGAGCCTTATGTCGGATTCGAGATGTTGGAAGGAATGGCTGATCACATTCGACGGGTAGTGCAAAAACTCACAGGCGATATTTTACTTTATTGTCCAGTTGCTACAAAACAAGAATTTCAACACGCCATCGCCTATCTCGTCCGACGGTTGGATGAAAACACAGGAGCTGAGAATTTTTTACGTCATGTGTTTGGCCTAAAACCCGGCTCGGAAAGTTGGGATTCGCAAACAGCCCTTTTCTTCCAAGCTTGCGATGAAATCAACAATACATACGCCCACCCGCGCAGACATCAAAATCGCCTAAAACATCCAACAGCTCCTGAACTACACACTCCTTTTGAAAATGAGCCTGACACTGATTTTTCACTGCCTCAAAATAGAGCCTGGGCTGAAGCGATTGCGCAAACATGGAGGTCGCCAACAATAAAGCCTATTCCCTTAGTAATCGCCAGCAAAGAACTTTGGGATAATCAAGACGGTGTCGGCCACAGTCCAAATCACGCTGTAAAGCCGCTTTACTTTTATGCAAAAGCACAAAAACATCACCTCGAAGAGGCTCTGCATTGTGCTAAAGCCCATGAAAAGCAATGGAGCAATACCAGCGTAGAACATCGTAGTCATATTCTTGCGCAAGTAGCGCAAAAATTACGAGAGCGGCGAGGAGAATTAATTGGCGCTATGATGGCAGACGGCGGGAAAACCATCTCGGAAGCCGATCCAGAGGTTTCTGAAGCCATCGATTTTGCCGAATATTATCGGCGCCGCATGGAAAAAATGTGGTCGATCCAAGACATCCAGTGGACCTCTAAAGGAACTGTTCTTGTAGTGTCTCCTTGGAATTTTCCCGCAGCAATTCCAGCGGGAGGAATGCTCGCTGCATTAGCCACAGGAAATTGCGTTCTTTTTAAGCCCGCTTCCGATAGCGTTTTAGTTGGGTGGCATATCATCAATGCCTTTTGGGATGCAGGTGTCCCGAAAGAAGCTTTGCAATTTGTTCCATGTTCAGGTGATGAAGCAGGATCCATGCTCATTCAAGATCCTCGGATCAACTGCGTGATTCTAACAGGAGGCACTGATACTGCAAAAAAATTTCTAAAGATGAGACCTGGGTTAGATCTTGCTGCCGAAACTGGCGGTAAAAATTCCATGATTATCACAGCAATGGCAGATCGAGATTTAGCTATTAAAGATCTCATTCATTCTGCATTTGGCCACGGCGGACAAAAATGCTCCGCAGCCTCGTTAGCAATTCTCGAGGCTGAAATTTATGATGACCCACATTTCCGAAGACATCTTGCCGAAGCAGTAGCAAGTTTAAAACTAGGCCCTTCTCATGAATTATCCACTAAACTTTCTCCTTTAATTCACGAACCTCGCGGGGTTCTTAAACGAGGACTTACTACACTGGAACCAGGGGAAGAATGGCTGTTGCAACCTAAAGTTGATGACAATAATCCCGCGCTTTGGAGTCCGGGTATCAAACTCGGAGTAAAACCTGGGGGCTTTACACATATGACAGAGCTCTTTGGGCCTGTACTTGGATTGATGCGCGCAGAAAATTTGCAGCACGCTTTGCAATTAGCGAATGCAGTGCCTTTTGGACTTACCTCAGGACTACAAAGCCTAGATCAGCGGGAGCAAGATTTGTGGATCGAGCAAATAGAGGCGGGGAATTTATACGTAAATCGCACCATTACAGGAGCCGTCGTTCGGCGTCAACCATTTGGCGGAACAAAAGCTAGCAATTTCGGCGGCGGAGCTAAAGCAGGAGGACCTAACTATTTATTCGAATTTGCCATTGCCAAGCAAAAAACATTACCCAGAGAAAAAGCGCCTGTAAATGAGCGCGTCAATAATTTAACAGCATTTTTAGATAAAATAGATCTTTCTGCAGAACAATTGGGATTATGGACAGCTAGCGTCGCAAATTATGCCTATTGGTGGAAACGGTTAAAACAAGATCGGGATCCAACCAAGATTGTTGGACAAGATAATTTTTTCCGTTATTTACCTCGAAAAAAGATCGCTCTTCGACTTGAAAAAGGAGCCAATCCTCTCGATGCTTTACGCGTTTGTGCTGCGGCTTTAACCGTCGGCGCCGACTTTGAAATTAGCTATTCACACGACACATCAAAACACGGTGAATTAAATTGGCTGGAACTAGCTCCTATTGTAAAAGTGGAAGAAGAAAATGAGATGCAATTTATGCAAAAAATTAAAAACGGACAATTTCAACGCGTTCGTTTGATTGAGAAAGCTTCTAGCGCACTCAAAGCAGTAGCAGCCGAAACCGCTACGCATCTAGTTGATGCATCAGTTTTGGCCAATGGAAGATTAGAATTGCTTCATTATCTAAGAGAAGTCGCCATTTCGATTGATTATCATCGTTACGGAAACCTCTCACTTAGAGAAGGAGAATTACGCAAGCCTATTCTATAGATCCTGCTCTCATATTGCTCGTGATTAAAGAACTAAATCTACAATTCTTTGATAAGCTTGCGAACGCATTGATCAACTTTCGCTGAATTAAAAGGGGCGATATGCGCTTTTAAATTGCGCAAAAACCCCGATTCAGAATCCGGTACGCTAGCCAACGCTGACAAAATTTGCACCTCATCTTTGCTGGACGCTTGCTTCAAAACTGAGATTATTTTTTTTCTTAGAGGCCGAAAAGCCTCTGCTGAAGTAAAATGTTCGCTGAGATCTGAACTTGGCATAAGGCTCCTTTTTGTTGCGGTCTCTGTTTTTAAAGAAATTGTTATCATTTTATTAAAATTTAGTCAAGAGCATTTCAAATGAATGAGCTAAATCCACAACAACAACTTGCTGTCGCACACGTAGAAGGTCCGCTCCTGGTTCTGGCGGGAGCCGGATCAGGAAAAACCCGAGTTGTTACTCAACGTATCGCACATTTGATTGATTTAGGAATACTTCCTTCCGATATTCTCGCCGTCACATTTACAAATAAAGCCGCAGAAGAAATGAGAGCGAGAATTCGCTCAGTGAAAAATGTTCAAGTGCTAACTTGTACTTTTCATAGTTTAGGAGCAAGAATTTTACGCGAATCAATTCAATCGCTTGGATACCAGCCTAATTTTGCAATTTATGATGAAGAAGACAGCGAGAAATTATTGAAATCCTGTTTAGATGAGCTGCAATTAAGTTCACAAAAAGGGCTGCTAAAAGAAGTACGTTCAGCGATTTCTACTGCTAAAAACAATTTACAAGATCCTCAATCTTTGGCCGAAAAATTGATTCGAGAAGCATTTTCCCTTTATCAGGGGAAACTCAAAGAATATAATGCGGTAGATTTTGATGATTTGCTTTACCTGCCTGTAAAACTGCTTCAAAACAATGAAAGCGTAAAAGAATTGTATCAAAACCGCTGGTTATTTCTCCTGATTGATGAATACCAAGACACTAACTTAGCTCAATACACTCTCGCAAAAATTTTAGCAGATAAACATCATAACTTATTTGCGGTTGGTGATCCTGACCAGTCTATCTATTCCTGGCGAGGAGCCCGCTATCAAAACATTTTGAATTTTGAACGCGATTTTCCGGGTGCAAAAGTGATTACGTTAGAGCAGAATTATCGCAGCACAAATCACATTCTTCACGCCGCAAATGCTTTGATTGAACACAATCCTAACCGCTACAAAAAAAATCTCTGGAGCTCGCTAGGAGATGGAGACAAAATTGGATTATTCATCGCCCAAAGCGAACGACACGAAGCAGAATTTGTCTCGCAAAAAATTTTGCAGCATGTTGCGGAACAAAAGTTTCCTTACGATCAGATCGCTATTTTTTATAGAACAAACGCACAATCGCGTCCTTTTGAAGATGCCTTGCTCGCCAGGAAGATTCCTTACATAATGATCGGAGGCCAATCCTTTTATGCACGCCGCGAGATCAAAGATCTTCTCGCATATCTGAGGCTTTTGGTTTCCAGTAGCGATGTGATCGCTTTTTTACGAACCATCAATCTTCCTAAAAGAGGCTTGGGCCCGGCGACGTTAGATAAATTAATTGAAAGTGCTGCACAGCAAAATACACCCATTTTAACTTATTGCGAGAATCCGGATGTACAACTGAGTACAAGACAACAGCAAGGACTGAGAGAATATGTCCAGCTCATTCGCCATTTGCGCACCCGTATTTCAACCCTAAAATTACATGAGCTTCTAGCAGAGCTTATTACCGGATCACATTATATCGACTTTTTAAAAGAAGATCCTGAAACATTTCAGGATCGAAAAGAAAATATTGATGAATTGATTGGCAAAGCTGCAGAATGGGAAGAAGATCACGAAAATCCAACCCTACAAGCATTTTTGGAGGAATTGTCGCTTCGTACAAGCACTGATGCCAAGGCCAATATACCCAGCGTTAAACTCATGACCTTGCATAACAGCAAAGGTCTAGAATTTCCCTTAGTGTTTCTCGTTGGCCTGGAGGAAGACCTGCTTCCTCACATCAACGCTAAAGACAGCGAAGAGAAAATCGAGGAAGAAAGACGCCTTTGCTATGTGGGAATGACGAGGGCTAGGAAAATCCTTTATTTAACCCTCGCCATGCATCGATTTATCTGGGGAATCTCTCGAAGCATGACTCGTTCCAGATTTATTAAAGAATTACCCTCTCAACACCTTTTATCTCTCACACAACGACCGCACAACGTCCAGCCGTCGCAACACACCCAATTCACCGAAAACGCAACAACAGCTCCATTATCCGCAGGTACTCAAGTATTACATCAACAATTTGGTTCAGGCACGATTTTGCGCTGTTTTGAAAGTTCTTTTGGCCTCGCTTATGAAGTTCGATTTCCAGACTCAGAAACTACCCGCACACTGGTGGCTAAATTTGCAAAACTGCGGCCAATAAGCTAAGGGATTGTCAAATAGAAACCTTTCGGAGCAGCATATAAATTCATCGAACTAATTACGCCCGTATCAAATACAAAACTTGTAACTAAAGAACCAGGGGTCACATCAAATGAAGGGTTATAAACAGGAGCATTATCTGGACTCCAAAGAACCTTGCCAAAGCTACCCAAAGCTCCTCGCACTTCATCTGCTTCTCTTTCTTCAATTGCGATTTCATCTCCGTTTAAGCACTGCATATCTATTGTTGTGTAAGGAGCCACTACATGAAACGGCACATTATGATACTTAGCTAAAACCGCTATAGAATAGGTTCCAATTTTATTTGCGAAATCACCATTGGCAGCAATGCGATCGGCGCCGACAAATACCCTTTGAATTTTTCCTTTGTCCATTAAAGAAGCTGCCATATTATCACAAATCAATGTGTAGGGAATGTTAGCCTGTTGCAGTTCCCAAGCAGTTAAACGCCCTCCTTGCAATAAGGGCCTCGTTTCACATACATACACATGAATGTTTTTCCCTTGCAAATGCGCTTCTTTAATAGCGCCCAGTGCGGTTCCGACACCCGCAGTTGCCAGTCCTCCTGTATTGCAATATGTGAGTATATTCTCTTCTTGCTGAATCAGATCTGCGCCCAGCCTCGCCATGGAATTACACAAAGCAGCATCTTCCAAAAAAATTTGTTCAGCTATACGAATAACAGAGGACTCATCCTTTGCTTCTAAGATCCGTTGGATACAATGAGCCAAATTGACCGCAGTCGGACGGGACTGCTGCAGCATCTGCGCAGCGCTGTGAATTTCGGCTAATGAGTGTCCATGTTCTGCCATTTGAGCCAAAGTCAACACCGCCGATACTCCAATCAATGGCGCGCCCCTGACTTTCAATTCCAAAATCATTTTTACCATTTCTTCAGGAGAATGCACAGCAATCCATTCTTCCTTCTGAGGCAATACCTGTTGATTCAACACTTGCAAACCTTCCTTATCATATCGAATAGACAATCCATTCAACACCATGGACCCAATCATAAATATAGAAATTAACATCGCCTAATTTTCCCTTTTAAAAAGCAAAAAATATGTTAAGAACCAAGCATTGCACAAGAACGCAGTTTCCATTCGGTTTCAAATAAAAATTCTAAAGCCTCAACGCGTTTTTGAGCCTCATCCATATCATATCCCCAAACGTATAAACCATGACCTCTTAAAAACACCCCAATCGTAGACGGGTGTTCCTTCAGATAAGCTTGTATACGACTTGCCAAAATAAGATAGTCCTGAGAATTATCGAAAATAGGAATTGAAATCACACTTTCGTGAGAGTGGCAGCCCAACGCTTTATGCATTTCATAACCGTGTGTAACAAACGCATCCGCAAGTAATTTAGACAACACAACACTATTAACTGAATGATGATGCAATATAGCATTCACGTCCGGCAATACAGAGTATACAGCAGTATGAATCAGCGCTTCAGCCGATGGTGTTTTATTCATAGTCACAGCTTTTCCAGCAAGATCAACTACCAACACATCGTCTTGCGTTAACAAGCTTTTGTTTTTCCCGGAGACAGTAATTGCAATAAGATCTGCAGAGATTCTTGAGGATAAATTACCCGATGTAGCTGGACAGAGTTTAGCGTCACCTAAAAATTTTCCGGCTCGAATGATTTGATCAGTCACATCTTTAGGTACAGTCCGAATGAATGAGGGAGGAATCTGAATCTGATTGAACGATCTAACCCAAGCTGTATTTTCCGGTCCATTGCCGTTGCGCGCTAACAACAATGTTTGCAAGCCCGCTTCTTTTGCAGCCTGAACTTCTTCGATTGAATCGGATAAAAACAAGATCGATTTGGGACAGATTTTCATCGCATCAGCGATTTTGACATATGATTCTTTCTGTTTTTTGTCTCCTATATTCGTATCAAAATAGCCAGAAAGCATTGGCGATAAATCGCCATATGACGAATGCGAAAACAGCAATTTTTGCGATTGCACCGAGCCTGAGGAATAAATGTACAACGGCATCTGCTGGCGAAACCACTCGCTCATCGAGACAAAAGCGTCTTCGTAAATATGGCCAACAAATTCCCCCTTTTTATACCCTTCTTCCCACATCATTCCCTGCAAAGTTTTCAAAGAGGTGATTTTTTTATCCTGTTCCATCCAACTAAGCAAAATATTTGTTGTTTCTTTTAGATCAGCATCTGGCGCTTCTGCTGTGTATTTCACCTCATCCAATATTGACCCAAGACACGTTTCATGCTCTGCTATAAATGCTTGCATCTCCCTTTTGGCATAAGGGAATAGTACATCGTGCACAAATAAAATGGATGTTGTTGTTCCTTCGATATCCATTAAAACAGCTTCCACAGTTCCTTTCGGGAAAGTTTTCATATCAAAGACGACAACATCATCAGAAAGAACAGAACACACAGCAGGTTCTTGAATGACAACCGGCATATCCACTGACATACTCTTCTCCTATTTTATGAACTCAAACTAAATATTGTACGAAAACATATTACGCATGAACGAAGGTTTATGAATAGAGGGAAGAAAATTTTGACGATTTTCTTAGGGCTTCAAACCCCCGACGCGCCATGCCTAAAGTAATTAAAAGTTTCCAATAGCGATCGCGCCATCGCAGTCCCCGGATATTTGGTATCCACGAACTCGGAGTAAGTGCGATACCTTTGGTAAAACTCGGCGCCCACAATTTAGCTAAAGCACGCCGTCGAAAAAAAGTAAGTGTTGGAATTTTCAATGCAGATGCCAAATGAGCTAAACCCGAATCATTGCCGATCAAATACCCAGATTCGTATAGATAACATGCTAAACCATCGAAAGTATCAAAAGCAGCCAATCCCAACCCCAATTCTAAAACATCGCTCCACTCTTTTAAATTTTCATTTCCGGGGATAAAAACTGGATCAAACCCTTCTTTTTGTAAATGTAAAGCAAGCTTTACATACTGTGCTTTAGGCCAATTTTTCGAGGGGCGCGTACTGGTGGGGTGAATAGCGACTCGCTTAGGATATTTTTGAAAATGAGAACCCTCGGGCGGAATTAAACCGCTACTTTGAGTCGATTTTGGCAGCCTCAATATTCGTTCACATATTCGGCGCATATTTTCCGCTACCGACAATGACGGATCTACAAGACAATCCGAGTAATAAGGTTCTCGTATAATATGACGCGATGGATACAGATAGATAACTTTTATTTTTTCTGGAAATCTACGCTTTCCCTCTTCAATCAATCGAAGGACAAATTGATTATCATCATCCCAAACAAGAAAATACAAATCGTATTTATGCAATATAGTCGATAAAGCCTCTATAGAGGGATAAGAACAAATTGGTAAGTGAGGACACCAATTTTGCATGGAACCTAATGCCGGATGGTAAGTATCTACCTGAAACCCATTTAGATGCAAATTATTCGACAGTACCAGAGTATTGATCCCATCGCCTAGACCTTTATGACAAAAAACTGCTGCTTTCAAACCCATAAGCAATACATGGTACTGGATACCCAGCTTTGCTTCAATAGCTGCATGTGTTAAGGAGGCAAATATGGACCTTCATCAAATTTCAGCGCAGCGCCAGACCCTTTCGCAATCTCAAACGCATTCCCTTGAGATTCTAGAAATGACTCAATTAGCTTTGGCGGCGTGGATAGAAGAGGCGGCCGAAAAAAACCCCGTCCTCAAAATTCGCCTTACATTCCCATCTCTCCCTCTGCAAGACCCCGCTACGAAACCATCCTTATACGAACATCTACTCGCGCAAATTCGTGACGCCTTCCCTTTGCCACATCAACGTTGTACAGCCAGCAATATCCTTCAACACTTAGATGAAAAAGGCTTTTTATCCTCAGATTTTACCCCCTCGGAAGCCATGATTCCCTACATTCAAATCATGCAAACCTTTGATCCGCCCGGAATTTTTGCAGCCAACCTGCAAGAATCCTTTCTGATTCAGTTACGCCATCGAAAATTAGCCCATACTCTCATCTTTCAAATCGTTTCTAAGTCTTTTAACGATCTATTGCATGGACGTTATCATCAAATTCAAAAGCGTCATCGCATCAATACAGCAGAATTAACTGCAGCAATTCAAGTTTTATCAAGATTGTCGACAAGACCGGCCAGCGAATTTGACAGCGGAACCACTCAATTTACTAGACCTGATTTGCGTTTACTGCACTTAGGTAATAGCTGGACCGTTGAATGGATAGACGATTACCTGCCAACGATAGATCTAGAAGAAAGCTATCTTAATTACAAAGAGCTTAAAGATTTTATTCTATCCGCTAAATGGCTTATTCGTTCCATTCAAAAAAGGAAAATCTTCCTGCTAAAATTAAGTTCTTATCTTGTACAAAAACAACACGCCTATCTTAACCAAGAAGGGCCTCTAATCCCTATATCAATTTCTGAATTAGCCCTAAAATTTTCTGTCCACGAATCCACCATCTACAGAGCCCTAGCCGACAAAACACTAGACACCCCTCACGGCACATATTTACTCGCCCATCTAGCGCCTACCACCGCTAATACTCGAGCAAAAGAACTATTACAAAAATTAATCTTCTCAGAAGACAGACTCCGTCCACTTTCCGATGAGCAACTTACGGCGCTCATGAAACAATCTGGATTCCCAATTGCACGGCGCACTATCGCCAAATATCGAAAACAGCTTCAAATCCATCCTTCATCCACCCGAAAACATCTTCCTCCAAAAGGCCCCACTTAAACAAATGGGCTTTGCCTTGCGAAGGCAAATGCTTTAATTTATTGTTTGACCATCTCTAAAACTAAATTACGTCCAGTCATTCGCTCAAGAATGCTAACTGGAGATTGATCTGGCAATAACAATGTATGCTGAGGGATAATCAACGTTTGTTCTAATGCATACTGGCCCGATAAAGCGGCATGAGAAACGAGATCGGTATAAACCATCCAACATGAATTTGGAGGAAAATCCCAAGCATCTTTTATGCTGTTGGCCTGATATTCGTTATTTTCCTTCATAAAATGGTGCAAATTTAACATAAAATTATCATAAGGAGATCGTTGAGTGATCTTAATTTTAGCTTTTCGCATCAATTCGATCATTTTACTTTTCATTCGATCTGCGAATGCATGGCCGACAGTTTCGGGAAAATTTACGCCATGATCGCCAAACATTCCTGCTAACTCTCGAAAATGCTCTGCTGTGATCCATTTGCGAGGCTCTTTTGGATTAATATTTGTAAAAAACCGAAGAATACGCGCACCATGCATAGGTCTAGTGGGAAATGCATCCACGTGCAACAAATCATTTCTCGCTCGAGTTCTTAATCGTCGACCAGCTTCTTGAAAAGGTCGAAAGCTCGCATAATCCAATTGCCAATGTCTGGCATAAGGCGATAAAAGCTGACTTAAAAAGTTAGTTACACGGTGAGAATAATTTTTCAAGACTTGATGCATTTTTTCTGCCACTAGCTTGTTTGGCGATATGTGATTGGTGATCTTGTCAAGTTGCGGTTTGTATGCAATATTTTTACGCCTTTTTGAGGCCCCTTGGTCTTGTGCAAGCAAAAAATCGATTTCTTCTTGAGGAAAATCAAACGGTATTTGCGGAAAAAACAAGATGTTTCCTAGCTCTAATTCACGCGCATATTTAAAACGAAGATCTTCCGCAACCCATTCTCCATGTTCAACTACAATTTTCTGTGCCATTTTCTATCTCCAAAATAAGCTAGTCGAAGAAGCCTCCATCGAAGGGTATCATCGCCCTCGATCTCGTAGCCTTGACTTAATTTTTCAATTTCAGCATCGGTCATTCTAAACAAAACAGAGCGAACTTTCTTAGCATCCCCTAAACGCTGCATTAAGCACTTAGCAGCCCGGCGCAAACACAATCGAGTTCGAACTAAACGCATAAAACCCAGCCCCATTAAAATCCAAGCGATTGCTCCAAGAGGCTCCCACGCAAGCGATCCAAGAACACACCCAATAACAACCCATGCCTCAAAAGGCCGTTGCAACAACGGCCCTACAATACTTCGCCATTTTTTCAACGAGCTACTATAGGCAAACACTTCTTCAAATCGCGGTTCATTAAATGCCGCTCGCGCTGCATGAATCGCTTCATGAGCAATGACTTCATCGCGTCCGTACAAACCTAAATACCTTCCTTTACGAAAGCCTTCGCGCAACTGTAGCCGCGAGATTCCAGATTCGTCGATCCAACAAGCAGCGCCTTGCCAAGGAGCAAGCTGGTGATTGGAATAGGTGACAGCTATAGAACTTGGTTCAAAACCATAGAGTCCTTCAACCCTTTCCCGGACCCAATGTAAATGCGACGGAGGAACTGTTTCACCCGAATCACGACAAGATTGCATTTCAGCAATTCTTTCTAAAAATTCAACAGTCGATTCTTGAGGCCCGGGAATAAACCCTTGCTTATTGAATGCCAGCAATTCAAAATCCTTAATCATGGTCTCATATTTTCTCAGAGTCACCCACAATCGCGCAAGATTTTACTTGTTTAACCGACTCATCACTGATAAAAATAAATTTTATTGAAGAGGGTCGCGTGTATAAAATTTCAATTTTAGGCGTTGTTTTGACATGCTCTATTTGCAAACCACAGTTTAGAGGGCTTAAATGCTTGATGCACGCAGTATCTTTTAAGCAATATACTTGCTTTCTGTTCGCGGATCGGATAACATTCGGGCTTTTTATAAGGATTTTTACATGAGCAAAGCCCTTGTAATTGTCGAGTCTCCGACAAAAATCAAGACGCTAAAAAAGTTTCTCGGTTCAAATTTTGCGTTCGAATCATCGCTTGGACATATCCGCGATTTACCGCAAAAAGGTTTCGGAATCGATACTGACAATGATTTTGAGCCGACCTACGTAACGATGCCTGATAAAAAAGAAGTCATTGACCGCTTGCAAAAGGCAGCTCAAAAGGCAGAAATTGTTTATCTCTCTCCCGACCCCGATCGCGAAGGGGAGGCTATCGCTTGGCACATAGCTTCTATTCTTCCCAAAAACACCAAAATTAAACGAGTTGCATTCCAATCCATTACTAAAACCGCCGTGCAGGAAGCTCTAAATAATCCTCGCGATATCGATATGGATCTTGTGAATGCCCAGCAGGCTCGACGTCTTCTTGACCGCATTGTAGGGTACAAAATTTCTCCAATCTTAACGCGCCGAGTTAAACGAGGATCTCACGGTACTTCTGCAGGACGTGTACAGTCAGTAGCTCTCAAATTAGTCGTCGATCGAGAAAAAGAAATTGATCTATTCATACCCGTCGAATACTGGTCCATCAATGCTGCCCTGCAGACCGCTGCACATGGGCGTCCGTTTTCTGCCTATCTGTATTCAGTAGAAGGACTGAAAGTTGAAAAAGAACAAATTGACGGGAAGTTATGCTATCTTATCCCAAACCAAGCTGTTGCGACCAGCATTACAGACAAACTCAAGCAAGCAAAATACTCAGTAGAGTCCGTTGAAAAACGTGAAAAAAAACGCAATCCGGTTCCTCCTTTTATTACATCTACCTTGCAACAAGAGGCGAGTCGGCACTACGGTTTTTCCGTTTCTCGCACGATGAGCATTGCGCAAGATCTCTATGAAGGGATAGATATGGGCGATCTTGGCACAGAAGGTCTCATTACCTATATGCGTACCGACTCAGTCAATATTGCCCCAGAAGCCATCGCATCTGCTCGCGAATATATTCAATCCCATTTCGGCTCGCCTTATTTACCCGAGACTCCACGCATATATACCTCTAAAAAAAGCGCGCAAGAAGCTCACGAAGCCATCCGCCCAACTAATCTCAGTCGCGATCCTGAAAAAATCAAACGCTATCTATCTATAGAGCAGCATAAATTATATTTATTAATTTGGCGTCGTTTTATCGCTTCGCAAATGAATCCAGCTATTTATGACACTATTTCAGCTGATATTGCCACAGATCAAAATATGATTCTAAGAGCAACTGGTTCTGTACTAAAATTCAACGGTTATCTCGCCGCTTATGAAGAAAAACGAGACACACCTTCAAAAGGAGACGAGGAAGCGGAAGATGCTGAAAAGATTTTACCCCCTTTAGAACCTGATATGTCTCTTTCGCTTGTTCGTATTGACTCTACGCAATCCTTTACAAAAGCACCTCCTCGTTTTACTGAAGCTTCGCTTGTAAAAGAACTTGAAAGACTCAGCATCGGACGCCCATCGACTTACGCAGCGATCATGAACAAAATCCAATCACGGGATTACACAGAAAAAGAACATGGAACTTTGCGCCCTACGGAACTTGGCAAAATTATCTGTCAAATGTTGGAAGAAAATTTTGCTCCTATCATGGATGTGCATTTCACAGCCCAAATGGAAGATGAACTCGAACAAGTAGCAGAGCACAATAAAAATTGGAAAGCCCTTCTTAAAGAATTTTGGACAGATTTCATTCCCTTGGTAGAAAAAGCAGAAAAAGATGCAATTGTACCGAAAATTTTAACTGATGTCGATTGTCCAAAATGTAAACATAAACTGCAAAAAATTTGGGCGCGCGATAAATATTTTTACGGCTGCTCTAACTACCCAGATTGCGATTATACAGCTCCCGTTGAAGCTCTCGACTTTAATAAAGAAGACTATGATCCCAATTTCAACTACGAACAGCCGTGCCCCCAATGCTCATCTCCAATGACCCTACGCTTTGGTCGGTTCGGACCATTTCTAGGTTGTACTAAGTATCCCAAATGCAAAGGCATCGTCAATATTCCCAAAAAAGGGGAGGTGTCTTATAAAGAAAAAGATATGCCAGCCTGTCCGGCAATTGGCTGTGATGGGCACATGACTGCGCGCAAATCGCGTTTTGGGAAAACATTTTTCTCATGTTCTAATTTTCCCGAATGCGATGTGATCGTAAATGACTTAGATCAGCTCAAAGAAAAATATCCTCATCATCCCAAAACAGCTTACATAAAAAAAGCGAAGAAAACATTCGGCAAGAAAAAAGCTCAAGCAGAAGAAATGGTGAAAGAATCAACAACAAAAAAACCCGCTAAAAAAAAGACTTTGGCTAAAAAGAAAAAACCGACAAAAAAATCTACTAAACAGTAGGATCTGCCTTCAATAATTCTAAATTTTGATAATAACGCATTAAATCACGCGCTCGTGCAGCATCTTCAAAACGCAATTCTTTTGCCGCGAGACGCATTTCAGCTTGACACTCTTTAATTTTCAATTCCAGATCCACCACATCTACTGATGATGTTGTGAGTTTTGGTAATGCAGCAGGCATTTCAACAGCCATACCGAAAGTTTCTTCTATAGAAGAGACCTCTGTTCGAGTAGTAGATCTCGGAATAATTTTATTTTGCTTATTATAGGCGATTTGATGAGCTCTGCGGGCCCTAGTAATCGCGATTGTATTGGCAATCGCGCCTGTTTGTCTATCAGCATACATAACCACTCTACCTCGCACATTGCGCGCAGCTCTTCCGCACGTTTGAATCAATGCTGTTTCTGATCGTAAAAATCCTTCTTTATCCGCATCTAAAATGACAACCAAAGACACCTCAGGAATATCCAAACCCTCTCGCAGCAAGTTGATTCCAACCAACACGTCAAAGTGACCAAGTCGCAAAGACTTAATGATTTGCATACGTTCTAACGTGTCGATGTCCG
This sequence comes from bacterium, assembly GCA_021781995.1. Classification (GTDB taxonomy): domain Bacteria; phylum Chlamydiota; class Chlamydiia; order Chlamydiales; family SM23-39; genus CAITMJ01. Next base: position 21,449 of record JAJXVT010000009.1, on the reverse strand, counting down.
AATGAATATATTTCGCCTTGACTCCGATTTCGTTGAGATATTTCGATAAATCTTCAGATAATTTTTTTGTGAGTGTCGTAACAAGAATACGCCCACCTAATTCTGATTCTTTGCGAATTTCTTCTAGACAATCATCCATCTGTCCTTCAGCCGGACGTACAATAATTTCCGGATCTAATAATCCAGTAGGTCGAAGAATTTGCTCAATCACATCGCCTTCCGCTTGCTCCACCTCCCACTGTCCAGGTGTTGCAGATACAAAAATTACCTGTTTAAATTTTGCATGAGATTCCTCAAATTTTAAAGGACGGTTATCAAAGGCCGATGGCAGACGAAATCCAAATTCAACAAGAGCGTTTTTACGGGATCGATCTCCATTATACATGGCATGAAGCTGAGGCAGTGTCTGATGTGACTCGTCAATAAACAATAAAAACTCTTTTGGGAAATAATCGAGCAAACATGGAGGAGGATCCCCCGCTTTTCTGCCTGAAAAATGCCGTGAATAATTTTCTATGCCCTTACAAAATCCAATTTCTCGAATCATCTCTAAGTCATAACGGGTTCTTTCCTTAATTCTTTGAGCTTCTATCAATTTCCCTTCTCGCTGAAAATAATCGATTCGTTCAGTTAATTCTTGTTGGATCGTAGCAATAGCCTGATGACGCACATGCTCAGGCGTCACATGATGAGACCCTGGGAAAACAGCGATTTTATCCAATCGACTTCTAACTTTCCCCGTTAACGGATCTATAGATGAAATCCGCTCAATTTCATCTCCAAAAAATTCAATCCGATAAGCAAGATCGTCTTCATACGCAGGAACAATTTCTAAAACATCTCCACGCGCTCGAAATGTAGCGCGTGCCAACTCGTAATCCGATCGGCTATAATGCATTTCAACCAAATGCAATAATACATCATCTCGACGCACCTGTTGATGCATAGTCAAATGCAGTACCATTTGACTATAATATTCCGGCGTTCCTAACCCGTAAATACAAGATACAGATGATACAATAATTACATCTGGCCGTTCTATCAACGATCGTGTTGCACTCAATCGCATTTTTTCGATGCGCTCATTGATCGCTAAATCTTTTTCAATATAAGTATCCGTTCGAGCAATATATGCTTCAGGCTGATAATAATCATAATAAGAAACAAAATACTCAACAGCATTATCAGGAAAAAACGATTTAAATTCTTGATATAACTGAGCTGCTAAAGTTTTATTGTGCGCAAGAATTAATGCAGGCCGCTGAGTATTTTGAATGACATTAGCCATAGAAAATGTCTTGCCCGATCCAGTAATACCTAATAATACTTGAGCCTTTTTACCTTGCCGAACACCTGACACCAACCGTTCAATTGCTTGAGGTTGATCGCCGGTGGGATGAAAACTCGATTTAAGACGAAACATCAAGAAAATATCCGAATCAATTCGCAGCTAATAATTGTTAGCGTAAAGAGCAATCCCAAAATAAGCGCAGGTTTCCCTCCACGTACATGATAGGAGGAGGTCTGTTTTTTTTTGTATCGTCCCGTCCAAGCCATTCCTATAGGGAGCAAACCAAATAAAATCATAGCACACACGCCGCCAGCAAAACTCAAAGCGCGAAAAAACATCTGCGGCGACAACAAAGCGAATATCAGAGGTGGTATTAAAGCCAAAAGACATAACCATCTAATGTTTTGAGGAACCGGCTCTTTTTTAAATCCATCTGCTAAAAAGTGCGTAAGACTAAGACCTTGTGCTAAAAATGATGTAACTATAGCAAAAAAAGCAAAACTTTGCGCGAAAAATGCAACTTGCGAAGATCCCAACGACCATCGTAGCGCTGCAGTAGCCTCTTCCCCTCTTTCATACGTAGCTAAAATTCCATTTATGCCATCTACAGGCACTACACCTAAAACCAACGCGGTCCACAATAAATAAATCGATAAAGCAAGAGCGCTGCCACCTAAAATGGTCCAACGCACTCGTTTCAAATCGCCCTTCATATAAGTTGTTAAACTCGGAATCATATTCTGAAAGCCAAACGACACAACTAAGACGGGGAGAGAGGCCAAAGTGCGGTGGGGTGCATAATGCAATAAAAGAGCAGGATCAATTTTAGATAACCCCAAACCGATCATACCTAGGTAAGCCACTATTAGCCCGATCATTAAAATCCGATTTACAACATCTACCGTATGCGTTCCTAAGTAGATAATCCACCCAAACAATAACGTAAATACAATAGAAGCTGTCCACCCTGGCACATTCCAGCCCAATAATTCTTGCAAAATTGCGGCAAATACTTCACCGCTTGCCGCAGAATAAGCAACTAAAAGAGCATAAAATAAAAACAAATAAGAAACCCAAGCTAGAGCTTTTCCCGGTTTTCCAAACGACAGTTCTGTCATTGAAAGCAAATTAATTGACCCATAAAACCAACCATTTACCTCAACCAATAAAAGACCTGTAAAGGTCATAAACACACACGCAGCCAATATCGCTATAAGAGACGGAAAAAAACCTGCTAATCCCGTTAAAATGGGCAGCGCTAACATCCCAGCTCCAATACAACTGCCTGCAATCAATAAAATCCCACCGATAACACTGCCTGGCACCTGACGTTGAAGATCTATCATGATTTGCTTTGCAACCTTTGTTCTTGACGAATTTCAGCGCCCAGTCTGCCCAATTCATACCCATTGTAATCGACAAACTTAAAAAATCGTTCAAATGCAGGCAAGGCAACACTGACCTGTCGAGCCATTTCTTGCGCAATAAACCGATAAGTTGGATGACCAGAGGCTTGAGATCTCAATTCACACAGCCACTGCAAGGATCTTAAATTAATGTGAAAATACCAACGAATATTGAATGCCATTGGCACTACGTATTGAGCCTCTTCTGGAAACTCTGATGCCATGGTATGAAATGCTTTTTTAGCCATTTCCATTGCATCGCAATATTCCCTTTCCATTTCAGTTCCGATAATCTCCGCCGGAATATAATATCCTAAATCACATCCTAGCAATTGTCTTTCCTGTGTTAATATTCTATGTCGATGCAAGTCGCGATATACCCCAAAATCAGCTACGATCTCAAAAGTCATACCTGCGTGCTCTAGCGCGCGAGGCGACTTGTGACGCCTATTTTCACGCGATGAAGCCGCTGCATCTAAAATACGGGCTAATTCTTCGTCCGGCAATGTTTTACAGTATTGTTGTAATTCAGCTAATCCCAAAGACGTGGAGCCAAATAATAAGGCTCCAGCTACTCTAGCTACAGAGTCGATATCGAAATCAATTAAACGAACGCCTGGACGAAGTGACGGTTCAACAAATGATGCATGGCGAGCTGCAAATTCACGCAGCTCATCTTGCATAGCTCCGACAAACTGCGCGTGCATTTGATAGTGCTTATGCGTTGGATCTGCTCGTCGAATAAAGGACGGGATGATTTTGCCGAGTTCTTGTTGTGATTTTTTGCCAATTTCCTGAACCTCGGCCAAATTATGCTCGTGCATTTTTTGAATCAAAATTTCAAAAAACCGACCGTTTCCGTACATGCCCATATTCGTCAAAGCACTTGCTGGCAGTAACCCTCTAAGGCAATCGAGCACTTTAGCTCTCAGCGCGGCCCCATATGCGATCTTAGAAATTCCCGGTTCTTTTGGAAAGCCTTGCTCAATAATTGCTGTAAGGGGAGGGATCAATTTAGCATAAGTGTCGAATAAACGATTGCAAGTATCAAGGAATAAATCGCGGTAAGCTGAGGTCATCAAAACTGGTTCTTTATAGAATAAATACTCCCCATTGACCTTCTGATCGAAGTAAACATAACGCGTGGATTTTTCAAGCGGAGAGCCTCCAATGCGGCTATCTTCTATTACTTTTGCTGCAAGCATAGAAATGTTTTCAATTGCCAAATGAGCTCCGCCGAGCTCGCCAATTGAATCATCTCCATAGCCATCAAGAATTCGATCATAAAAATTTTGAGCCTTTTGAATCGCCACTAATTGATCTTGAGATTCGACTACATCAACACCCCCTGCAATAGCAGAAAATGAAGTATCTGGATTTAAAATAAACTCCTTCAATAATAAGGATCGTAGCCCCAGAGTCGATCTTGAGTAACGAGAAAAAAGAGCTCCTTTAATCACTTCGGGAAGATTTTGTAATGCAAAAACCGAACTGGTAGTATTAGTCACAAAATGTTCTAGGAGCTTAACCTGATCCTCCGAGAATTCTTCATATACTTGCAGCATTATTCGCCTCTCGATGTTTGTCGCTCTCAGCATGTCAGATTGAATTGGACAGATCAAGACTAAATTTTGTATTCTGCAAACCTATGATAGATCTTCCCATTCGCTTGCGCAGAAACAGACGGACCGAAGCGATCCGCAATTTGATTCAAGAAACCGAGCTCAATCCAGCAGATTTAATCGTCCCTCTGTTTGTCCTGGACGGGGCTAAGCAAGCAGAAGCAATACCATCTATGCCTGGCATAGAGAGACTCTCAATCGATCATATCTTACAAAAAATCGAGCATCTGCAGGAGCGTGGAATTCAATCCATAGCCCTGTTTCCATCAGTAAATCCTACGTTCAAAAGCAAAGGTGCTGAAGAAAGCTGGAACTCAAACGGCTTAACCGCGCGAACAATCCGCGAAATTAAACGCCGCTTTCCCGATATATGCCTTATTGCTGATGTCGCGCTAGATCCTTACACTATTCACGGGCATGATGGTTTGGTCGATAATGAAGGCATCATACTCAACGATGAAACAATCGAATGCCTCGTGCGTATGGCCCTCAGTCAAGCAGAAGCTGGTATCGATTTTGTGGCGCCAAGCGATATGATGGATGGCCGAATTGGTAGCATCCGCGCGGGACTCGATGCCGCAGGATTTCACCAAGTAGGCATTCTTGCATATAGCGCAAAATACGCTTCTTCTCTTTATTCTCCATTTCGAGACGCTCTAAAAGTTCACCTCCAATTTGGCAATAAAAAAACCTATCAACTCAATCCCGCAAATGTACGAGAAGCTCTTTTAGAAGCAAAATTAGACGAAAGCGAAGGCGCTGATATTCTCATGGTCAAACCGGCTTTATATTACCTAGATATTATCTCCAAATTACGAGCGCAAACAAACCGACCTATTGCGGCATATCATGTCAGCGGCGAATACGCCATGGTGATGGCCGCAGCACAGGCGGGCTATTTAGATGCACCTTCCGTATTTTATGAAGCCTTGTTAAGCATCAAACGGGCCGGCGCTGACATGATCTTTACCTATGCCGTCGAACAAATTTTCATGTAAAACCGCTTTACATTCAGAAATAAGCTTTGCCAGTGTTGAAGATTATTGCGCCTCGCCCTATACTTTCGAGCAGACAATTTACGACAGAGTTGCACCCATGACTTATTTAAAAGATTTTCGAGAACGCATTCAAAATAATGATTACCCAGGGTTTTTAAAAATTTGGGAAGAATATTGCTATGGGGATCAACCCGATGGCGAAGAAATTATCGCTATATTAGAAAGCGTTAGAGGATCCGAACTTGCAAAGTCCTTTGGAGTGCACGTTGAACGCATCCTCCCTCTATGGCGAGAATTAAAAGATCCCAGCCATATACAAGGGGTGCTCAGACTTATTTTCGACCTTCAAACCACCAATAGCGAAAGCTTGGCAGATCTTGGTAACGAATATTTAAAAAATCAATACTCCGAAGATCCTCTTTTAGGAGAAAAACTCAAACTCATAGGACTGAGAGGAAGAGAAAAATTTCAGTCTGCCATCCGAAATTTTGAACTCTTAACACATTTTAAAAAGGGTAATTTTGTATTTCATACCGCAGGCTGGGGTACAGGGGAACTTATAGATGTATCTTTAGTTCGAGAAGAAGTATCGATTGAATTTGAATATGTCCTTGGAATTCAGCACTTTTCGTTCGAAAAATCTTTTAAAACCCTCCTTCCGTTGCCTAAAGACCATTTTTATTCCCGTCGTTTTGGAAACCCCGATTCTTTAGAAAAAGAAGGTCGCGCAAATCCAGGAGAACTAATCCGTCTGCTTTTGCGTGATCTAGGCCCCAAAACTGCCGCTGAGATTAAAGAAGAATTATGCGATCTTGTTATTCCTACCGATGAATGGAACCGTTGGTGGCAAGCAGCTCGCGCCAAAATCAAAAAAGATACGATGATCCAATCTCCCAAAGAATTAAAAGATCCCTTTAAGCTAAGAACAGAAGAAGTTCCTCACGAAGTGGCTTTACACAAAGCTTTGGAAGCTAAACCGTCTGTGCAGGCCACTATTCAAATGGTGTACACATTTTTACGTGATTTTCCAGAAACATTGAAAAATCTTGAATTTCGCACTTCGCTTGCAGCTAGAATGAAAGAAATTACTACTCAAGAAACTCTTAGCGATGCGCAACAACTTCAAATGTTTTTTATTTTAGAAGATCTTCATATACAAGTTGGGGCGGAACTTTCTAATGCTATTCAAAAATTACAATCCGTTCCAGACATCATTCGATCTATGGACATTGTCGGATTTCAAAAACGAGCTTTGCAACACATTCGTAAACTTCGCAAAGATTGGAAAGAAATCTACATAGATCTGTTGTTTAGCGTCGATTCAAATCTTCTTCGAGATTTTCTGCTCGCTGAATTAGACACATCCGAAACTAAAACTGATCTCAAGCAAAAACTCAATACGCTCTTAATTCATCCTCTATCCTATCCTGAAGTTTTTGTGTGGTATTTTCAAAAAATTATACTTCCAAAATGCAAACTCCCCTTTGCAGACCATGAGGGGCATAACGACTTCTTTGAAGGTTTGCTTATCTTATTAGATCATTTGGAAAAAAAACCTCAGCATAGAGATCTCGCGAAAAAAATTTTTGGACTGATCGTAGCGAACCGCTATAAAATTGTCAGAGACATTTTTCAGCATGCAAGCCAGGATGAAATTAAAGAGTATCTATTGTTAGCAACCAAATGTAATTCGATGGCTGATCATGACATCAAAATTTTACATTCTTTAGCTGAAGTAGTACACCCTTCCTTGGCGCGATTGAGAAAAGATAAAGACCAGCCAAGTGCGGAAGAAAATATTCTTTGGGCAACCCAAGAAAGCTACCGAACCACCCAACAAAAAATCCAACACATCGCTACAGTTGAAACAGTTCAAAATGCAAAAGAAATCGAAACAGCGAGAGCTCACGGAGACTTAAGAGAAAACGCCGAATTTAAAGCGGCTTTAGAAAAAAGGGATCGCCTTCAATCTGAACTTAAGTCCCTCTCAGATCAGCTTGCAAAAGCTAGAATCCTTTCTGCAGAAGATGTGAATATCGAAGAAGTAGGAATTGGAACAATAGTACATTGTCAAGATTCCAAAGGCGAACATATTCAGTTCACTTTATTAGGACCCTGGGATGCAAACCCTGAAGAGCGAGTTGTCTCAATTCAATCCAAACTCGCTCAAGCTATGAAAGGACGCGCTATAAACGAAAAATTCGAGTTTCAAGGCGAAAAATTTACAATTATCGACATCGATAATTACTTTGATCAGAAAAGATAATTCTTCTATGTTTAAACCCATGAGAGGCAGTTCGATGTCTATTACGCGTTTAGAAGTGATCCTAGCTAGCACCAATGTGCATAAAATCCGCGAATTTCGAGCCATGTTAAAGGAAAATCAAACGCTTGACATCCGCTCTTTAACAGATTTTCCAGATTACCTTCCTCCGGAAGAAATAGGAAAAACAATTGAAGAAAATGCTGTTCTCAAAGCAATGCATGCGGCAACTGCTCTTGGCCGCTGGGTTATTGCAGATGATACCGGTTTAGTGGTCCCTGCACTTGGAGGCATTCCTGGGGTTCGCTCAGCACGATTTGCAGGCAATGATGCTAGCGACCTAGACAATCGAAAAAAATTACTAGAACACATGCATCATCTGCTTGATGATGACCGATGTGCGTACTTTGAATGTTGCATTGTATTAGCTTCTCCTCAAGGGGTGAAAAGAATCGCGAGAGGATCTTGTGAAGGCTCTATTCTTCGAGAGGAACGAGGAGGGGGTGGGTTTGGATACGACTCTCTTTTTGTAAAGCATGGGTATAGCAAAAGTTTTGCCGAGTTAGAAGAAGCTTTAAAAAACCGCATTTCGCATCGCCGCAAAGCAATTGATAAACTCGCTGTCATTCTCGAATCGCTCTCAGAGCTCAGCCCATAGTGTATTACTATATTGACGGATACAATTTTTTATTCAGCTGCACTGATATTAAAGGTTCTCTACAATTGCAAAGAGAACAATTTATTCAATGGGTTCAAGCAACTTTTGCGAGATTAAATCTACAAGGAACAATTGTTTTTGATGGATCACATCGTTCTGATGAACATAGCGGCCTATCGTACCCTAGTCCTTTAGAAGTTGCTTATAGCCCGCGAGGATGCAGCGCTGACACATATATCATCGAAAAAATCTCTAATCTTACAAATTCTAAACTAATCACTGTTGTTACCAACGACACGGGTTTAAGGCGACACGTTCATGCAACAGGAGCATATACCGAGTCTAACGATAGCTTTATTCGTAAATTGCTGAAGAAGAAAAAACGCCAGCAGGCAGAAAAGCAAATTCGAGATTCAGATGCGGAAATTCAACGATTGTTGAATATTTTTGAAAAACGTCTAGAAGACAAAGAGTAAAAAAACTACTCTATATATCAAAATGATTCAAAAATCGGAATATGGTGAAGAAACGCCTAACATTTTATCGTCAAATCGGCGTTGAAGCGAACCATAGTATGGATTTGACCTACGCAAAATCTCCAAAAATCGACGAGACAAGCCCGTTTTTCTTATCATTGAATATTTCTTTTTCCCTGGAGTGGTTATGAAAGTGTTATTTTCGTTCTTCATTTGTTATTCCGTATTTGCCGGAAGTAATTCAAGAATCGAAATGCGGCAAACTGATGCTCTGCATTTAGTAAACACGAAAATCCCCTTATTTGAAGACATAGATAATACAACCTCTGCTAAAAACAATAGTGGTTCCACACGTCTAGAACCAATATGGGAATCTCGAACCTTATATACTTGGCTTGAGCCCCAAATTTTATCAGCCAAAGGAGCCATGCATCCCCGCATATCGTGTGACGCTTCCGATAATGCTTTATGCATTTGGATCATCGAGACAAATCAGGGATTCGGCCCTCAAATAGCCGAAAAAACTCTTAGCTCTACCTGGAATGCTGCTTTGAATTTATCTCAAAGTGACGGGGTTGATGTTCATCATGCATATGCCGCCCAAATTTCACACGATCTACAAGGCAATGCTACAGCATTATGGTGCGATATTGATCAATCTGGCAGAACCATGCTCGCAAGCGCAGAAAAAAATATGGGGCAGTCTTGGAATCATAGTGAATCTCCCGCGCCATCTAAAAATAATCTAAGCAACCACGATTTAGAACCGCTACTGGCCATCAATAAAAATGGCAATGCGATTTCTTTATGGAAGAGGGTCGACTGCCATGGTCATGCCAATTTGTATTTCTCTGTAAAAAATTCACCTCAAAACTGGTCTGAACCCTCTATTTTACTTAAAGATACACTCTTCTTCGATCCAGCATTAGTAATCAATGATGATGGCGAAGCCATCGCATGCTGGATTAATGCTGAAGGAAATACAAATCTATTACAAGCGGCATTTTATTCCCCAAATAAAGGTTGGTCAACTCCTATTAATTTATCAGTAGAACAGCGCAATTCTTGGTTTAATAAAAACCATCTTGATGTGAATTGCTTCAGCGTCTGCATGAACAGTGTAGGTAAGGCGGCGTGTGCCTGGGCAACATACGACGCTAAAATTTATGTCGTGGAAACGGAAAATGGCACAGAGTGGACAGAGCCTCGATCTTTATTTATCAATGAAGCCGGAACGCTTCCTGACATCGCTATCGATGAATTAGGAAATATTGCGATTTCTTGGATTGGATTTTTTAAACAATTAATGATACGCACTGCTTTTAAAAAACAAAATGAAAATATGTTCTATACTTCTACACTTTCTACTTTTGATGAAGATATTTCCAAAACTCAAACTCCTTATTTTGATCCTCATATTAAATTCGATAAGGATGGGAATCTTTTATGCGTTTGGGCCAAGTACAAAAACGGCACAATGTTTATACAGGAATCCATGAAACCGGCCCGTAAAAATTGGCTGAAAACACAAGATATTTGTCGCTCCCGCAAAACTGCTGGTGAATTTCAAATTGCATTTGATGCTTCACAAAATCCACTTATAGTCTGGTTAGAAGGAGATGATGAAATTTTTCGCGTACGTGCAGTCTCTGGTTTAAAAAAATAATCAGCCTTACTGCTCAGCGCCAATTATGGAACGCTCCTTAGACCACTGCACCGAATCCCACGGAAATTGTTCAATTGCCTGAAATGATTCGAGCGCTGATGAGGAACGATTAATTTGGATACGCAATGTTTTAATCCCATCTAAATTGCGCAAATACCAGCAGCCAACTCGTCTCATATCTAACAAAGCCCTTTTTTCCGGCTGATAACGCATGATCAAAGAAAAATGTTCTAGCAATGATTCTTTTTGATGAGCCACAGTCCGTTCAATCGGTGACAATCCTTCCAAATTTCGTAAAATATCTTCTGCGATCCAAGGTTGGCCCATAGCCCCCCGAGCCACTAAAATACCATCGCAATTGGTCTGCTGAAACATTCGAACTCCACTATCTGCATCGAATACATCGCCATTGCCAATCACAAGAATCTCATTTGCAGCACGTTTACAGTCTGAGATGTAATTCCAGTTCGCAGGTCCTTTATACCCTTGCGCTCTCGTTCTACCATGAACTGTTATAGCTTTAGCACCGGCTTTTTCAGCAATTTGAGTGATTTGTGTAGCATTAATAACATTCTCATCCCATCCCACGCGAATTTTCACAGTAACTGGAATCTTTACTGCGGAAATCATTTCAGAAAGAATTTCACCGATACGTTCCGGATTTTTTAAAAGTCCAGAACCGCTACCGTCTTTGGTTACTTTATCGACAGGACAGCCGCAATTGAGATCTAAAACATCAAACCCCAACTCTTCAATGATTTTTGCTGAAATCCCCGCATATTTTGAATTGCTGCCACATAATTGAGCGCCAATCGGATGCATATCTGGCGTATAATCAAGCATGCGATATGTGTGGGGGTCATGACGAATCAATGCATCCATTTTTACCATCTCGCAATAAACAAGCCCCGGCTTCCATCGACACGCCATTTGACGATATGGCAAATCAGAACAACCAGCTAAGGGCGCGTAAAGAATTGGGCTGGGCAAAACCAAAGAACCAAAAGAAAAAGAGCTCTTTTTCATAATATCAACTGTAAAAGCACCGTTTCCAGCATACGAAGTACAAAAAATGCCAAAATAGGACTCAAATCTATTGTTCCTCCAATAGGAGGAAGAATCCGGCGAAATAGATTAAGAAAAGGATCTGTATAAAACGAAATAAAGCGAACCCATTTTTGATGACTCCACGCAGGAATCCAAGAAATAATAATTCTAGCAAACAACAAAAAAGTGTAGGTATTAAACAGAAGATGAATAATGCCCACCAAGTGATATCTTATCATAGCAGCCATCAGTATAACGTAATCCTCGATTGAAATTCTAGAAGAAGTTATACTTCGGCCATGCAAATCTTAGGACTTTGTATCGATCGGCCATTTCTACGACTTGCTTTCCTTGAAAAAAAAGGAAAATTGGTCGAAATACGGTCTATTAAAACAATTCAATTCAACTCCACAGATGATGTAAAGCAGTTTTACATGTCTGCATCCAGTGCAAATACAGCCACCGTTGTACCTGCACTCATCCGACACCTTGATTTTAAAATATCTTCTATTCCTCAGATTGAGCAAGGACTGCCTTTTCAAATTGAATCTTTGACCCACCTTCTAGCTGAAGAAATTTGTTACACAAGCCAGATTGTTCCTGATAAAAAGGGCGCCAAAGCAACTGTTTATTTTATTCCTAAATCGACGCTGAACTCCCATCTGGAAGCATGGAAAACGTTTTCTATTGAACCTGATTTCGTCACAGCTCAAGCTCAGGCAATGATCTCATTTGCCAATTTTCGCAGCCCTAATCTTAAATCCGCTTTTTTAGTGCATCTTGGCTCCCAAGAATGGACATGTGTATGGATGGAAAATGGTGTCATTGAGCGTAGCTTTTCAATTCCGATGGGAATGGAATCTCTTCTCAGCGCGTTGTGGGAGGATCGAAAAAAAGTGCTTTTTCAAAAGGAAATTGAAGGGGTAGCAAAACAAATCGATCTACTTGAACTCAAGCCTCTTTTTAATCCGCAACTATCTCAACAACTGGAAACGCAAAAACAAGCTTTGGCAAACGTCCTTTTTTCATTTCAACAAATAGCAGGGGTTCGCCCTATATTTTTTACTGGTAGGTTACAAACTTTTGGACGTCTTCCCGAATATTTAACAGGCGCATTACCTGCGCTTCCTATTCATATACCTCAAATCCCAATAAGCCCAGAAGAATACCAAAATGCATTAGCTCTTGGAGCAGGTTTAGAATTAGCAGCCGATCGTCGAGATCCGATTCAATTTTTAAAGGGAGAATTTATTCCCAGAAAAGCTTGGCGGCGCGTCGGAGCTTGGTCAATCTCCTTAATTGTTATATCAATGGCGTTAAGTATGTTGCTGTTTGAATTAGGGCGTACAGAATTTCATAAAACAAAATCCATTATGGCTGATTCATTAAAGGAGCTCATTGATTCAAAAGTCGCTAAAAACGCTTTTTCTAAAGGATTAGATCATGGAATTGATCATACTCTCGATCTGATTGAAAAAAATGACAAAGAAGCTCCTTATTTACTCACCGTACCAACAGTATCAGAATTTCTTTCCTGGCTTTCCTCACACCCCATCCTCTCATCATTTGAAGCAGCAGGAGACCCTTTAGAGATTGTCAATGTGCGCTATCAGCTAGTTTCTTTTCCTAAAATAGGAGCTATGAAAGATCCTTATACAGCAAAAGTTGAACTTGAGTTTCGTATAAAAAGCCCCATGAATGCACGTAAATTTCATGAAACATTACTGGCCGGCGATGAGTTAATTGATTTGGGAACAGAAATAACCTGGGAATCGCTAGCCGATAGCTATAGAACTTCGTTTACTTTGGTGCAAAGGATTCCTCATGTACCATAAAATATACACGTTTTGCGAGTGGTTTGGCCGTACACTTTTCAAGCACATTCAGATGCCCCTGTTTATGCTTTTATTGGCCACGCCTCCATTGATTACTTGGATTATTATAGCCCATGAAAGCCAAGAGTTAGATATTGTACAAGATAGGTTTTGTTGGGCAATGAATAAGGCTCAGGCTGCTTTAGATCGAAAAATGAGAAAGGAACGTTTTTTAGAGCGCTACTCTCCCTCGGACCCATACTTTTTAGATATGCAAGTTGAATCCCCTGTTTTTTTAGAAGAAGAAAAAAATCAATTAACCAAGTGGTTGGCGCATCCTGCCCTAACTGAAAAGCGTTCATTGCTTGAACGGCTAGAATTTCTCGACAGCGAAGAAAACACGCTTTGTTTTACTGAAGAAGAAATTCAATTTTCCAATGCCTGGAAAGAAACTTTAGAAAAGCAAAAACGATCTATACAAATAGACAATAACGATCTTAAAAAATTATTAACTCTAATAGAAGACATTCCTATTTCAGGATCTTTATCTAAATCTCAACGCCCGCAATTGATTATAACCGACTTCACTCTCCAGAAAATACAAACTCCTTTGCAAAATGAAGTCTTTGAATTGAATATTGAATTATTGAAACGAGAATTTCTGTGAAAAACTATTGGTTACTTTTATCTCTATTAGCAACAGCATGCCATCACTCATCTATACAAGAACAATGTCCTTTAGTCTCAATTCAAATTCAAGATCGAAATGGTCTTACAGAAACCATCAGCACGCCAGATCGATTAGAGGTGTTTGAACAACTTGATTTTTTAGAATCACAACCTTTTAAGAAGGTTTTGCGCGTTTACAAACAGCAAGGTAAAAATTCTGCAAAAATCACTACTTATCATCCAAATGGAACGCCTTGGCAATATCTTGAAACCCAAGAAATGCGCGCATTTGGAGCCTATAAGGAATGGCATCCCAATGGGCAATTGAAAATCGAAGCCACTGTAATTGGAGGAGCTGCTGACATTACGCCTGGGGCACAGCGTGAGTGGCTTTTTGACAATCTAGCTAAAGTGTTCGATGACCAAGGAAGACTTATCGCTGAAATTTTTTATGAAAAAGGTGAATTGGCGGATCTCTCGCATTATTACTACCCTAACGGTGCGCTCGAAAAATCATTGCCTTACAGCAAAAACCAATTACATGGAGAAGCCTTTGAATATTGGCCAACAAAACAGATCAAGTCCTCAACCCATTACAATATGGGAAAAAAAGAGGGCGTTAGTTCTGGATTTTGGACTTCAGGGGAAGTGTGTTGGAAAGAGCATTATCGTGATGGACAACTTCTAGAAGGACAATATTTCACAAAAGTAGGAGAATTAATTTCTGAAGTTCGCAATGGATATGGATTTCAATCTATATTTGACCAAGAAATTTTGGCACAAAAAGTAGAAATTCGCAAAGGTAAACCTGAAGGTCTTGTGCAAATATTTACCGTTTCCGGAGAATTGTTGCGCATTTACCATGTCAAACTAGGGAAAAAACATGGAGAAGAAATCGAATATTTCCTTTCTTATGAAAAAGAAGACGGTCTTTCAGAACCTTTGACCAAACTCAGCATCCCTTGGATCGATGATACTATTTCAGGCATTGTAAAAACATGGTATAGCAATGGAAAGCTCGAATCGCAAAGAGAGCTATCCCGCAATAAAAAGACTGGTACATCCCTAGCTTGGTACAGAGAAGGAGGGCTAATGTACATGGAAGAGTATGAAGAGGATAAGCTGCTAAAAGGAACATATTACAAAAAAAATCAAAAAGACTCCGTTTCGACGGTGATCAATGGCAATGGAGTTGCGACCATTTTCGATGAAAATGGCATATTTTTGCGTAAAATTCCTTATTCCAAGGGAAAACCAATCGATCCGGACAACACCTAATTACTTTACCTTTTGTAAAGTGGATGCAGGAGGCGGAGAAGCCTTGTCCTCTTTTGGTTTAGGACGACATACACGATAACCCACGCAATCATTGGCTCTTACCATTGCACCCGGAGAAACATTATCGCACAATGAATAGTAATCATCTGAAGAACACTGCCAAATTACTCGGTATGGTGTAAGAGAAATATCTGGTGCTCCTGGATGGTGATACGGTGTCGGATTTAAATTTTGTGTAAAGTTTCTTTGTTGTCCAGGTTGTACAGAAAATTGACCGAGATAAGACCCATCATAAGCTACGATAGTCGCTGTTAAAATAAATGGGGAATCATTATACAGCAAAACCGAACCTGAATTAGTCCCTGCCAAAGCAATCCATGGAGTTAAGAAATATAACATTGAACGCATACTCCTCCATCATTCTTCTATTTGGGCCCATCGGAAATCAATCAGCCCAATGGAAGAGAGTGCCACGTCTTTTACGTGAGCATTTTGTAAATAGTTGATCGCATATTGAAAAATGGGAATCACGGGCATTTCAGCCATCAACACTTCTTCTGCTCTGCGCATCAAATTCTTTCTCTCTTCCAAATCCCTACATACTGCAGACCGCTCTAAAAGATCAATGTATTTACCTGATTCCCAGCCAGTATTATTGGTGCTGGCGTCTTTAAATTTGAAAACTTCTAAAAAATTGATAGGGTCATTGAAATCGGCAATCCAAGAACCGACAGCGATTTGAAACTCTTTCTTTTTTAATTTTTCGAAAAAGACTTTATCCTCCAAAGGATTTAAAATTACCTGCAATCCTAAATTTACTTTCCATTGCTGCTGAATTGCTTGAGCGATTGCCAGATTGCGATCAGATATACAAAAACTAATTGTAACCGGCTGTATTTTAGGCTCATCAACCAACAAAGCTTTAGCTTTACCGCATTCATCAGAAAAATAGTCTGCGTTACTCAACCCCATTTCCTTGGGTACTAATCGTCGAGCCGCTATTTGTCCACCTTGCAATAAATGAATCGCTATAGACTCTCGATCAATGGCTCTAGCAAGAGCATTACGTACAGCAGGAGACTGTAAAGCGGGGTCATTTACATTAACTTGCAAAAAGTAAGTTCCAGAAAAAGGGCTGATACGAAGCTGCCCTTGTGTTTTTAAAAGATCTACTGCGTCCGATGGAATTAAAGATAAAGGAGAACCCGCCCAATGAAGCTGATTTTCTTCAAAAAGACGAATTTCTGTATCAGGTGATACCATCACAAGCTCTATGAGATCTAGTTTTACTGCTGATGCATCCCAATATTTATTGTTTTTAATGACTTTAATAAAATCAGCATGTTTCCATTCTTTTAACACGAAAGGTCCATTGCCAACAAATGACTCTGGATGATGTACCCAATCAGAATTTTGATGAACTATAGCATTTGGAATGGGGAAAAACGGGACAGTTGCGCACAATTCTAAAAAATAAGGCGTGGGCTGCTCCAGCTCAACTAATAAAAGATTTTCCGACAGAGATGATACCCCAAGAGTATCTGCAGGCAATTGACGAGATTTTACTTTTTTTGCATTTTTAATACAGTATAATTGATAAGAAATATCCGTTGGATATTGAGGATCCAAGATAGTCTTCCAAGCTTCTACAAAATCACTAGCTAATAATTTATCACCATTTGACCAACACGTCGGCTTTAAAAAGAAACGATACTGCAACCCGTCTTCAGAAATCTCTACACGATCTGCAATAGCAAGCTCTACCCTGCCCTCTTTCGAAATACGGGTTAATCCCTCAAATAACATTCGACAAAGAGTTAATGATTGCAATCGTCGGGCCTTCCGAACATCTAAAGTTTCCGGATCGCTCCCTATATTAATCCGCAAATTCTTCGGCTCAGTTTCGACTGTTTTATGACATCCTGCTAAGCAACACAATAAAAAAAATAACCATCTCATACTTGATTAGGATAGCCTCTAGCCATTAATATAACAACATGGCTTGGATCGAAATTGAAAAACCGACAGTAGTCCTCAATACTGCTGATTTTCATCAAGTGTTTGGGGGTAATGATGGTTTTTCTTTGCACATAAACCACTACGAATTCGTAGCATTACCCAAAATGACCTTTCCAATCTTAGACCACATAGATGACTATATTCTTAAAATCCGATGTGACCGTTATTTTGATGGACCTTTATATATCGACCGCAGATTTGGATCCATCAGATACCACAATCTGCCCGAATACCATCCACCCTTGCCTTCTGACGATGTCATTTTAACCCACATGGAACAAAGATTGGGGACGCCTTATGTGTGGGGCGGAAATTGGGCTGCTGGCGTTCCAGAACTCTTGGTTTGGTATCCCCCCAAATCGACCATCGATGAAAAAACAAAAACCTTATGGACTTTGCGCGGATTAGACTGCTCGGGTCTTTTATTTGAAGCAACCTTAGGAGCAACCCCACGCAATTCTTCCCAACTGGTCTTGTTCGGAAAATCTATTTCTCTGAATTATTTACAAGATACACTAAGACCTCTGGACATGATTGTTTACCCAGGTCATGTATTATTCGTCCGTGACCGAAACACCATTATTGAGAGCAAATCTCCATTCGGCGTCCGCACAGTTCCCATAGGGGAACGCATGCAAGAGTTACTAGAAAGCAGATCGCTAGTCAACAACTGGTCGCCAGAAACTCCACCTAAATCTCTTATCATACGTAGAATTAACTTCTTATAACCGAAGCTTGACTTCACAAATCACAAAGCGTACGAAAAGAAAAAAAAGGGGAGGGATGAGACATGCTACAACCTAACCACCAATTTTCATTTCCAGAAACATACTTCGGCTCTTTAACCGATCTTACTTATGTCGAGGATTCCGAATCCAACGAGGAAGAAAGGATCGCTGCACCCTGGATTTTAGTCTATGAACCAGAAATAGCACCTCAACTGCAACAACAGACCGGATTGTTTATTAATTGGGAAAACTATTTTTAAATATATAAAGTGGCTCCACACATATATACAAGAGCACTTTACTGAGGTGTGATATAAATAATTGCTTTGAGCCCCTTGATTAAATTTTGGAAATGTGATTAAGATCCGCGAATAGAGCTGCAAGTGATTTCGGCGGTGGTTCCGACACTTGAGTGAAAGAACTTACGTTCAAAATGGAGAACAAACAATGAACGCGTTTACAAAAACATGGATGTTGGCATCGCTTGTCGCTGCATCATCTGTATTTGCGCAAAACCCGGATAAGTGCCGCAATAATCAAAAAGCGCCGGCTCCTACGCCTGCTCCGATGACTGCCGCATATAACGCCCCATCAAGGGTCGAAGTCCGCAGTACATGGGATATTTACGTACAAGCTAGTTTCATTTATTGGCTACCTGATCAAGATAACATGGAATATGCAATCTCTTCTTCAGGATCGAGTTTGCAAGGTACATCCAATAACATAGAGAAACTAGAGCCCAACTTCAAACCCGGCTTCCAAATTCAAGGCGGCATGATTTTTGATTATGATAATTGGGACAGCTACCTACAATACACCTGGTTTCATAACACAAATGAATCGAGCGAATCTGCTGTTGCCGGCGGAAATCTTTATCCGATTCTCGGAATCCCTGTAGACGCTGGCACAAGCGATGGTTATAGCTCTGCTAAAGGAAGCTGGAATCTGCGCATGGATTTTGCTGAATGGGTATTGTCTCGCTCATATTACATGAGTCCAAAAATCACATGCCGTCCGATGTGCGGTATTCGCGGCGCTTGGATTCGTCAAAAATACGACACGCAATATGTTAGCAATGCCAATACTATGAATGTAGCCAACAAATCCGTATCATGGGGACTTGGGCCTGAATTTGGTTTAACAACCAACTACACCTTTGCTCATGGATTGCGCGTATTTGGAGACCTTGGCGCAGATCTGTTGTTTACTCGTTATAGCACATCTTCAGTGCATGAAACAGATTCTTCAACTGGATATTCATATTCCATTAAAGAAAGCTCGATCAATACAATCCGTCCGCACGCCGCTGTGGATCTTGGGTTCGGTTGGTCAAGCTATTTTGATAACAATAACTGGCATGTCGATTTGATGGCATCTTATGGTTTCCAAGTGTTCTGGGATCAAAATATGTTCCGCACATTCACAGACAATGTTGCATTTGCACATAGTTTTACCCCAAGTGGCAACCTGTACATCCAAGGTTTAAACTTATCCGCAAAATTCGACTTCTAAACGTCGAACTTTCTTAGTTCAACACTTCATCAGGCCGAGAATTTTCTCGGCCTGTTTTTTTTTATCTAGGTATATTTTCATAGAGAGCAGGACCTCTGCATCGCGTCACATGCAAGAGATTTTTTACTCTTTCACTTGATTTAATTTTCAACTTGAGTTTAACATTCACGATGTATGCCATATGCTGATTTAGCGAGAGCTATTTCACATATGATGAACAAAAGGATTTTCTAAATTCTTAGCGCAAGCTAAATAACAATATCTTCAAAATGGAGAGCACAAAATGCTGAATATTTTTAAACAAACGAAGCCCTGGATGGTAGCATCGCTCCTCGCCGCTACCTCTGCTTTTGCACAACAACAATCAACACCAGATAAAAGCTGCCGTACACCGAAAGCAGCTGAACCAATGCAAGCACCTGCTACAGCAGCTTACAATGCTCCATCTCGAATAGATGTGCGCGGATCCTGGGATATCTATCTGCAAGGCAGCTTCATTTACTGGCTTCCAGAGCAAGATAACATGGAATATGCTCTGTCCTCTTCATCGACAGGTATTGTCAATGGCGCAACGAACTCAGTCTCTACTTTAAAGCCAGATTTTAAACCAGGCTTCCAAATCCAAGGTGGAATGACGTTCGAATACGACAACTGGGATAGCTATGTTCAATACACATGGTTCCATAACACCAATTCATCCAATGCAAGTGCACCATTGAATGGAAATCTCTATCCATCAAGAGGATTTCCTAGCGATACAAACAATGCATCTGCATATTCCAAAGCTCATGAAAGCTGGAATCTGAAAATGGATTTAGCAGATTGGGTGTTGTCTCGTCCATACTATATGAGCCCAAAAATGACTTGCCGTCCAATGTGGGGTATTCGTGGTGCATGGATTCGCCAAGATCTTGACACAACTTATACCAGCAACACAAACGTAGAAGTGTATGCAGAAAAAATCACATCTTGGGGCGTTGGTCCTGAAGTTGGTTTAACAGGCAACTACACATTTGGTTATGGACTCAGAGTGTTCGGCGATGCTAGTGCAGATGTGCTCTTTACTCGCTATAACACTTCTGCAAACGAAACCAATACAACCGATTCAAGCAAATATTCCGTGTCTGAAGACAGCCTCAACACAATCCGTCCTCATGCTATGCTTGATCTCGGATTTGCTTGGTCTTCTTACTTCGATAACAACAACTGGCACGTTGATCTGATGGCATCTTACGGTTTCCAAGTGTTCTGGAACCAAAATATGTTCCGTAATGCAGTCAACTCAACAGGCACACACCAAACCTTGCCAAACGGCGACCTCACTATTCAAGGTTTGAACCTGTCTGCAAGATTCGACTTCTAATTGTCGATTCAATCAGCCAGTTAGTCTAATTCAGCAGGCTGGGAGAAATCCCAGCCTGTTTTTTTTCACAGATTTGCAGTTCATTTTCAAGAGCCAATAGACCTCTTTCGAAACTAGGGTTCATCACATTTGGGAATGGTTTTGGTATTAGGGC
The DNA here is from genome assembly GCA_021781995.1 of bacterium. GTDB lineage: Bacteria > Chlamydiota > Chlamydiia > Chlamydiales > SM23-39 > CAITMJ01. Next base: position 485 of record JAJXVT010000009.1, on the reverse strand, counting down.
CAATGAGGTCCAATAAACTATCACGAACTATTTAACGGGGCTCACTTAGAGCAGTTAGCTGAATAAGGCATTGTTTCATTGCAGGTCATTTATGCACGGAATTGATCAATCAGATTCGCTATAAGACCAGTCCATCCGTTTTGATGCATAGCGCCTAATCCACGTCCATTTTCACCATGAAAATGTTCAGGAAATACGAGATAATCCTTAAAGTGAGGATCCTTTTGGAATTTCTCACAGTCCCCGAAAATGGGTCGATTTCCATCTTGATCACGTTTGAAAAGATCCAGCAGGGAATTTGCATAGGTAGCTGCCATAATCGCTAAATCGACCGTTTTTTCTTTACCAACTTGCACCTCGATACTTCCTTTAAATGCGCGGCTTAAGTTAAGCAAAGTGTCAATTAATAGATAATTGACAGGCAACCATATAGGACCTCTCCAGTTTGAATTGCCACCTTTAATCTTTTCTAAAGCCTCTCCGGG
>JAJXVT010000050.1 GCA_021781995.1 bacterium | reverse complement strand
TCTGGACGTCTTTAAATTGTAAGTCGTTTCGCAAGGAACGAACGGCTTCTTCGCGTCTTTCGCTCGAGGTAGCAATCCATGCGCCGCAGGGCAAGCTATTCAGCGTTTCCCCTTCTCGAAGAACTAGACTATCGCGGGCATCAAGCCCTTGTGTAAGGCACGCTATTTTCAACCCGTCGGGCAGCGGATCGGGTAAATCTTTTGCTGAATGAATAGCCCAATCAATTTCTCGATTCAAAAGCATATAATCTAGCTCTCGAGTAAAAAAATCGCTCTTGCCTAAAGGGCGAAGAGAGCTCTTTTGGTCTTTATCACCAAAGGTCTCTACCCAAATGATTTCATGTTCAAAAGGGGGCAATTGGGACAGAACCTCAGCGACCTGCGCGCGAGAAAGCGGGGAACTTCTTGCACCAATGCGGATCATTTCAAAATTTCCCGGATAGCTTGCTCAACAAGTTCCACACCGATAAGTTCGATTTTATCGCTTAAAGAATTTGAAAGCCCTTTGAGATTTTTCTTAGGTAGCACACACCGGCGAAACCCCATATGAATGGCTTCTTTCAAACGGGTTTCAATGCGGCTCACTCCACGCACTTCACCCCCAAGGCCAACTTCGCCAACGACAATGAGATCCGAAGGCACGGGGCGATTGGTAAATGAAGAAGCTATTGCCAACAATATTCCTAAGTCAATTGCAGGTTCCACAATTTTCAAACCGCCAGCTAGCGCTACAAACACATCGGAATGATGCAATGTATACCCAACTCGCTTTTCCAATACTGCTAGCAACAGCGAAAGGCGGTTTTGATCTAGACCTGTTGATTTACGAGAAGGTGTTGGAAAAACAGTTGCTGTTACTAAAGCTTGTATTTCTAAAAGAAATGAGCGGGCGCCTTCCAGTCCTGGAACAATCGCCGATCCGGAAACTTCTTTCACTCTTTCTTGTAAAAATGCTTGTGATGGATTGGCCACTTCGGATAAGCCCCCTTCTTTCATCTGAAAAATGGCAATTTCATCCGTGGGGCCAAAGCGGTTTTTAATAGCGCGCAGCAAACGAAACCCGTGTTGGCGGTCACCTTCAAAATCAAGCACAGTATCGACCAAATGCTCCAAAACGCGCGGTCCAGCAATATCTCCGCCTTTGGTCACGTGTCCTACCAAAAATGTGGTAATTCCTTGTCCTTTGGCAATGTGCATAAACTCAGTTGCCACTTCCCGTACTTGCACAACCGAACCAGGCGAAGAGGGCAGCTCAGGCTTATAGATAATCTGAACTGAATCGACAATAGCAAAATCGGGATTGAGCTGATCGAGCTGCATCTTAATCGCGGAAAAATTGGTTTCATTGAGCAGATAAATATTTTGGTGATCGATGCCAAGCCTACGGGCGCGAAGAGAAGTTTGCTGAGCCGATTCTTCACCGCACACATACAAAACGTTGAGTCCTTGGATTGCTAATGCATTGGCGATTTGTAAAAGCAAAGTCGATTTGCCCACGCCTGGTTCACCTGCGATCAAAACCAAAGATCCTTCCACAACACCGTTGCCAAAAAGCCGATCCAACTCTCCCATTTTAGTAGAAATGCGTTTAAATTCAGCCTGGCTCACATCTTTAATGCGAACAGCTTTGGCGCCTACGCCTTTTTTCGATTCAAAACGGGGTTTTTTCTCCTCTAAACTCAGCTCTTCAACCAGTGTATTCCACTGTTGGCATCCGCTGCAACTTCCAGTCCATTTAGGCTGCATGTGGCCGCAATCGCGGCATGACCACATTACTTTAGTTTTGCTCATTGTACCTCAAGTTTGGATAGAGCGTCGAACGCAGCTCTTTGCTCAGCTTCTTTTTTTGTTCGGCCTACTCCTGTACCGGCTTCTTTATCTTGCACATACACAACCAAATGAAACTGCTTGGCATGATCGGGACCCGATTCGCTGGTAACGCGATAAATCGGTGCCGCCTGATGTTTTTTTTGCGTATAATCTTGCAGCTCCGCTTTAAAATTTCTCGGTGGAGCTCCAATGGTCTCTGCGATTTCTTCTTCAATATGGCAAATCAAAAATGATTTAGCCGATACAAAACCGCCATCAATAAACACAGCTCCAACAACCGCTTCAAATGCATCAGCGGCAATCGATGTCTTGTTCCGCCCTTCATTCATTTGTTCGCCTCGACCTAATAACATATGAGGACCTAGATCTAATTTTTGAAAATATTTAGCGCAAGATGCAGCTTCCACTAACCTCGACCTCAATTGTGACAGCTGTCCCTCCGGATGCTCAGGCAGCCGGTGAAATAAGTAATCGGCAACGACAAGTCCTAAAACCGAGTCGCCCAAAAACTCAAGTCTCTCATTATGAGCAATTCCGACTTCTCGATGTTCATTCACATAAGAACGGTGTGTCAATGCCTGAAAAAGCAATTCTTTATTTGAAAAAAGGTAGCCAAGCTTCTCTTCGATTTGCTCGGCCTGAGGGGCCAATGGGTTCATGGGTACTACTTTACAGAAAATGGTCAAATTCCTTCCACGATATTGAAAAGTGAGGTATGATATACGGCATGATTCCTCTTCTAACTGCTCAACAATTGGCTTTTTTTTCCCAGAACCGCTACCTCGAACTCGAAGGGCTGTTAACCAAAGAGGCGTGCACGCAATATCTTGAAAGCATCCAATCTGTATTACAACAGCGGGGTGCCCGAGATCTCTGGCGCGATGTGCCGACTTTAAAATCATTAATTTTGTCGCGCAAATGCACCTCGATCGCGCAGTCCGTCTGCGGACAAAATTCTCTGCGCGTTGCATGCGATCAGTGGTTTGAGCCATTATTTCAATTCGATCACCCTTCTAAAATCAAAGATTTGCTGAGCATTCAAGGCGTTGAAGTAGTTTTTTTAATCGCTCTCTCCCCTCCTCCCGAGCATCGCACTTTTACTTTAGGATTGTTTCCGTTTCCAAGAGCCGTTGGAAATGCACTTTTAGTTCACCCTGATTTACTCTTAAATTGGCCTCCACAAGATAGCGGCCTATATATGATTGCTTATGCAAAAGCCAATAGCATTTTTATCCATAACCCCAAAGATTCTTATTCATCTATGATGCGTCAATTCGGCTACGGATTTGGCGATTTACTAACAAACCAAACTCATCCAAGAGTTCCAACCCACCATTAACATCATGTCTATACTCGCCAATCCTTTACTTATAAAAAGGATTTCAACCTTTTTGTCTTCTGAAGAATCCACCTCTCTTACTCAGGCGCATGTACAGCGCTCTTTCAGAGAATATAGCCAAGCGCTTTCTAATAAATTGCAAGATGACGCCAGCGAAAATCAAAAACGTCTTTTGCAGGGAATTCTCTCAAATCCATTAAAGTTTGCAGTTTTAGATATGAAAACGTTGGACCTGCAATTGCTTCATATTCGCAATGCCGTGCAGGCTATATTCAGTACCTTATCTGTTAGCCAATTAGAACAAGCGTGCACCGTCACTCCACCTGAGGCATTGCGTTCTGTAAGTACTATTGCATTAATCACCAAGCGGGTAATGCAAAGTTTTCATTGCTGGCCGAACCTATCGCAAAATGAGCACCGAGACAACTATTTGGCACAACTTCTGTGTTGCGCAAGGGAACAGAAAGATCCTAAAACTGCTCTTTGGATTGCTCGTAAAATAAAAAACAGTTCCATGCAAGATCAATATTTTAGGGAAATTCATCGCGATGTAATTGATTTCACAAATTTAGATTTGGCTGTTTCTATAGCTAAACAAATCAAAAATAACGATTTGAGACAATCAGCTCTCATTGAAACCGCCGTGCGATTTCTTGATCAAGGAGATCATGAACAAGCGCTAGCTCTTCGATCGTGGACAAAAGATTCCACGCCTATCCTTTTAGAAACCATGATCTTTTTTGGGAAACAGGCTCAATTTGCACAAACAAAAAAACTCGCTCTATTGATTGAACCTCCACGTCGTGGCGAGGTATTTCAAGCATTTGTCTCTCGTTGTATCCGAGAGAATCATCTCAACGCTGCTACCCATTTCTTGCCCTGGGTGAACAATTATGCGATCAATAGAGTTTTGGCCGAATCTATTCAGCGAGCTCGCTTATTGAATCAAGCACGAACGTGAAACGGGGATCTGCGGCGCTATTTTAGGCGCTCCTAGGGTTAACACAATAGCCCAGTTGACTTTGGAGTATTTTGGGGTGTGTCTTACTTCTATCCAGTCTTCAGCTATTTGCTCTTCGTAGTGTTCAATTGCATATACATTCGAACGACGATAGACGAGATCTGCGTAATAATCCCAAGCGTCGTTTCCTGGAAATACCGCAAATCGAACCGCTACAGCATTTTGCAATATCAAGTCTGTTTCGCGTTGCTTAAATAGCAACTCTACTTCCAATTTGCCAAGAGCAGAACTGCCCTGAACATCAACTGGCAATCGATCAGTCAATACAATCAGTTTTACTAATTTTTCATGGCGGCGATAACGGCAAAATATATCTTGCAATTTCGCAGCCATTGGAATGGGCTCAGAAGTTTCATGTTCTTGTAAATAAAATACTTCGCATTGATTATAGATTGCCCCTAGTTGTTGCAAAACAACCAATCCTTCATCCAATTCTTTCGGCACAGGAGCAGCTCCATTATCTACCAAAATCACAATTTGGTAATCAGAAAGTCTTGTAAACGTGCTAGAATAAAAAGGGTTAAGTTTATATTTTCTAATAAAATCTCGAATTTTTTGTTCAGAATTCACAGACTGAACGGAATTGGAGGAACGCAAAGACTCTAACTTAACAGAGCTGACAGCACTTACCATAATTGACTCCTTCCTTCACACAGGCATTTACCGATGCACCATCTAGATAATTACCGATCACTCCAACGTTTGGGTGAGAGGTTTGTATTTGGGTTTTAAATGCTTTGATTTTGTCCATATGACCAAGTTCATATTGAGGCACTTCTACCCGAGTAGATCGCGTTGCATCGGGAATCTGCGCAACACCAAGATGCAGATGCATAGCGCTCAAAGCAGTTTGAATGGGATTTTGTCCTTTGACCATAGCTGTAATTTTAGTCTGATTTTCATAAGGGAATACCGCGCTATCCCAAATCATCCCCGCTAAAGGTTCTTTTTCTTGCGATGGAACTAAATATCCGTAACCTTTTTTAGGCAATAGTTGGCTATTATAGCCTAAATTCACCACCTCAAAAGATTCCATGCGAATATTTAAAGGCGCTCGCAAAAGTTGAGCTGCTATATTTGCGGGCAACGCACATACGATATGATCCGAACGATGAAAACAGCCATTTGCCACATGGCCATCTACTCGAATGTCTTCAACAGTGGCATTGAAATGAACTTCGAGATTGGCTTGTTTACAAAGAGCTGTGCAAAGCTGCTGCATCCCGCCCTCAAGAGTAAAGAGCCGGCTATCTTGGCGTTTTTGTCTAAAAGCGCCCAACACAACAGAACCAAAATTTTGTTCCCAGTCCACTAAAAATGGGAAACAACTCTTCACAGAAAGTCTCTGAATGTCGCCAGCAAATACTCCAAGCGCCATTGGATCAAAAAATTGCCAAGCACCTCTTGTTCCAAATCGGCGCGTTGCAAATGATTCGATCGTTTCATCACAGGCTGTGCCTTTTTTCGCCAGCAAGTCTTTGAGAACCATCTGCAGAATCAATGGAAAAAAAGAACTAATAGAGCGCAACTTGCCTCTTTGCAGCAAAAATCGCTTCGCCGCTGTCGGATCGGAATAAATAATTTTATCTTGTAGCCCAACATCTTGAATTAACTCAAGCAATTGCATACAACGGCCAGCAACAAAAGTACGAGGTCCCAATTCAAATAAAAAAGAGCCATCACGCCGACTGCGAATCCATCCGCCAACCTCATCTGATTTTTCAAATACAGAAATAGCAGCATGCGGATACCGTTTGCGCAAGCTCCATGCTGCGCTTAGCCCGGAAATCCCACCGCCTAAAATTGAAATCCTCATACAGCGCTCGAAAATAGTCCTTGTTTGTACTCATCAAAAGCATTTGCGATTAAGCGGATAAAAATACGCCCCTGCTCTGTCGCTCGAAGCACTTGCCCGTCATCTAAAAGCAATCCTTCTTTTATTAAATCTTCCATTGCTTGTTGTTCATTTGCAAAGTGCTGATCAAAAGATTTGCCAAACAATTGTAAAAATTCTGCTCGATCAATCAAAAAACAACACATCCATCGTTGAATAACCCAACGGCGTAAAAGATCTTCCGCTTTCAACTCAAACCCGCGGCAAATTGGCAACATATTTTGCGCCAGGCGCGCTTCATATTCTTCAATCGTTTTGACATTTTGCAAAAATGCCCCTTCGACAAATCCAACTGATGTTACACCAAGACCAATTAAATCTTCCGCTTTTGCCACTGAATAACCTTGAAAATTCCGATATAGCTGCCCCTCGCGATATGCACGCGCAATAGAATCGTCTTGCAAAGCAAAATGATCCATTCCAATCGCCGTATAGCCAGAGCGCAAAAACTCTTCGCGCGCCTCGGTATAAATACGCAATTTCTCTTCAGCGCTAGGCAAATCTTCTTCGCGAATTGCTTTTTGATGCTGTTTCAGCCAAGGAACTTTAGCATATGAAAATAAAGCGATGCGATCCGGCTTCACTTGCATTAACGTTTCTACGGTTTGACGAAACGTTTCCGCTTTTTGCAATGGCAATCCATAAATCAAATCGACATTGATACCGTCAAATTGCAACTGACGAGCTAACAGCAAGGTTTGAATTGTCATTTCCCTGCTTTGACGCCGCCGCACCGCCTCTTGCACTGCCGGATCTAGATCTTGTACGCCAAAACTCACTCGATTAAACCCCAATTGTCGAAGAGCGCGCAATTTCTTTCCCTGATCGTCAAAAACCGTTCGAGGATCTATTTCAATGGAAATTTCTGCATTGGACTCAAAATGAAAGTAGTGTCGCAATGACTGCATAAGCTCTTCAAACTCAACTTCTGATAAAGAAGTAGGAGTGCCTCCACCTAAATGCAGTTGAGCAACTGATCGCCGAGAGCGAAAACATTGTGCAACTAGCTCAATCTCTTTGATTAATAAAGCCAGATACGCGGATTGTTTTTCCGGTTTTCTATTCAAAATAACCGAACAGGCACAATACAAACACATAGAACGGCAAAATGGAATGTGAATATAAAGTGATAAAGGACGGTCGGTATGATCGAATGCCGCATAGCGCGCACGCGCGACATCCTCGCCAATAGCGACAAATTGAGGAGCTGTAGGGTAACTCGTATAACGCGGTACGGGGCGATCCCATTTCATCTAAATGCCTTCACTTCTTCAACAAGCGCAGCCACTGCTTCAACCGGAGTGCCAACTTTCACACCGTGCCCTAAATTTACGATAAAACCGGGGTCATCACGCATTTGTTCCAGTAATCCTACAACCGCCTCGCGCACTTGTTCTATCGGCTGGAATAACAAATCAGGATTTAAATTCCCCTGCAGCACGCATCTCGTCTGTTGCCGCAAATTCCGCATATCCCCAGTATCAATACTCACAGCAGTACAACCAGTCGTTTCAATTTCTTGCAAAACATCTGAACTACCTCGCATAAATACAATCACCGGTTTATTGACTGCCGAGACGATCCTTTTCAAAAAAGGATAACATAATTTTTTTCGTTCATCACCTAATACATTAGCCCATGAGTCAAAAATTTGAATAGCGTCCGCTCCTGCAGCAATTTGCTCTTGAACATATGCAATCGACAAGTCCGTAATCGTATCTAATAACCGATAAAACTCTTTTAAGTCGTTCTTGATCCAGGACATTGTGCGTTCCATTGCAGTGCCATTGTGTCTTTCGACAAAGTAACTAGCAACGGTAAAAGGACCTCCGCAAAAGCCTATCAAAGGTACCTTGGCTCGTTGTTTAACCAAGCGAACCGTTTCAAAAATAGGATTTAACGCATTGAAATTCAATTGATTTAAAACAAATTTAGGCTGTAATACCGGCGTGATAATTGGCCCTTCGTCAAACTGCAAATTCAACCCCAGGGCCGGGGCTATTGCGGTGATATCCGAAAATAAAATTGCGGCATCTACACCAAACCGTTCCAACGGCATCATAGTCACATCGGCAGCCAAATTCGGGGTAAAAAAAAGATCGAAAAGAGAATACTTTGTTCGCAAAGCACGGTATTCAGGAAGAAATCGCCCTGCTTGACGCATCAGCCACACAGGAGGCCTTCCCGAATTGTTTTTATGAAGCGCTTTCAAAAATCGAGTATCCATGTAGGACAATACTTTACATTTTAAATGAGATATGTGAATAGAAAAAAAAGGAGATTCACTATGCCACGCAAAAAAATTGCCGCCGTTTTATCCCTCGTAATCGGAGCTATCTTGGTCGCAGCTTCACTTTATATTCAATCGGAAGTATCTCAAGGTAGACAACAGATCGCGGGTGCACAAAGCACGTTAGACACCACTCAATCGCTATTTTCCTTAACACCAGCTACCAAAAATGTTGGCGGATTATTTAGCAATGGAATACAAAAAAAAATCAATGAAGGCTCGGAACTCGCTGCTCACTACGAACGCATAGCTCTTCTATTCGGCGTTGCTGGAGCACTACTACTCGCTAGCGGCACTTATTTTTGGTTTCAATCATCCAAAAAATAATTTTTTAAGAATAACGAATCAGACGCACTTCGTCACTCAAACATAATATTGAACAATTATGTATTTTATCATGTGCGTGCACGTGAGCAATCATTTTGCACAAAATGCTCACAACCTTTTCCTGCAATTCACGAGGACACTTTTGCAAAACAGCCCTGCGATAAGTAATCGCACGAACGCAGTCAATCACATCCAGATCCGGCATTACCCGTGGTTGATAAGTCTCTAAACGATCCACCGCCTGTTGGATCGTTTCTTGATCCGCGATATCACAGCGGCGTTTTATCTGACTGCAATAATCTTGCCACGTGAACGGATTTACTTTCTGAAATCCAATTGTCATATTAAACAGCCCCTAAAATACGTTCTAAAATTGCCTCTACTGTAAATCCAAATTCTTGAGCTAAATCTGCAGCAGGAGCGGAAGCGCCAAATCCCTCCATGCAAATGGAAATACCGTCATATCCAATATATTTATGCCATCCCATTTCTGCTGCAGCTTCTATCGCAATGCGCATGCCTATATCTCCCCCGAGAACTGAGTTGCGATATTCTGTATTTTGCGCATCAAATAAAGCAAAACAAGGCATCGATACAACACGCACCTTTTTTCCCATCGTTTCCAATCTAGAAGCGACTTCGCATGCCAAATGCAGCTCAGAACCAGTTGAAAAAAGAGTAAAATCAGGTTTGCCACCACTAGCTCGAATAATATATCCACCCCGACCAACCCCTTCTTTGAATGCGACGT
>JAJXVT010000049.1 GCA_021781995.1 bacterium | reverse complement strand
TCTCGTATTCCCTGTGTTAGTTGGAAAAATCAGTGAAGGACACTACTTACTTGCTGCCATCGGTTTTCTTCTTACGGGTGTATTAGTCCCTTTTTTAGGCGTTTTAGCTATGTTTTTATTCGAAGGCGATCAAAAGTCATTTTTTTCTCGCCTAGGAAAATCGGCAACATTTTGGTTTCCTCTGTTTGCTTTGTCTTTAATGGGACCTTTTGGGGTCTTAGCACGATGTATTACGGTCGCTCATGGTGCATTTAAAATGGTCGCACCAAATTTAACTTTATGGTTGTTTAGCGTTATCTCATGCAGCGTTATTTTTATACTCACATTATATAAAAACAAAATCGTATCAATATTGGGATCTTTTCTTACACCTGTTCTGCTCATCTCCTTAACGGCAATTACCTATTACGGATTGAAAGGGGCGAGTTTGCCCACGACTGCTGCTATCATCGAATGGAATAGTTTTAAACAAGGCCTTTTACAAGGTTATCAAACCATGGATCTCCTGGCTTCTTTCTTTTTTTCAACCTTCATCATTAAACATTTGCAAGAAAGCCAGACCGGGCTCAAGCAATCCATTGCAGTGTTTATGAAATCTTCTTTACTGGGAGCTAGTTTATTGTCTGTGATTTACGTAGCGTTAGTGATTTTAGGAGCCATATATGCACCTCAGTTAGCCGGCGTTCCATCTCAAGAAATGCTCAACCGCATAGCGATTTTGTCCCTTGGTTCATGGGCGGCTCCGATCTTATCGACAACGGTTATTTTGGCGTGCTTGACCACAGCCATTGTTTTGACGTCACTATTTGCAGATTTTACAAGAAAAGAAATTCTGAAAGGACAATATGGGGAATCCACGTCTTTGGCAATCACTTTAATTATTGCTTTTTTTGTATCCACATTAGAATTTTCAGGCATTATGCTTGTTCTTTCTCCTATTTTAGAATACACATACCCGGCATTAATCCTTTTAACAGTGATCAATATTTTTCACAAATGGGCGGACCATCCACAATCGTTGAATCGAAAGTTGTAGCAAAATATTATTTGTTTCCTATACTCCTTGGGTTTGGACAAGAAAATAGGGCCCCTGCGCGCGGCCCGTTTAATGCGGAGTTATGAATGGCCTCGTCTTCTATACGTGTTCCCAAGTGGATGCACGACACAGTAGTTCCTCTATTTTTTTTATTACTTTGTCCACCCACAGTGTTTGTATTTTGGTATATCAACGTTGCACTCCATGGATCGTTCCAACATTTTTTTCAGTTAATACAAGAAAATGGCTTGATCACTACAGTTTGGCAAATTTGGAAACCGTTATTCTTTGGAAGCCCAATGGGGTGGAAAATTTTGGCAGTATTTAGTGTCTTTCAATTGACACTGATGAAAATCGTCCCAGGAAAACCCTTTTTAGGCCCCATCACACCTAACGGAAATGTTCCTACCTACAAAGCCAACGGCTTAGCATCTTATTTGATCACCATGGCTGCTTTTGTCATTGGCGCTTACGGATTTCAATGGTTTTCTCCTACCATCATTTACGATAACTTAGGTTCTTTGCTTGGAGCCTTAAACGTTTTCAGTCTTTGCTTTTGTCTTTTTCTTTATGTGAAGGGCATCTATTGGCCATCCACAAGCGACCACGGTACTTCAGGCAATGTTTTTTTTGATTACTACTGGGGTACCGAACTATATCCGAGAATTTTCGGATGGGATGTGAAACAATTTACAAACTGCCGATTCGGCATGATGAGCTGGGGTCTGATTTTATTATCATATGCCTCTAAGCAAAACCAGTTATATGGGTTGTCAGATTCTATGTTTATCGCAGTCGCTTTGCAATTGATCTATATTTCAAAATTTTTCTTATGGGAAACCGGCTACTTACGATCGCTGGATATTATGCATGACCGCGCAGGATACTATATTTGCTGGGGTTGTTTAGTATGGGTTCCAAGCATTTATACAGCCTCTACTTTATATTTAGTTCATCATCCCATTCACTTAGGAAATGCGTTAGGGACTCTCATCTTTTTAATTGGCTCTGCCAGCATTATTATCAACTATCTTGCGGATCGACAAAGACAAATTGTGCGCGCTACCAATGGTCAATGTCTTGTGTGGGGCCGTCGCCCTTCATTAATCAATGCAGTTTATACAACGCAAAACGGAGAAACAAAACAAACTTTGTTACTAGCTTCCGGCTGGTGGGGAATGGCTCGCCATTTTCATTATATCCCTGAACTAATTGGATCATTAAGCTGGAGCTTGCCAGCTTTATTTAACGACTTCATGCCTTACTTTTATTTCGTTTATTTAACAATACTACTTGTAGATCGAGCTTATCGACACGATCAGCGTTGCGCAAACAAATATGGGGCTGCTTGGGATGCTTACTGTGAAAAAGTTCCTTATAAGATAATTCCATATCTATTTTAATGGATGTCAAACAATAAACTAAAGCACTTGACAGCTGCGGCTTTTCACCGCGAAGTCAAATGCTTAATTTATTGTTTGTCCATCCCTAAGCTGATCTTGGAAAAAGCTAATGGAAAAATCTCCCACTTCTTGATAAAGCCGTTTTTGGTCTTCAGAAGATAGAGCCTGGCGCTTTGATTTTGCTTTTACTTGCTTTCCTAGGGCACTAAGAGGATTTAGAAAGGCTGAATGCGCAATTTCTTTGCGCAATAATTTAAAACGTACAGTAGGAGAATTTTGCAAAACGCGGCGAGAGTGTTCCTCGTGAGGCAATACCTCATCATTGATTGCAGACACCAATCCAATTGGTGCTGTAATTTTTTTAAGCCCTTCCTGCGAAAAAAGAAAAGTCGCTGGAGCTAACAATAAATACGCCTTAATGCGAGGATCGTGGACTGAACCCTTCTCAATAGAGGTGTCCAATACTTTAAAAGATTCTCGTGGAAATTGATTGAATTCTTTGCGGTATTTGGCAAAAATTTCTTTAAGATCCTGCACGCCTCCGCCAGCCAGACTCAAACCAGTCATGCCTCCTAAAGAATAACCAACAAAACCGATTCTGTCTGCGTCTACGACTTCTTTCAAATCTGGTTCATTCAATAACTGATCTAATGCAAAACTCACGTCCTGCGGTCGGTCCCAGTAGCGCAAAGTCAATGCCGGATCAAATGTTTTACTGGAATTTCCATAGTGTTCTACAGAGGCCACAATATAGTTTTTTTTCACGAGTTTTTCCGCTAACCAACTACGATCTCTACGATCTCCTCGATGCCCGTGAGACATTAAAATCAAAGGGTAGCGGTTCCCGGATGCAACAAAAGTTGCATCACGGGCTTCGCTAGGATGTATATAAAGGTCCTCAATGCGATCTGATACTCCCGAGTCTGCAACAGGATACCACAGTTCTACGACAACCGGTCTATCTCCTCGTTTAATATCAACATAATGGAGAGTTTTTACTCCAATCGCGGAATCAATCGATTCTATACTAGATCGATTCATCGACTCAGCGATTCCTCCCCCAAACAAAAATATTAAACAAAAAAATGTATAAATCAGCTTTCGCATAAGTTAGATCACCTTTTTATTTCCGCAAACATCAACCAGGCTTTTTTGACCAAAACTTTTTCTTGCCGGGTTTATGAAATTTGTTAAATGGTTTACGTGGACGATCTTCGCGCTTTTTCTCTTGAAATACCGGAGCGATTCCCGCAAACTTCTCAATTTCTCTACTCATAGCACGATCTCTGCGAGATGCAAAAGAAAGAGCTACGCCTTCTCCTCCGGCCCTGCCTGTACGACCGATCCGGTGGATATATTCATCTAACGTCCTTGGCAAATCAAAATTGACTACGAGAGACAGATTAGGAATGTCGATTCCACGAGCAGCTACATCGGTTGCTACCAAAATACGAATTCTACCCTGGCGTAATTGTTGAATTGTACGCGTTCTTTGCCTTTGATTCATATCGCCATGCAATGCACCTGCATCAAAGCCTTTTTCACAGAGTAAATCAGCCAGCTCATCCGCTTGCATCTTTGTCGAAGAAAACACAATAGCTTGTCCATCAACGCTAAGGGCCTCTTCCAAAAACTGGTGTTTTTGTTCTAGACTATCAGTATACTGAACTTTTTGTTTGATGCGCTCGTGATTTTGCTGTGTCGCTGCCACTTGAACATCTATCGGTTCTCGCAACAGCGTTTCTGCTAGTTTACCAACCTTCTTGCCAAATGTAGCTGAAAACATTAGAGTTTGCCTTTCAGCAGGGGTATTGGATGCAATAAACTCAACTGGTTCGATAAATCCCATATCTAACATGCGATCTGCTTCATCTAAAATAAGCATTTCGACACAATCAAGACGAACTCTTTTTCTTTCCAAGAAGTCGATCAAACGACCGGGAGTAGCAATTAAAATATCATATTGTTTTTGCAATTGACGGGTCTGCAGAGGATAAGGAACCCCGCCGAACACACATACGGTTTTAACCGGCAAATATTTCGCCAGTTTTTTAGCCTCGTTATCTACTTGAATCGCCAACTCTCTCGTAGGCACTAAGATCAAAATCCTAGGTCCTCTTGCTGAGCCGCCTTTGGATAACAGCTCTAAAGCCGGAAGTAAAAATGCCGCGGTTTTACCGGTCCCTGTTTGTGCGGAACCTCGTATATCTCGTCCATCTAAGCACACTGGTATCGCCTGCTCCTGAATGGGCGTTGGCGTTGTATAACCCAGCTCGTTTAATGCACGAAGAAGCCGGGAATCTTTAAGGAAATTTTGAAACATTAGCACCTGCTTGAATAATATTGTAAATCGGCCGATGAGTATATCACAACTCTGGATTCTTTGGGCATTTACATTTATTTTCCTAACCGTCAATGACTTACGAAAAACATAAAAGAATCATCGAGCAGAAAAAGAACAAATCGATAATAATTGGAGCATAACCAACTATTTTGGTTGGCTGTTTTAAACAATAAAAAAGGAAGTTTCCCGTGTCCAAAAGTCACAAATCCAAAGGCACTATCAAGTTTTTCAATATTCAAAAAGGCTTTGGCTTTATCACACCAGATAACGGCGGCAAGGATCTATTTGTCCATGCTAATAACGTTGAAGGCGATGTCCGCGCTCTCCGCGAAGGCCAAAAAGTTGAATTCATCGAAGGCCCAGGACGTAAAGGTCCAGAAGCGACGCAAGTTTCCGCGATCTAAGCATCGCTCTTGCATCATGAAGGGAGTGTGCTTTCAGCCCTCCCTATAAAAAAGGTAAGGGACAACAGTCCCCTACCCGATGTCGTACGCTCTACTGAATGTGTTTATTCAGTAATGAAGCCAATTTCAACATGTCTACCGGTTTTTTACCGATTACTTCAGCCAATTTATTATCCGGAATAATCATTCTGCGATTATTTGAATCTTGGCATTTGTTAGCTTTAATGTAGTTCCATAATTTTTTTACAATCTGTGGGCGTGTCAGGCGTTTTGCACCTACAACAGCTTGCAACTCATCTGAAACCGAGTAAGCAGTTTGATTGAGCGCAGACTTGCGGCCAGCAGCTGATTTGCGGCTAGAAACAACTTTCTTACGTCTGCCTCTTGCAGCCGCTTGACGTTGTCCAGCACGAGTTTTTGCCGCAGCTGATTTGCGAGCGGCGCCAGCTTTAACGGCTCTGCGGCCTGCTGCTGGTCTTTTTGTAGTTTTTCTTGTTCTTGTCATATTCGTTTCCTTTTTTCCCGCGAGATGGGTAATAATTTTCCACATCTTCTAACTTCCCATGTAAAACGTTTGAACAATCTATGCAAGATTGTTTTTAAAAAATTTAATTTTTTTCTGCATATGAAGCGCAAAAGCACCATTGCCAAGAATGTTAGCTGTTGTGATTACAGGATCAAAAAGAACATAAAGCGCGGTTCCCAGCGACAGCATTTGCGCATTCAACCCCAGGTGAGATTCTAAAAGGGGCAGCATCACTAAGATCCCGCCACCCGGCACAGCTGCAACGGAAAATTTTGCCAATACAAAGCTAAAGGAAAAAGCTAAATAAGCTGCCATGGTAGGTTCTGCAGAGCCAAAGCTTTTTAAAATCGCAAAGGCAAAGATAGGAATTGCAAAGCAATCTCCTACAAGATGCACGTTTACGGTAGCGGGTATTATAGAATTACCAAAGTTGGATTTGTCTGAATTTTTCTCAACGCCCAAAATAGTTAAGGGCATAGCAGCGGCGCTCGACATACTGCCAAATCCAACCATGGCGGCAGGAAGCATGTTGCGTATCGCGGTTATGGCATTTTTACCAGAAAAACCGCAGGCAGTCCAATAAGCTAAAAATACATACACCAGTAAAGATCCTGAAACAATGGCAAAAACAAGACAAAATTCTTTTAAAATTACAACCATAGTCCCGTCGTGCAACATTTTAACTGCAAATCCAGCAATAAATAGCGGGATGGCAGCTAAAAAAAAGCGCAGCCCCCCCTGAATCATCACATCACAACCAAAAGAAATCGCATTGGCCAATCCAGGGATCCATCTCCCCGTCACTAGCCCTAACCCAAAACCTCCCATCATCGCCCAGACATTATTGATCCACTGAGGCAATTCTATTGCTCCCGTAGCCATCAATCCACTCGCCTCATTCGGCATCGAAATAGTTAAATCTAGCCCATAGGCAAACTTACCAACGGAGTACGACAACAGTGTGGAGATCCAATTTGAAAGACAAATAGCCCCCACCAGCCAAACAATCCACATAGCGCCTTCTTTAGCCAATTGGGCTGCAGTTTTAAAAAGCAGGCAAAACACAAGCAAGGGCAAGGTGAAAAGAATCAATGATTTTAAAAAAAGGCTTACTCCATAGAGCTGAGACTTGAATTGAAGCGACATCCAAGGGAAAAAGCCAGCGATCACAAAGACTAAAAAAACTAAAAAAACAGGCATTTTGCGAAACATAAAAGTATCCTCTGTAACATTTTGAATTTAAAATTAAAAAGAATGATAAAAAATACAGAGGTATTACCGGCGGAAGCCGGTTGTAGTGGTTGTAGAGAAAGCAGTATAAGCTGCAAATCGCATAAGGGCGATGTTAACATGGCATGTCATTTCTCTCCATTGCTTTTTCATCGTAGACGAAAACTTAAGAACAAGCTTACAATCATGCTTATCATGTCATTTGAAGAAGAAGTCCAAGCGTATAAAGCGTTATCGCTCAAAATCAAAGAACTGGAAGAACAGAAAAAAGCTCTCGGGGAGCTTATTTTGCAACAAATGACGATCCCTAAGGCGGTAGTTTGCGATTTGGTAGTTCACCGATACGATCGGCTATCTTTTCGCACTTCCATTGAAGAGGCGCGCGAATTATCTGCTACGAAAATGGAAGAAGTGCTCGACAAAACTAAACTCAAAGAATTGTATCAATTAGGGCATCTAATTCCCGGAGTCAATCCCTACTCGTACATTGCCGTAACAGGTTCCGGAATTTGCTGATCAGTGGCTGGAGTCACCACAGGGATTGGTGCAATCGAAGGTCAATTTTATAAATCGCCTCAGAAGCAGGATCTGGCGAAAACGAGGGCATGTTATACTGCACTTTCAAATCTCTAAAGATGGATGCAGCTTTTTAAATTGCCCATACCAGTTCCCGCCAGCCATCCCGTAGTCCATGCATTTTGAAAATTAAAACCTCCCGTGACACCGTCGATGTTGAGAATTTCACCTGCAAAAAAAAGTCCCGGAACTATTTTGCTTTCCATAGTTCTAAAATCAATTCCCCGTAGATCTACGCCTCCTGCCGTCACAAATTCTTGTTTATAGGTAGTCTGTCCCTCGATCAAATATTCATCGCAATACAGCTTAGCAGCCAATTGCTCAAGAGTTTTATTCGGTAATCTGCCAAGAGCAATTGTCGAATCCATATGAAGATCTGCACAAAGCCGACTTAAAAGATTACTTGGAAGCAGCGACGGCATAGCTTGTAGCGGATGATTTATTTTGCTTTGCACAAGATTTTGATAAATTATTTCTTGGTTTAGAGCTGCGAGCCAGTTGATTTGAAGCACTGCTTTATAAGACAAATCGTATAACGCTCGGGCAGCCCAAGCAGACAGTTTCAAAATGGCCGGTCCGCTAAACCCCCAATGAGTCAACAAAACAGGTCCCTTTTGTTTCAAATCAAAGCCCTTTAAAGACACAATCACTTCAGACACCGAAATACCCGATAAATCGAGAAGAGGAGACGATGGTATATTGAAAGTAAATAAAGAAGGGACCGGTTTAATGATAGTATGCCCAAACTCTTTAGCAAGACCATGGCCCCATGAAGAAGATCCCGTGGCCAAAAGAATAGAATTGGCTTTGATTTGCTGATTGTCCAATTGAATGAGAAAATGATCCTCCAGTTTCTGAAGCGATTGTATGCGCTGCTGTTTTCTGATTTCGATCCCTGCATGAGCCGCTTCCTTCAATAAACATTGGACAATCGTTTCTGAAGAGTCAGTAACCGGAAACATACGACCATCATCTTCCGTTTTCAGAAAGACGCCACGGTCTTCAAACCAAGAAACAGTGTCTTTAGGCTGAAAATGATGAAATGGACCGAGGAGTTCCTTCGCGCCACGCGGATAATTTTGAATCAATTGACGAGGATCAAAACATGCGTGAGTCACATTGCAGCGCCCTCCTCCAGAAATGCGCACCTTGGCAAGAAGCTGATTGGTTTTTTCTAATAAAACGACCTGAGCCGAAGGGTTGCAAGTTTTACAACGAATAGCAGCAAAAACACCCGCTGGGCCGCCGCCAATAACTACATGCAGACTGGACATCCTTCTAATATACCCGAAAATGCCATTGAGGCTGCAAGAGTTTTTCTCGCTCGTTTAGACAGGTTCGTCTCCCAAGCGGCAAGTGAGGTGTATAAAGCTGCAGTAAGCAAAGATAGCCATGTGAAAATGGTAAAAAAGCTACAGACTAGGATAAAGCCGTTGGGCAAAGTAGCCAAGTCATTGTAGCGTAAGTCAGATAGATTATTGAATTATTTTGCTCATTGAATCAGTACACCCTTCGTCCATGAAGAATTTGAATGCCAACAAAAGCGCTTGACGGCATAATTGCTGCATGCGGTTTTTAACTGATTCCGAAAGAACACAACTCAAGACACAGCACAGGCAAGAACACGACAGTCGAGTGCGCGATCGAACCAAGGCAGTCCTCCTCTACGACCAAAATTGCTCACCGCAAGAAATCGCCGAAGCCCTTCTCATTGCCAAAATCAACGATAGAAACGATGAAACGATGGAAAAAGAGAAGAAACGGCCTCACTTTGAGCTGACGGGCATCATCATGCAATTTGTTTAATTATCTGAAAGCCTCGGGACTACCAGTCGGTTTACTTGTGAATTTTCGACGCTGGAAGTTGGAGTGGAAAAGATTGCAGTTGGAAGCCGATGTTGTTGAAGAAACTATTGAGGAATCGGTGCCATTTTG
>JAJXVT010000048.1 GCA_021781995.1 bacterium | reverse complement strand
AACATTTCGATTTGTCTATTTAAGACATTTACAACGATACAATCGCCACCTTTTGGACAGACAATTCATTGGGTTCGGCGCCGCCTTTTCAATCGTATGGATACGTGCGAACCGGCACAGTCTCTGCAAATGGCAGCGTGAGTTTAGGAACAACGCAGGTCGTTTTCTTTCCCCCAACCGGATATTATTGCTCTCAAGGGGGGATTTCGATCAATCCAACCAATCCCAACAATATGATCGCCAATTGTCTGTTTTTAGGCGGCACGACCGGCCTGCAGCTGTGGGTCGGTGTTACCACAAATGGAGGCACCTCTTGGTCTACTAAACAAATCGATACAGGCTCCATCCCTCCTAATGCTTCCGGGGACAATAACGCCTTATTCGACATTTACGGAAATTATTGGTTAACAAATGTAGCCACTGTCAACGGAAAACAAACCTTAACCATGCTTTTAAGTAGCGACGGTGGAACCACTTTTTCAGTTGCAGCTGAATTCAATGCAAGCACGTATATTACAAATGGAAATTATTTCGATTTCAATCAAATGACATTTGGATCAGACGGCAGTACAGGACATGCTTTATATTTTGCCTCTGATTTAATCGTAACCGGTACGCTGACGGAAACTCCTTCCATCGGTTATATTCCCGTGACAGGTCTTGGCACATACGGAACTCCCACCATGGTTCCGATTACAAATTATGCCATCAACGGCGTATTCGGATCGCCAGCAGTCACCAACAACGGAACTTTATATCTGAATTATTACGGAACTGTCAGAGATGTAACCTACGGATACTATTATTTAATAACCATAAACAATGGCATTAGCGGTATCAACAGCCAAGCTATTTCCAATTGGCAATTATGGGCAACAAACAATCTGTCAGTGCCTGTTGCAGCATCTCCTGGGCCGGAAACAGCCTATACTAGCACCAATGCAAAAGCGACTCGAGGCATGCTTCCCCCATTTCCCGTTCGCACTCTTGCTTACGATAATACCAAAGGAGCTCTTTATGCCATCATGTGTAATCCAGACCCAGTGTATTCACAAAACTGCTCTCTTTATCTTGCAGCCAGCACCAATGGCGGAAGCACCTGGTCCGCGCCTTATTACATTAAAAAATATGCCCTTGGAAATTGTTTACAACCGAGCATCAGTATCGATTCTATCTCTGGCAATGTGTTCATTACATGGTATGATTCAGTTAGTGATCCCACGGCCAATCAGTACGTACAATATATGGGAGCCATAATTACCCCAACGGTTCTTGCAGAAATCATTGCTACGATCCCTTAGAATCTATTCAAAATCTTTTGTCCGACAAATGCGTACCTGGACTCGTGTCTTTGTGCCTTTGCGTCTTGGCGTTAATAATTCAGGCAGAGAACTCGTTCCGTTTAAAAGACACCCAAACGCAAACTGATTCAAATCCTCCGAAATCGAAGAAAAAAATTGAGGTTAATATTAAATGCAATATTGTCCTCAATTTTTTGTTCAATTTGAGAGAGTTTTCAATTGAATTTTTCGTAGGGGCTTTCGAAATGAAAAAAGAATGTTCGTAAAGAGAAAATAAGTTTTGTAATCGTTGATGCACAAAGTGTAGAACCTGTTGCGCAATAAATTAAACCATTTCAACCGCGAGCGGCGCGCATGTGTTCGGTGAAAAAAATCTTTGCGCTTTTGCGGCGATTTTTCTAGAATGAGCGCCAAAGCACTTTAGTAATTATTTTAAAGAGCACCTCTCGCGTGCCATCTAGGAGAATATAGCCAATGTCCGTCAAATATACAGCCCTATGCGTTCTTTGTCCTTTGATTGCACTGTATTCTTTAATCATTTCCCCCAACCCCGCAGTTGAAATTACATCCGATGGCAGTGTCGTTTCTCCCGTTCCTGTAGCCGGAAACTCTCAAGGTTTTATGACCTCTTGGATTAACATGAATAGCGGTTCATTGGAGTTTGCAACCACAAACAATAATGGCGTCAGTTGGTCGGCTCCTGGCGCTCTTCCCGTAGCGAACTCTCCCTTAAGCATGCCGTGGATCGCAGCCAATGATAACGGATTTGTTGTTACATGGGCAGATACGAATGGCGACCTCTATGCCACTTTTACATCGAATTTTGGCCTTAGCTGGAGCGCTGCAACGATTATTGCTTCTGGCGCAGTCACAAACCCTCCTCCAACAATTACGACTTCTTCTTCGGGATTTTTGATTACATGGTGGCAAACCACCAATTCCATTCAATCTTCTTTTTCTACAAATGGAACGTCGTGGACAACGCCCTCGCAAGTCTACCAAAATAATACAAACGTTCCTCAAACCTTTCCTATCGCCGCATGTTCCGGCAGCGATAGTTTAATAGTGTGGCAAGGATACCCTACTACTGGATATTCCAGTTTTTCCAGTAATAATGGAACATCTTGGGCTTCTGATGTCGCAATCACAAGCACTGATATTGCATACCAATCGCCAATTTGGGTTGCATTTTATGGCGGCGCGTATGTTTGCTGTTGGCAGAATCTAGCGGGCGGAGCGTACGCAAGCACATCGCTAAATAATGGAAGTTCTTGGTCGGCTCCAACACTTTTGGTTACCGGTCTCTCTAGCAGTGGCATTCCTCCAGTTGCGATACTAGGTACAGCGGAAGGTTTTTTTGCATCCGCTTATTTTACCGACAATTCAGGACGGATTAGTTATTCGACAAATAATGGCGCCACATGGAGCACTTTTACTCCCGTAACTGGGAGCTATCCCATGAACTCAAATTTTGGTTGGGCCTTTTTAGGAATCGCTCAAAACACTGCCGGTTTAATGACCTCTTGGATCGATAGCAATGGAAATGCCGCAGCCGCATTCATTCCTATTTCAGCAGCACCAACACCGCCAAGTACACTTGTGGGAACAGGCCTTACCAATGAGTTTCCCCTGCAAGTCCAATCTTATGTTTCATTATCATGGCCTGCAAGCGCAAGCACAAACGTCATTGGCTACCACGTATATCGCGATGGCAGTCTCCTCGCCTCGACAACAGAGCGATTTTATCAAGACAATAATGTGATCGCAGGTGAGACGTATACATATTCTGTTACTGCATATTCTGCCAACGGCGAAAGCCCGGTTACTAGCGCAACTGTACGAGCGCCGTAAGGGGCTGTCTAAAAATAGACAGCTCCTAAATATTATATAAAGCGATCCCCAAACTAAATATAGCGATGCATAAACCAATCAACCTCGATACAATTTGAGATCTCTTATCTGCTTTTTGAATTAACGATGAAATCACTAAACCATTGAGCCCATCGCTAAAAATCATACCGAGAGTAAAACATACGCCCAAAGTAATCGAAAGCCACCATCCACCCATCAAGGTTGCAGAGATCGCAAATAGCGCAATTTGACTAAATGTATCGAAAGAAAAAGCAAAAAGAGCCCCCACAGCAAGGATCATCGCCGGTCGAATTTCTCGACCGATGAGTTTTTTTGCTAAAAAACTTTGCAACCCCAGTGGCACTTGCGATGAAGTCGGCTGAAATACGCTCCAAAGATTTAACAAACCAAATAACACTAAGAAAAAAAACGAAATCCAATGTCCCACGCCATTTAACCATTGAGGCACCTGTGCCTCAATAATGCCACCGCCCAAAACAGCCGATACTGCTGTGACCACAATTCCATGACCCAATGAAAAAAGGAATCCAGTCCATTTAGAAACATTTCGATTATGACGCGTAGTTCGAGCAATCGCATCGATTGTCGCCAAATGATCTAAATCCAGACCATGTTTTATTCCTAATCCAATTGCCATTAAAAGCATCATCGGCCAAGATGATTCGGAATATAATTGCATATTTCCCTCAACAAATACGTGGTAATTGATCGCCTGACAAACGATATAATCGCCGCTGAACCCCAAATCCATTTTTTAATAAAACTTTAGGATCTGTCGTTTGAATTCCTACATAGCCAATGACCGACGCGCCATCCATGCCACATTGTCTCAGTGAGCAAAGCGCCTCTTCGGCATCGGACTTGGGAACAAAGGCTATGAAACGCCCTTCGTTTGCCACATACATCGGGTCAATCCCCAACACTTCAGCCACACTCGACACCGATTCACAAATTGCAATGGCCCCTTCATCGATCTCTAAATCCATCTCGGAGGCTTCCGCTATCTCTACAAGCGCCGTAGCTAAACCGCCGCGCGTTAAATCGCGCAAACACCGTACGTCTATCGATTTATGCAATAAAGCTTGAACTAAAGGCACAAGTGACGCGCAATCGCTCATGAACGGCGCCGCAAACTGCAAACCTTCTCTCGCCGCCATCACCGCCATGCCATGCCGTCCAATATCGCCGCTTAAAACAATCGCATCGCCAGGACAAATTTGGCGCGGATTGATCGGCCTATCGACCATTTTTACGCCAATGCCGCTAGTATTGATAAACAAATTCTTACCCGTTTGCCGTTCGATTACTTTCGTATCGCCGGCGACAAACTCCACGCCATTTGCTTGCGCCTCAAGTTGCATTGAGTTCACAATAGCCGCCAAATCCTTGCGAGAAAAACCCTCTTCGATAATAAAGCCGCAACTCAAGTACAGCGGAAGAGCTCCGCACATAGCCAAATCATTCATCGTTCCCGTTACGGCAAGCTTACCGATATCCCCTCCCGGAAAAAAAACCGGCTGCACAATGAATGAATCTGTTGTAAACACAACCCGATTGCTTGGAAGCACAAGTTCTGCACCATCGTGCATAAGTTCGAGATGTCGATTGCGAAAAGCCGATAAAAAAACCTCATTGATCAGCTTTTGAGTTTGTTTTCCCCCGCTGCCATGAGCCAGTGTAATCACAGCATCTTCCAAGATCGGCAAAGAGCAAGACTGGTCATACATAATTGCATCCTCAAAAAACGTAAAAAAGACTATCCTAGCAGGATGTTGTATAGCTCGCAAATCACCATACAATTCTCGACGGTTATTGAAACATGAACAAACATCGATGCTTCGGCTCTGACAAGCCATTTTATGCCCAATATCACGACTGCGAATGGGGAGTACCCGTCCGCGATGACAGACTCTTATTTGAAATGCTGATTCTAGAAGGCGCGCAAGCGGGCCTGAGTTGGGAAACCGTATTAAAAAAAAGAAGCGAATACAAGCGGGCATTTCACGATTTCCAGCCCGGCCTAGTCGCGCAAATGACAGACGATGAACTAGAAGGCTTATTGCAAAATCCAGGTCTAATCCGCAATCGTCTCAAAATTTATTCCACACGTGCCAATGCGCAGGCATTTTTACAAATTCAGCAAGAAATTGGCTCTTTTGCGCAATACCTTTGGCGCTTTGTGAATGACATACCCATCGTCACTCGCCATTGCACTCTCAAAGAGTTGCCCACATCAACACCGTTGAGCGATCTAATTTCTAAAGACTTAAAACAAAGAGGCATGAATTTTGTCGGCTCGACCATCATCTACTCATTTTTACAGGCTGTCGGAGTAGTAAACGATCACTTAGCTTCTTGTTGGAAATCTTAAAGGGGCATAATATGCGCTGCATGCGCCTTCTGTTGAAACCATCGGAGCTCCCATAGGCGTTTCTGGCGTACACTCTTTACCAAAGAGTGGACAATCATGAGGTTTTTTTTTACCCTGCAAGATGAGACCACTCCAACAGCCAGTATCTACCAAAGCAGTCTTTGTATGCTTAGGAAATCGTGCAGCTGCATCCAAATCTGCATAAGCCTTTTTAATGCCTAAACCACTTTTTTCAATCATCCCAATCCCGCGCCAATTGCAGTCTACGACCTCAAAAATCTCATCGACAATATGCTGCGCTGCCATATTTCCAATTTCATGTACCGCTCGCTCGTACTGATTCAACACTGCACACTCATTGCGCTCGAGCAATTCAATACAAAAATAAAGCCCCTGCAAAATGTCTAAAGGTTCAAAACCGGTAATGACAATTGGCATTTTAAGCTGCTTGGCCAATGGGTGATATTGCGCATATCCGCTAACTGTACACACATGGCCTGCTGCGAGAAATCCCTGCACTTGACATCCTTCTGCGAGCCCTAAAAAACTCAAAGCCGGCGGCACCAAAACATGAGAACATAAAACGGAAAAATTACACAGACTGCGCTGGCGCGCTTGAAAAATTGCCATCGCATTAGGAGGGGCCGTCGTTTCAAACCCAACACCAAAAAACACCACTTGCCGCCGTGGATTTTGCGCTGCAATTTCAAGTGCTTCCAAAGGAGAATGAATCATTCTCACATCTGATCCACGAGCTCGAAGCGTCAACAAATCAGTTGAGCTACCCGGAACGCGAAGCATATCGCCAAATGAGCAAAAAATCACCTCCTTGCGCGCGGCTATTTCTAGTGCATGATCGATCATTTCAAGAGGAGTCACACATACAGGACACCCCGGACCGTGTATGAGGCGAATCGAAGGTGGCAACAGTTGATGCAAGCCAAATTTCACAATCGCATGAGTCTGTCCTCCGCACACCTCCATGATCGTCCATGGTCTGACTGCAATTTTATCAATAGCATCTACCCAGTGCTGAACTTTTTCAGGATGGCGAAATTCATCTACATATTTCATGAAATGCCCTTTAAGACAATAGATCTAAAGTCCGATGAGCCGCCTGTTCATCGAGCAATGTAATAGCAAAGCCTACATGCACAATCACATAGTCGCCCAGTTTAGCTTCTGGCACATAAGCAAGACACACCTTTTTGATCACGCCCGAGAATTCAACCTCTGCCATAGGCAGTTGATTCTCGTGCCAAATCATTCTAATTTTACCTGGAAGCGCTAAACACATGTGGTCTATGTATATACAAACCCACCAAAAATTAGCAAGCGTTCACAAACCCGCTACATCGAGGTGTCTTTCACATGCAACCTCTATATTTTTGTTGTTTATGATCGTGTTTTTGTCTATAAAACAATCATGCTACCTGCCATCATATCCATTTCATGCGGAGCGATACTAGGCGCGTTACTACGCTGGTGGTTGGGCGGAATGCTCAATTCCTATTTCCCATCGATCCCTTTGGGAACTTTAAGCGCAAATATCTTAGGCGGATTTTTGATGGGGCTCTTTATGGCCACTACGAAAAACCACTTATTTTTTACTGAAAACATGCGCTTGGCGATCGCTACGGGCTTTTTAGGCAGTCTGACTACATTTTCCACTTTCTCGGCTGAAACCGCAACTCTTTTTTCCCAACAACAATATCTAATGACGGCCGCGATCATCGGCATTCATACAGCCGGCAGTATTTTCGCCACAATGTGCGGTATTTACACGATACAATTCATCATGCCTTAAAGGAACGATATGAAAAATGTATGCTTAACATTTTACACCTATGCATTTCATAAACATCATACAATGGTAGTCCATGAGTGGCTGCTTGAATTTGCTAAAAAGCACAATATGCCAGGCGGAGCCGCCTTTAAATCGATAGCCGGTTTCGGCCATCGTGGCATCATGCATGAAGAACATTTTTTCGAATTGGCATCGAATGTACCCATAGAGATCAAATTCATCATGTCAGAAAATGAAGCAAATCATCTGCTAGAACTCATCCACAAAGAAAACCTTGATCTATTTTACACTATCTCTGAAGTCACATCTGGAAGGACCGCTTGACTCAACAAGATTCCAGCGCCAATGACCTGGCCGACTGATAAGCCGCCGTCATTTGCGGGAATTTGCCGATGCCAAAAAGGTTCAAATCCTTCCTTGCGCAACGCGGTGATAGCCAGCTCTACAAGCAACTTATTCTGCATGCAACCTCCAGTCAATCAAACGCGGCACATACGCAAGACACACCCAAAATTAGCAAGCCTTCACAAAGTTGGTGTACCCAAGATCCTGTCTTGGATGACTAAACATTCAATCTATAATAATTTTTCTGGCATTACTAGAATCAATATAATAAGGGCGTTCTCCATTCGCTATGCCATCTAAAGCTAATCCTATTCCAGTGCCTATCAGAGTCAGTCCTGCCGATTGCCCTCCAGGAATAATACAAATCAACGCTCCTCCTAACGCGCAAATAAATCCTGCAGCCATTTTAGGAGGCAACTCTAATTCAATCGAATTCGCATGAGCCACTAAATAAGAAGAGGTTTTCATTGATGTATGATGTTTTTTATTCCATCCAAACCAATTCCATTCCCACGGCAAATAAATGCCCAGGCCGAACATATCTATTTTGGAACTCAAATATAAGCTCGATTTCGTTTCCAAAATCTCAGCAACAGACCCAAATTCAATCTGTTGAATAATCATTAATAGAGTAGTCTGTAATTCTAACGGTATTTGCATCATAGGAAGGTGATCTCGAATCAAACGACATGCTTCATCTATTGTTAAATGAAATTGATACTGCATATTCATTTCTTCTATGAACATTTGAAGAATCTTTCGACCCTCTATAAAAGAAAGAGATTGATTTTCTGATTCCGTAAAAGCATGTAACACACCATTTACATCGCCAGACTGCACCTTATTCAATATTTCTGAGATTGTTTCATTGGGCAAACATACTGCGCTCTGAGGTCTAAGAAACAAAAAATACATGCTAATTATAACGAAAAAGACCCGATACTGATACCAATTCATATCTCTCCTATTTGGTAGACAAAAACAAAATCATAAATAACAAAAATACGGCTGACGTTAATGCCCACCAAATTTTAAAACGACTATGTTGAGCAACTGCCGTTAAAAAGAAATCTCGTATTTTCAACGCTGCAAAACCAAACACAAGAGAAACCAGAAATTTACTACCTATTTGACTCAATAAACCATATCCAGTATCCATACCTTATCACCTTTGATTCCTAAACAGTCTAAAGACAGACCTATTTCCCCTCCAACACAAATTTAAAAATAGCCATTAGCGCCAATGACCTGGCCGACTGATAAGCCGCCGTCATTTGCGGGAATTTGCCGATGCCAAAAAGGTTCAAATCCTTCCTTGCGCAACGCGGTGATAGCCAGCTCTACAAGCAACTTATTCTGCATGCAACCTCCAGTCAATAAAACGCGTCGCATGCCGCTTTGGCGCGCCAATTTCACAATCAGCTCAGCCAATGCGCGATGAAATGCAAACGCTCTTTCCATGACAGAGCCCGGCTTTTCCAGGATCTCAATGACTTCTTTCCAAACAATAACCCACAAATCGCCCTGTTTTTCTAAATGAAAGTGGCATTGCAATATTTTTTCTTGCGCAAGAGCTGCCTGACACTCCAATTCAAGAGCGGCCTCGGCTTCAAAACTACACACTGAACAAAGACCGAGCAGCGCACTTACGGCGTCAAACAGTCGCCCCATACTACTGCATAAAGGAGCATAAATTTGTTTTTCCAATGCTTGAAAAAGCAATTGAAATTCTTCACCACAACACATCTGTGAACCACGCAAGGCATGCAACACACCCAATAATGAACGACGAGGCTCCCGAGCTGCTTTATCTCCTCCTGTCAAACTAAGAGGGTCCAA
>JAJXVT010000047.1 GCA_021781995.1 bacterium | reverse complement strand
GATCTGCTTCTTTAAATGAATTGGACCTAGCAGAACCAATTTATGAGAGTCATCCGGGCTGGCTTTCTTCGATAAGAGATGTGTCGACTTACGGAAATTTGCCGCCCAATGCGAAAGCATACTTGCGAAGAATTGAAGAATTATTAAATCTACCTATATCGTTGATCTCGGTGGGACCGGAAAGAGAAAAAACGATTTGGATGGATCATTTTTATGGCAGCTGAATTAGCAGATAGCGAACCTGCAATCAAGAGCTTTTATTCTCCTGAAATTCTATCTCAGTTAGACATTCGCAAAATCCCACAGCATGTTGCAATCATCATGGACGGTAATCGTAGATGGGCGCGCCAGCTTGGCCACCCACCTATGTTTGGACATTGGCAGGGTGCTGAAACTTTAAGTGAAGTGGTTCGCGCCGCTTCAGAATTGGGGGTCAGAACTGTCACTGTATTTGCTTTTTCTACTGAAAATTGGTTTCGCCCGGAAACTGAAGTGGAAGCTCTGATGGGGATTTTTGAAACGTATCTGACGCGTAAAAAAGAAGCGATGGTGCGAGATGGCATTCGTTTGCGTGCTATCGGTGATTTATCTAAATTGCCAGAAGCAATTCAACTAGCATTTTGCGATACAGCTAAAGCAACAGAGCGTTGTTCGAAAATCAATTTAGTGCTGGCAATGAATTATGGAGGTCGCGATGAGATTAGACGGGCTATGCAATCGATTTTGTCGCTTTATCAAAAACAGCAATTGCCGGACGGCAACATCACGGAAGAATTAATTTCTGGATTGCTTGATACCGCTCCTTTTGGAGATCCCGAGTTGTTGATCCGCACAAGCGGTGAGCTGCGCATTAGCAATTTTTTAAATTGGCAAATTTCATACGCCGAAATTTATACATCTGATGTACTATGGCCAGATTTTACGCCAAAGCAACTTTTTAATGCTGTGCTTGCTTATCAAAAACGCACGAAAAGAAGAGGAACTTAAATGCTAAAAGATTTGGGTCGTAGGGTTGTAGGATCTTCGGTCTCTGTGACAGCTGTTATTTTGCTTTTAAAATTTGCATATCATCCCATTGCTCAATACGGCGTTGCGCTGATCGTAGCAGCGCTTGGTGCGATAGCTGTTTGGGAATTTGATCAATTCTTTAAAGCAAAAGGGGGCGAGATGACCCCGTCCACTTTAATAACCTTAACTGCGATTGTAATTTTATCGTTTTTCACAGCAGCCCAATTTACCGTGCTGCGATCTCTGCCGCCTATAATATTTTTTAGTAGTTTTTTAATTTTATTCGCTTTGCACTTTAGACAAAAAAATGGCGCGGTGATTGATTTATCGGTTGCTTCATTTGGTTTGCTATATATAGCAGTTCCCATGGGAATGGTTCTCGGTGTACTTTATTTTTCCCCATTATGGATCCGCGAAGATGGACGATGGTGGACGGCCTATTTGTTAGTCGTCACTAAGATTACTGATGTTGGTGCATATTTTGCTGGGGGGTTATGGGGTAAAAGAAAACTGGCGCCGCAGATTTCTCCAGGGAAAACGGTTGAGGGTGCATTATTTGGATTATTTTGTGCGCTTTTGGCTAGTTTTGCTTTCCACCTCTTGAGTCAATATTCAGGAGCTCAAGGTTTTCAATTGGGGGTCGGCGAGTGGATGGTTCTTGGCATGCTTCTTGGCGTTATAGGACAGTTCGGAGACCTTTCGGAATCGCTGCTCAAAAGAGATGCGAATAAAAAGGATAGCAATTCTTTACCTGGATTAGGCGGCGTGCTAGATGCCGTTGATTCGTTATTATTTACAGCACCTATTATTTATTTTTATATACAGTACATAAAATCATGATTATCGCTATTGATGGCCCATCAGGAACGGGTAAATCTACTACAGCTCGAGAAGTTGCGCGCAAGCTGAACTTTACATTTTTTGATACCGGAGCGATGTATCGCTCTGCTGCATGGTGGATTGTTCAACAAGGCATAAATCCTGATGATGAACGCAAAGTGGTGGATTCCATTCACACTTTTGTCTATGAAATCCAAACGCAAGATGAACAGCAAAGACGTTATTTTGTCGGTGGAGTTGATGTGACGCAAGCGATACGCTCTCACGAAATTTCTACTATTGCATCAAAAATCGCGGTATATGGTCAATTGCGACGTGAATTGGTAAAAATTCAACGTGAGTTTGGTAAAAAAGCTAACGCTGTATTCGAAGGACGCGATATGGGAACGGTTGTTTTCCCAGAAGCGGAGGTAAAGGTGTTTTTAACTGCAAGCTCCTCCGTACGTGCCCAGAGACGCTATAGAGAATTGCTGGTAAAATTCCCAGATCTTGCACAATCTCTTTCCGAAGAACAAATTTTAAAAGATATTGAAGAACGAGATCATAAGGATTCTACTAGAGCTATTTCCCCTTTAAAAAAAGCTCCAGATGCCACTTTGATTGATACTTCTGAATTGACTGTGGATGAAGTTGTAGATCAAATCTTGGTATTAATCAGGCAAAAAAAAAAGTCTTGTCCTAGTATGCGGGTAACTTATGGTTTTGTTTACTGGGTTGCTCGGCTTTGGTTGAAATTATTTTATCGCCTTCAAATTGAAGGTCTTTCTCATTTTCGAGCGGGGTCTGCGATTATCGCAGCAAATCATGCCTCTAACCTCGATCCTCCTATTGTTTCTATTTCTTGCCCATGCGAAGTACATTTTTTGGCAAAAGAAAGTTTGTTTCATATCCCTATCCTTGGAAGACTGATTCGACATTTAAATTCTCACCCTGTTTCTCGTGAAGCGACCGATGTTGCTACTTTTCGTTTGATCATTGGCCTTTTACAAAGTGGACAGAAAGTCATTGTATTTCCAGAAGGCCGTAGGACATCAGATGGGAAAATTCAGCTCATTGAACGTGGTTTGCCATTTTTAATGATGAAAGCAAAATGTCCAATTCAACCCGTATACATTCAGGGAGCTTTTGAAATTTGGCCACGTACCCGCCGTTTTCCAAAGTTATTTGGCCGCATTCGATGTGTCTTTGGCTCTCCGATTGAATGGGATGAATTTGAAGGATTAGGCAAAAAAATTGCAGAACAACGAATTATGAGTCGTATGACAGAGGCGTTGTGCAAACTGCAGAAATGGACTGAATCTGGAGCTCATGGCACGCCGCCCTGAAAATTTAAATCGCAAAATGGTTTTGTAATTGTTGAATAGCGCATAAAACATTTTGTGTACTCTGTTGACAGCATGGGGGAATGCCTAAGTCGCCGACGATTCGGCAGGGTTGGCCGTGAGAGCTGAATACTTCATGGTAGCAATGGGCAAATTCGCAAGGTTTTTGTAAAAAAATGCCGCGAAATTCAGGTAGATGCCGATATGCTGGATTGACGGCGCCAAAAACAAGAATCGATGGAATTCCAAACGAGGCTGCAATGTGACTAGGTCCGGAGTCGAGTCCGATAAAACAAGAGGCGCGATAAATGAGAGACATCATTTGACGCCAGCCAGAGATTTCAATGCGTGTACCGTAAATGCATTCGCCGCTTTTTGATAGCTGTATTATCTTGAGGCCGAGTTCTTGCAAGTATTGGACAACTTCATTCCAATCAACACCGTAAACATTGCGAAAATTTAAATCATTTTTTTCCAGATGCAATACTGCATATTTTCCCTTAACTATGGGTTTAGTCTCCTCTGCAGTGAGATAGATCTTAGGATAGCTCAAGGGGGTGTTTGCGATATTGGCACAATCAAAATAGGAGGCGAGAAGGTGCCTTTTTGGCGTGCGCTCATATATTAGGTGGTACAATTCATGATCTGGTTTATATGCAAACATATTATTGAATGTCAGTGATTTGCAGGATATATTCTCAAGAGCTTCTGGAAATTGTGTAAAGACGTTGATAGGAAGTTCACGCGTTGCCAGATGTCGAATCACTGGTTCTAACCAGAGAACATCGCCAAAAGCGAAATGTCTATGAAGATGAATCATTGCGGCCAAGATGAGTCGAACATCCACCGAGTTGCCTCGACTAGAACCTGAATCTAGCGCGTCTGCCAATTCCGCCATGGCCGCAGATGAGGTGATTGTACACTACCTGTGGATTTTGTAGAATAGATTTACAGGCAAAATAAAAATATGAGCTGAAAGAAGGTCGCCGCTGCTGGATAAGCCCAAGCTTTATTTAGACAGTTCCTTAGCAATAAACCTACTGTTATGATATACTTCGTGTTTACACAGGAGAGTTGTTATGGCTGATGCAGGACATATTAAACATTTGAACGAAACAAATTTTTCGAAAGAAGTAGCTCATGGAGTTACGTTAGTAGATTTTCATGCTACATGGTGTGGACCATGCCGTATGTTGGCTCCAGTTTTAGAGGATGTTGCTAAAGAAGTGCATGGTAAAGGCGTTATAGCAAAGATCGATATTGATGCAAGTCAAAATATTGCAGCAGAGTATCAGATTTCATCTGTGCCAACCATGATCTTATTCAAAAATGGTAAGGAAGTTGATCGGTTGGTTGGCCTTCGCAACGCAGATGCCATCAAAAAGTTTATATTGGCGGCTGTTTAATGTTGGAAAGACTTATTTCTCTCACAGTATTTTTCGTGATAGCAATAGGTCTTGCGCTCCATTTCCAAGTCGACTGGATGAGTGCGGCTTGGATTGGGCATTTGCCTGGTGATCTCATTTTACGTAAAAGCGGAGTGGTTATTTTCCTTCCTTTTACTACTGCGTTTTTACTTAGCGTTGTGTTGACTTGTGTTTCATCCGTTTTAACTTCAAAATAATTGTATGCCAGCTATTTTAAACGTTTGTCAGTTGACCAAAATTTATGGACACAAAGATTCGTTCACCGCAGTAGATGCGATATCCTTTAAACTGCAGCCGGGTGAAATTCTTGGACTTTTAGGTCCAAATGGCTCTGGGAAAACCACGACAATTCAAATGCTATTGGGCACTTTAAGTGCTACTTCCGGCTCAATTTGTTATTTTGGTAAGGAATTTCCTAAATATCGATCTGAGGTACTTCAGTGGGTGACGTTCGCTAGCACTTACACGAGTTTGCCTTATATTTTAACCGTTGCTGAAAATTTGCGATGTTTTGGTTTGTATTATGGTATTTCCGATTACGAACCTCTTGTAGATCCTTTATTAGAACGGTTTGGCATTTTGGATAAAAAACATTCGCCGATCGCAGCACTTTCTGCGGGTCAAATGACGAGATTGATGATTGTAAAGGCGTTTTTCACGCGTCCTAAAGTGGTGCTTCTCGATGAACCAACTGCATCTTTAGATCCTGATATCTCCTCTGAAGTTGTTAAATTTCTACTAGAACAAAGAGAATTGAATGGGGTTTCCATTTTATTTACATCGCATAAAATGGAAGAAGTTGCTCAATTATGCGATCGCGCTATTTTTTTGAAAAATGGTAAAATCATTGCAAATGATACACCGGAAAATCTGGCTAAAAGCAGCTCTCTTTTTCAGTTGCGGTTAACGATTCTCGATGGAATGAAACGAGCGATTGCTTTGGCAGATCAAAAAAATATTGCATATCAGGTGGATCATCGAGTCATTACATTTGCTTTAGATGAGCCGCATATTCCTTCGTTGTTAAACCAAATTATGCAAGCGGGCATCACATATACCAATATTCAATTACAAGAACCGTCTCTAGAAGAATATTTTTTAAAGATTGCAGAAACATGAGCTGGTTGCGCATTAAAGGTGTATTTTTTCGTTATTTCTTTGTCGCTAAAAAAGGACTTCATCAGTTAGCTGATCTGTTTTATTGGCCGTTGGTGGATATTTTACTTTGGGGACTTACTTCATTTTGGATTATGAAGACGCAGACAGAGGTCAATAATCTCGCTTTGATCTTATTAACCGGTCTGATTTTTTGGCAAATTACCTGGCGGGGTTCTGTCGATATTTCAGTGAGTCTTTTACAGGAATTCTGGCATCGAAATTTAGTAAATTTATTTTCTACTCCTTTGAAATTATCGGAGTGGATAGCGGGTATGCTTTTGCTAGGGTTATGCAAACTTTTGATTTGCGTGGGCTTTGGTGCTCTTATGGTGTATTTGTTGTTTGCTTTGAATGTGTTTACTGTAGGTTGGCTGTTTTTGCCATTTGCAGTATCTCTATTAATATTTGGTTGGGCTTTATCCTTTTTAGCTTCAAGTCTCATTATATATTGGGGGCATAAAGTTGAAATGCTTGCTTGGATGGTGGCATTTATCTTTGCCCCGTTTAGCGCTGTTTTTTATCCTTTGCATGTTTTACCGCAATGGGCTCAAGGTATAGCATGGTGTTTGCCTACAACTTATGTTTTTGAGGGAATGCGCTCTATTTTGTCTTCAGGATATTTTCCAGTTCATTATTTTTGGATCAGTTTATTATTGGATGCTGTTTATCTAGCAATTGCACTTGCAGTATTTCGATTTGCTTTTGAAAAGACAAGAGCCAAGGGATTGGCTCGGTTAGAGTAGCTTGTTAGAGAGCCAACTGATTGTATTGATGTTGCCTGAGCGCTTCATACAGCCCCACGGCTGCACTTGTAGCTAGATTGATGCATCGCTGTTCTGGAACCATTGGAATCGTTACAAATTGTTCGCGATACTTAGTCCAATAAGTATCTGGCAATCCTGAAGTCTCTGATCCAAAAATGAGTGCGGCATCAGAATCGTATTTTACATCTGTGTAGTACTGGGAGGCTTTGCTGGAAAAGAAAAAAAACTGCGTACATGTAGATAAATAAGAGTCAAGATCATCAATGATTTCTAAATCTACTCGATCCCAATAGTCTAATCCTGCTCGTTTCATATAGCGGTCTGACAGACTAAATCCAAGTGGTGTTACAAGGATGAGTTTGCATCGCGTTGCCGCGCATGTACGGGCAATATTGCCCGTATTTTGTGGGATTTCAGGGTGGACTAAGATGATGCGCATTGTGTGGAATTGAGCTCTTTGAGCACAGCAATGAGATTGCTGAGTCGAATTGGTTGTTCGTGTCTTGTCGATAATTCTTTAAGACTTGCATTGCCGCTTGTTAATTCGTCTGATCCTAGAATGCAACAATATCTCGCTCCGATGCGAATTGCATTTTGAATGGCAGATGGCACTTTTTTTGCATTGAGTTCTAAATCAACTGGGATGTGGTTATGCCGGCACGTTGTAGCGAGTAGGAAACATTTTTCGCGAGCTTCTTCACCGAGGGGTATAAAATAAATCAAAGGTCGTTTCGTTACGGGAATGGTTAGTTGTTGCGATTGCATCACCTGCATGACCCTTTCTAAGCCGGTTGCAAAACCTATAGCAGGCAAATCAGGGCCGTCGAACTGGGCGATAAGGCCGTCATAACGTCCGCCTGCACCAATCGTGTTTTGCGCTCCTAAATGCGTTGTCAGTACTTCAAACACGGTGTTGCAATAATAGTCTAGGCCTCTAACGATTTTGTCATCTACAATGTATGGGACTTGTGCTTGATCGAGAAGATGGCATAATTTTTGAAAATGATCCTTGGAAGCGGGACTTAGATGCTGAAGGATCGATGGGGCTCCGTGTACAATTTCTTTGTCTTTCGGATCTTTAGAGTCGAGAATGCGCAAAGGATTTTTCTCAAATCGCATTTTGCTATCAGCAGAAAGTTGTTCTAAAAATGGACGTAAATAGTCCAAAAGAGCCGTTTTATAAGCTCCGCGCGACTGAACGTCGCCAACAGTATTAACGTGTACTTGTAAATCCTTAATTCCAAGCCGCTTATAGATTTGTAATAACAGATCTATCAGTTCGGCGTCTTGTTCTGGGCCAGATATGCCGTAGGCTTCGGCTCCAAATTGATGGTGTTGGCGATAACGGCCTGATTGGGGGCGTTCGTAGCGGAACATAGGTCCAATATAGAAAAATTTATGTACTGTCCCGCACTGTGCTAGGTTGTTTTCTATAAATGCTCGGGCAACAGATGCGGTTCCTTCGGGACGCAAAGATATGGATCTTCCTCCGCGGTCCTCAAACGTAAACATTTCCTTTGTAACAATGTCGCTGGTTTCACCAACCCCACGATGGAATAGTTCAGTTCTTTCGTAAATCGGCGTGCGAATTTCGCGATACCCATATTCAGCTGATACTTCGCGAGCGATTCGCTCGACATATTGCCATGTTTCGGAAAGACGCCACGGTTCTTCAGCCCCGTAGGGTAGAATATCAAACGTTCCTTTTGGGATCTGTATTTTTGCCATGAGTACGATTATACATGAGAATTTATCGAAGAGTCAATTGAAGAACATATTCCATTTTTCACGAAGAGTAAATGCCCAAGTTTTTGCGATGTTTTCGCGAGCCACCAGATCGACGGCGCCGATGAGGCTGTCTCGCTCGTCAAACACCTGCAACTGCCCAACTTTATCGCCCTTATGAATAGGAAGCGTTATTGGCGCCCATTGAATAAAGGCTTTAGGTTCTGGTTCTTCGGAAGGATAGTAGAAAATCTCAAGATCTTGGTAGCTAAAGGCTTGCAGTTTTTTGTCCGCTCCTGGAATATGTTTAGTGCAATAGTGCGGGGCTGCTATGAGAGTGCGCGCTAGTTTCGTCTCGGAAAAAGCGGCTTCAAATAGTCGGCAAACCTCAGCATTGGCTTCTGCTTTTTTGTCATGTCCCATCGTAACGGCAATCAAAGTACGCCCCTCGTGCGTGGCTGCGGCGACCAATACCGAACCTGCGTAACTGTGAAAACCAGTTTTGCTCCCGATTGCCTTAGGATAATAATAACTATGATCTTTGACTATTAAGCCATTTGCTTGTTTGAATTCGATAGCTGCACGCTTGTTGGTTTTGTGTCGAAGGTAAGTTTCTTTTCCGAGAATCTCGAGAAATTGAGGCAACCGTAGGCCTCGCTGCATCATTAAAGCCAGATCAAAAGCTGTTGTCATATGATCGGGATAGTGATAACCGTGTGGATTGTAATAATGTGTGTTGGTACAGCCAATGGATTTTAAGTATGCGTTGAGTTCTTCCATGAATTGAGGGACTGATCCACTCACAGCTTCAGCTAAGGCATTGGCTGCATCATTGCCAGATCTCATCATAAGCCCGTGAAGCAAAGCGTCTGCTGTGAGGACTTCTCCAGCCATTAGACCTATGTTTGTGCCATCGGTTTCCATCCAATGAATAGGAGCGTGAAGCCGGTTGCGGTCGTTTTTTTTCTGAACGGCATCTGCAGAGATTGTGATTTTTTTCTGTGGATCGAGTTTCTTGTGTTCAAGAATGTATAAAATGGTGGCGATTTTGGTGGTGCTGGCAGGATAAGATGGGGCAAAAGCGTTTTTTTGATAGAGTATAGCTCCTGTTTCGGCGTTCATAAGCAATACATTTCGCCCTCGGGTTTCGCATGGCAGCCCCTTGCTATACGCCGCGCACGAAATGATGCACAACCAATAGATTATCAGTCTCATATCAAGACAATATCGTACGTATTTTTCGCTTTTTTGGGAAAAGAAAGATGGGTCGATTGACAAAAAATGTAATAATTTTTAGTATGAGGTGACGGTGTAACAGCTCTTCAGGAGGTTAGAATGTTGAATCCAGCGCAAATCGAAGCGTCTTATAAAGAGTTTGTTGCAGATCCTGCAAAATGGATTCACGAAAGCGTAACTCCAATCGACTTGCGTTTTTTGCATGAAGCTGGCTTATTGCGA
>JAJXVT010000046.1 GCA_021781995.1 bacterium | reverse complement strand
TTACGATCAACCACGGATCTACGGTAGGTCCGCCTGTGTATGGCGATTCTTACATCCAAGGACTTCTCGGATCGCAAAACGTGATCATTAGCACCGCCAGCGGATCGAGCGGTCCTGAAACAATCACTATCGATCCCGGAGTTAACATTACCTGGGGCACATATAATCTAACGTTTTCTGCTGGACAAAATATTATTGCAAATAATGCAAGCTTCACTATATATAGTGGCAACTTGACATTGGAAACAACCAATCCAGTGGGCTCGCAGCCAGCCGGCGGTTATGATGGCATATATTTAAGCGGATTTGATGTTCTGGGACAAGGAAATGTCAATATTAGCGGAGTTGGTGGAACAGACGATTCAGCGACAACCTGCAATGGCGTGACAATCACATCTAGCTCTTCAATTCAAATTGGAGGCGTCATCTCAATTACAGGTTATGGAGGAGGCAGTGCTTTAACCGGAGGTAATAATGATGTGGGAGTCTTAATTGAAGACTATTCTGTAATTGCAGCACAAGCTTTGTCTTTGTCAATTCATGGTACTGGCGGCACCTATACAGGACATTCCGGCCAAGCCAACTCTGGCATCGTTCTAGATCATTGCCAATTGACCTATAATGTAACGAACACAATTTCTGGAACGCCTGGCGGTACAACACAAAATACATATGGTGTTGTTCTTACTAGCAGCACTGTGTCTGGTCTTGGCGACATAAACATAAGTGGATCTTCTATTGCCCTCGCAGGAACCTCTTATTTAGACCCATCCAATACAAATGCAACCAACATAACGGGCAATGTCATTCTCACATCAGATACTGCTTTAACATGCTCTGGCACTACCACGTTCAGCTCAACGATTGCATCTTCTGGGGGAAATCATCAATTAACAATTTCGAATCAACAACGCCCCATTATTTTTAATGGCAATATTGGCAGTAGTATAGCACCTCTCGGAACTATTAGCTGTACTACGACTACATCTTCTGGAATCGTTCAGCTTGGCGGTATTTCTATTTATGCAACTTCTGTACAATGCTCTTCAGCACCTGTACAGTTGCTCGGATCGTCCTCGATTTATTCAAGTGGCAACCAACAATTTGAATCGATAGCTTCTGCTAGCGGAGCTAATCTTATTTTAAATTCCTCATCAGGCTCTATCACTGCTGGAAATATGGGTAGTATCAGCGCTGCAATTGGAAATATTACTATAACTGCAGGAAGTGTTTTAGATTTATCTGAAGTTTATGCGAATTCTTTATCCATTACGACGTCCGCTAGTCCATTTTCATCCAATGGGACTATGACCTGCAGTGGCAATTGCTCAATTAACGCCAATGGTATTAATCTCAATCACGCTGTTTCGACCGCCGGCAATCTCACGCTCATCAGCTCAAGTGCCATTTCTGTTGGCGATAGCACATACTGCACTTCTTCCGGAACCGGTACCATTTCCATGACGGCATCAGGAAATATTTCCATCGGCAATAGCGCGCTTGTGCAAATAGCAAATGGCGATATAACACTCCTTGCCGGAACCAATATTACCTCTGGAACGAGCAGCACGGTGCAAACCACTAGCGCAAGCGGCAATATCACCATTGTCTGCGACAACAATAATCCTACGCCGCCAAGCGTTGGATCTGGGTATCTTAGTTTTGGCAGTGGCACGATCCTTTGTACCAATAATTGTTTAGGGGGAGGCAAAGTGTTGCTTTACACCACTAAGCCAGGGGTGAATACACTTCCCAGCACAATCAACGCAACCTCTTATACACCAGGATCATACAATACAGTCACAGGGCTGTATGTCCCAGGTACCAATGAATATGTCGGTTATTGGTATAACGTTCCGCCCTATCCGCCAGACCCTCCTTTTGAAGTCATTTACAAATCCGCTCCGTCCAATCCTCCGATCGTTTCGCCGACCACACATCAACAAGTTCAGGTGGCGACGATACAATCGACCACTACTACCACGACTACTGTCACAAATTTAAATATGAGTGTATCGGCCGGTCAATCGAGTCCAACTCCAGCGCAATCTTGCAAAGGCACTCCAGCGATTTCGATTCGCGCCGGTGGTTAAACATCTGAGGCAATTGCAAAACTCATTTCCCCGTTAAAATCGCCCTTTTGAGGACATTTTCGTCCCTTTTCCTCAGTCAACTCCCATGAGTTGACCTCGTCAAACGGTACGTGGCAGATTACTGCCACTCGAAAATCACCTCAAAATCATCGATTTTTCCAGGCAAAGCAGTTTTGCAATTACCTCATCTATTTAGAATTGCGCCGCTTTTTCATAAAAACATCCACTCCATCGGCAACGCCTCTGGCAATTTTCTCTTGATATTCGCGAGTTTTTAGAAAAGATCGCTCTGTCGGATTGGAAATAAACCCCCCTTCCAATAATACAGCCGGAATCGAAGTTTCTCGAATCACATAGAAATTTCCCTTCTTCACACCGCGAGAAGTCGCTAAAGTCCGCCGCAAAACTCGGCTCAAAATAGAATCGGCTAATTTTCTCGATGAATTAGCCCGGCTTTTTTCTTCTTTGCTATCGCAAAAAAAGATCTCAATTCCATGCGCAGTTGGATTGCGAGAGGAATTGAAATGCAAACTCACAAATAAATCTGCATTGGCCTGATCGGCGATAGCCACGCGCTGCTGTAAAGAGACAGCCGCATCGGCATTGCGAGTCATAATCACGCGATAGCCCAGTTGATTGAGATATTGTTTCACCAATCTGGCCGTTTGCAAGCAGAGTTTTTTTTCTTCACAATAAGGAGTTTTTCCGCGCGCTCCCAAATCAGTTCCGCCATGTCCGGCATCTACTACAATTACCGGCGCATCGGTGGGAAGCTCAAACCCCATCAGAGGGAAAACAAGACACAATAAGATAAAAATCCGGTTCCAGATATTTAGCAAGCTCCCACCTCCTGCAAAGCAGCTTCGACAGCAGAGACATCGCAAAAAGCAATCGTCTTTTGACCGATAATCTGCACTTTTTCATGCCCTTTACCCGCAATGAGTACAATGTCGTTAGGATTTGCCATCGATATAGCTAAGCGGATCGCCTCTTTTCTATCCGGTTCCACAATCGGCCGGCGAGGATCTTGAAATGCATGAATGATTTGCTGAATAATTGCATCGGGATTTTCGCGGCGCGAATTATCTGTTGTAACAATTACTGTATCGGCCAAAAGATCTGCCGCTTTCCCCATGGACGATCTGCGCTCCGGATCGCGCTCCCCTCCACAGCCAAAAACACAGATGATTTTTCCTCGAGATCTTTGTCTTAACATCGTTAAAACTCGCTGCAGAGATTCTCCGGTATGAGCATAATCTACAAAAATCGCGACACCCCTGTCATTAGGCACCGACTGCATCCTCCCGGGAACGCCCGGAAAATTACCGAGCGCCTCAACAGCTGTCTGAAGCGGGATCTTCAAAAACAAAGCAACTCCTAAAGCACCCAAAGCATTATAGACATTGAACTGTCCCATCAACGGAAGAGCGCACCGCCTCTTTTGTCCTTCAAATGCAACATCAAACGTTAAATCAAAAACGCCCTGCTCAATTGACGACGCAGCCAAATCGCATCCCTCACCCAATCCAAAGGTCCAAATCGGCGAAGCAATGTCTTTTTTCATCTTCATGCACCACGCATCATCGCCGTTTAAAAGAGCGATTTTCCGTTTCTTTTTACTTTGATCGAGCAATGCAAATAAATGGCGCTTTGCCTCTGCGTATTTGTCAACGCTTCCATGAAAATCTAAGTGATCAGGATAAAGATTCGTCCATATCGCAGCGTCTAATTCAATGCGATCAATCCGCCCCTGTTCTAATCCGTGAGACGACGCCTCAAGCGCCGCAGCGCGACCGCCCTTTGAAGCGATTTCACGCAGTATTTTGTGATTAAAAATCGGGAAATGAGTCGTTAGCGAAGAATCTCTATGCTCTTGTGCGACCACAGTCTCAACTGTGCTGATCAACCCGCTATCCATGCCAAATGCATTGAGCAAATGCCCTACGAGATAACAAACCGTTGTCTTGCCCTTAGAGCCGGTAACTGCCGCCACAAACAGCTCTTTCGAGGGAGAACCATAATATTTTTCAGCTAACACAGCCTCTAAGCGCTCTGGATAAGACACTATGATTTGCGAAGCGCTGCACGAAGGATCGTACAAATCAGTGACAATAGCTGCAGCGCCGCTGCGCAGCGCCTGCGGAATGAATTGAGAACCATGGAATGAAGTGCCTTTGCGTGCAATGAACAAATGCCCCGGTGCAACGCAGCGCGAATCGGCAGACAAACCCGAAATCTCAACTTCTTTAGAACCCTTAACAACAAGTTCTGGGACGAGCAGTTCTAAGCCCCTTAGCAATGCTTTTAACTTCACAGTTTACTCATTGTGTTTTCGGTAAGCTTCACGAAGCACTTCCATTTCAGACGCCCAATCGGCTTTTTTCGCATCGCGTCTAGGATCTCCCGGGGGAAATCCATGAGGATCATCCATTTCTACACCCAAATATTCCAATGTCTGCTTCGCTATGCGCTCAAAAATAGGAGACGAACAAACCCCGCCCATCTGATTTTTTCCCACGCCCGGAATCACCTTTTTTTCCGGATCATCCAGCGTAACTAGCAGCACAAATCTTGGGTTTTTTGCCGGAGCAAACCCTAAGAAAGAAGATATGTTATGATCTT
Organism: bacterium; assembly: GCA_021781995.1. Taxonomy (GTDB): domain Bacteria; phylum Chlamydiota; class Chlamydiia; order Chlamydiales; family SM23-39; genus CAITMJ01. Next base: position 5,151 of record JAJXVT010000046.1, on the reverse strand, counting down.
TTGAATAAACTCCGTCAATGATTTTTTCAGCAGTACCTGATTTGCCCGCTTCAGTATACCCTTGAATATCTGCGCGAGTCGATGTACCGCCTGCTTTAGTTACAAATTTCAAAGCGCGCACAACTGCGTTGCAAATGGAGGTGCTAAGCAATTGCTTTTGTCTGCCTAGAGCTGTGTTATCGAGCAAAATCTGCTCGGAGCCGTTAGCTTTCTTTTTCACAATTTTCCGGATGATATGAGGTTGCACATCATATCCGCCGTTGGCAAAAATCGCATACGATTTGAGCATTTGAATGCTATTGATCAAAATGTTATGGCCAATCGCAAGCGAATAAGGAGTCGGCGTAGACCATTGCAATTTTCCATTCGGATGCAATTTTCCCGGCGTAGGCACATTTCCCACAGATTCTGCCGGCAGCTCGATCATCGTTTTACGGCCAAATCCAAAAATGTCTGTTAACGCAGAGCGATACCACTGATCTCCCATCTGATCCAAAACGCGCTGAATCACCCTGCCCATGTAGATGTTGGAAGACTTTTGAATCGCCAGATCCATATTGAGTTCTCGATGAGGCCGGCCATCTTGCAACGGCTTGGATCTCCCGGGAAACCACCCATTTGTGGTCGAGATCCATTCCCCTGCCGTCAAAACCGGTTTTTTTCCCCGTTGCATTAGCTCTTCACTTGCCTTTAATCCCAAAGCGACAGTAATCGCTTTAAAAATCGATCCCGGCTCAAAACAATCGGTTACAGCCTTAACCTTGGTATGCTCTTGCAAAACCGGATCGTTGTAAAAGTCGGCATAGCGCGTCTGATCAAAGGCCGGATATTGTGCAAGAGCTAAAATCTCACCCGTATTTGGCTCCATCATTACAGCCCAACCGCCCTTAGCGCCAGCCGCCTTCACTCCTTTAGCCAATTCAGATTCCGCCACCGCCTGTAAGTAATGATTCACCGTCAAATAAACATCAGCTCCGTTTTCTGGCTCTTCCAGTACCTGTCCCACATCCAACGGATGACGAGGCGATCGGACAATCAATCGACGTCCATCTTTCCCTGTAAGATACGAGTTGAGCAAAAGTTCCAAACCACCCGTTGGCAACGCCTGGTTTGTCTGAGGATCTTTATTTTCTTGCACCGTATGAAGCACAGCCCCTAGCATACTGCCGAAAGGATAAGATCTACGATAGTCCGAGACAAAATAAATTCCATTGCGAACGATCTTTTCTTGCTTGCTAAACTGACTCCACCACGCTTCAATTTTTTCCTTTCGTTCCTGCGTCAACCAACTCGCGATGCGACGGCTGCGGCTTTTGCGCTCCAAATCTTTCAATATCCGAGGCCATTGATGTTTGGGCAACCCCGACAGCCTGCCCAATTCATCGGCCAGTTTTTCCTTAACTGCTTTTGGAATCGAATCTGGATCGGCAAATAAATGAAAATGCAATACATCCAACACAAGAGGCTGAGCCGCCTCAGGATGCCCCTTTTTTACGGTAGTATTCGAGTAAAAGCTACCTCTGCGAGCCGCTTCAACCGCGACATATTGATGTTGCGCTAAAGCAATTTTTATCCACTGCTCATGCTCTAAAATTTGAATTTGATAAAATCGAATCATTAAAAGGCAAAACAGACCTGATAAAAATACAGCGATGGCGACGAGGCGTTTTCGATCGGTTGCTTCAACAGACATTTCATGGAGTATAATGAACTTCCGACAAATTTTTAACTCATAAAATGCAGCAAAGCCCGTTGCAGCGCTCATTTCCCCGTTAAACTGCTCTCCAAAAGGGCGGTTTTAATCAACAACGATCTTTACAATTGCCATAAAACCACTATAATTGATATTATATACGCCTATGGCAATTGCTTTAAATTCATTACGCCCAAATACCCTTACTGGGTAACAATTCCTGCAAATACTGCACTAACCAATAAGACACGTCCAATTTTTGAAAACATGAACTGTTCTATTGCGCGTGAATCCATTGCAAATGAGGGCAGAATTGCAGCACCCACAATTGCGCATTGGAAAACAAGAGACAATGGCCGTTTTAACGCCGACGGGATGCACGCATTTTAAGAAAATACTTTACTTCAGTGGTTATCAATAAACAACACCTGTCCCAAATGCCGCAGTAGATCACCCGATATTGCAAACATAGGCATTTTCCACCGTCATCTCTCCTCTATCGCCCTCACCATCGTTTTAATATCTCTGTCGATTTTTGGATGCTATGCCTTTTTTTTCTTTTGGTTTTTGCATAGATTTTTTTTCGATACAGAATATTATAAAATTGATTCCACTATCAACACTGCAAAGTCATTTCTATAAAATAATATTTATCCTAGGTTTTACGGTAATATCCTAACTCTATGGCCGCGCTCATTCTTTTGACAACAAGAACACTAAAACTCACTCTAGCAAAGATCACTTCCCCTGGCCCCATCGTTATACCATGGAATCAAGCACTCCGTTACTTCGACTCTCGTGCACCTGCACCTGCACCTCGTAGGCTCACTAGAACAGAAACTATTCACACAATAGTAATTACGATGTTTGCAACAGTTCTCACCCTCACCTGGTTAACGGCAATACCGCCAATCTATTTGATGACACCTCCTATATATTTTGCCTCAGCCATAGTAGTTATAAGAATCTTGGCCTCAATATATTTCGGCACAACACTATGCATAACACTAAAACGGTTATACGAACTTCCGACTCATATTCCGAACTAAGGGGTTTTCAAACAGTAAACTAAAGCATTTGACTTTGCGAGGCAAAGCGAAATCGAAGCGAAGAGCCCTGATCGACGAAGCCCTTCCCCCATGTGGGAAGGGTGAGGAGGAAGATCGATTTGGCAAAGCCGCAGCCAGTCAAATGCTTTAGTTTATTAGACATCTTGCGTAACCTGCTTTACTTGAAGGAATCGGAAATTTTTTCGCTGATTTTTAGAAACTGCTTGCAGTTTCAGATCAAGCGAGTGAGACGACTCTAAAGAGTCGGCGAAAGAGGGCGATAAAAATCCGCGAAAAAAGAACGATTCTAGTAAGTAAATGAGGTTACGCAAGGTGTCTATTGTTTGACAACCCCTAAGGGGTTGTCAAGACAGCTCCTACCATCTCATTGAGGGCTATTAGTAGATGCAATCGCTTCTGGAACAGTAAAAATTTCTCGAATCAATGGATGTTTTAAGTGGCTAAATTCAGGACGACGCGCCAGTTCCATCAAGTGAATGGGACTCTCCAATTGATCAATCTCATATGCAAGCCTGCGATTTTCTTCCTCGATCACTGCAATTTGTTTCTGAAGTTCCGGCAAAAGAATTTTAAGCTCCGTCACACGATTTTGTTTTTCTAAATACGAAAATAAAGCGCCGCCGGCCACACATACGCACACACCCAATTGCATCAGCAAACCTTTCATTGATCGCTCACTTTTTCTACTACTCGAAGTTTTGCGCTGCGCGATCGAGGATTATCTCGACACTCCTCATCGCTCGCCTCAAGAGGCTTCTTAGTCAGAATTTTCAAACAACCACTTTGCTGCCGGCTTCTCTTAGCTACTTTCCATTCACTTTCTTTAAATCGATGTTTTGCAATGCGGTCTTCCAGGCTATGAAACGAAATGACCGCAATCCGCCCTCCCGGACGACATCTCGCAATCGCTTGATCCAATCCCCGTTCCAATTCGCCCAATTCATCATTCACAGCAATGCGAAGCGCTTGAAAAATTAACGTTGCCGGATGAATTTTTCCCCATTTCAACACTGGCTTCACAATTTCGATCAACTGATCCGTAGTCCGAATCGCCTTTTTTTTGCGCGCTTGAACGATCGCTGCAGCGGCTCTTCTCGATTGCTTTTCCTCTCCATATTCCCAAAAAATTCGCTCGAGCTCTTTTTCTGCATAACTATTGATTATTTCTTCCGCCGTCAGCTCAGAGCTTGGGTCCATACGCATATCCAAAGGACCTTCGCCGCGAAAACTAAATCCCCGCTCCATTACATCCAATTGCATCGAGGAGACCCCGATATCGATCAAAAATCCATCGACGAAATCCATTTTTCTCTCATCTAGAAATCGCCCCATCTCAGAATAGCTGCCTCGTATGAATTCCACTTTTTGTTCCCAAGAAGAAAGGCGCTTAGCGGCAATTGCGTGAGCAACAGGGTCTCGATCGCAACCCAAGTAATGCTCAATTTCAGGATGAGCTGATAAAATAGCCTCCGCATGCCCCCCCGCACCTAACGTGCCGTCAAAAAAAACCGGCATCGAACACCCTTCAAAGGCTTGAACCACCTCATGAAGCAAAACAGATCGGTGAGGATAGTTCATGGCGTTACGTGAGTCGCATCAAAATAAAGTGGATTGAAGCTCGCCGGTTGAGCCAGAGCAACAGGTGCAGGCGCAACAGGTGCAGGCGCCACAGGAGCGGCAGGAGCATTGCACTCGACTTCATTTAATAAAGCAAAAGCTTGTTCAGTCATCTTTGCCAAATTAAAATCAGGAGAGGTGCCTTCGAGCAGTTCTCGCAAATTGCGATCGTAAACTTCTTTCGGCCACAGTTCGATCTTATCCATCACTCCGGCAATCACGATCTCTTTCTGGATCCCTACAGCGCCTTTCAACATCGCCGGAATAGAAACTCTACCAACCTTATCGCATTCCGTCGGATGCAGAGTCGAAAAAAACAAAGTAAAGAATTTCTGAAACTGGGCAACGTGTTGCATTTTTTGAAATTTTTCAACGATCTTATCGATCATGCTTTTGCGATAAATCGCTAAACAACCGCCAAGACCTAACCCGATCACAAATTCGCATTTTCCATTCTCGACTAAACCATAGCGCATCTCTTGGGGCATGACGAAGCGATTTTTTTCGTCGAGTTTTGTATTAACGGAACCGCTGAAAAAGAATGCTGACATACGATGATCTTGTCAATGACATGGCAGCCGGTTGCAAACCGCGCACGCAATGGAAAATCGGCATCGAGCACGAACAGTTTATCGCGCGCGCCGATACCGGCCTGGCGGACGGGCCGGCAAGCGGAAAGGGGGAAAGGCTGGGGGTTTACGCCGACGCCGCCGGCCGCGCTGATCGGCGCGGGGGCGGCCGGCGGGGCGATTCAGTCCCCCAACGGCTCCT
>JAJXVT010000045.1 GCA_021781995.1 bacterium | reverse complement strand
AGCATTCGATCTGAACCAAGATCAAATTCTCAGAAAAAATTATATTTTGACGAGAGTGTCTCGCTTTCACGAGACCTCATTACAAACTCTACTTTTCCCGCACTTTTCTCTTCTTCTACTGTCAAACTAAACACTTGAACGATCTTGTCGTTCTATTTCTCTTTCGCTTGTCATTCGCGCTTAAAAGAATAAGAATAACATACACAAGATGCGGATTTTTCTGCAACCCCTTTTGATTTTTCCGTAGCGCAAACGCTATGAAAAATTCCCGATTTGTTTGGTTTTCCCTCTATAGAAATAGCTCAAAAAGAAACATCAAAAGAAGCAACGAACTTTTGATGTAATGAATCATCTAAATCAACAGACTTTGTCTGCAAAAGGTAGGTATGGTTAGGCGAAAATACCCACGTTTCAAATACCCACACTCCCTTATCTCTGTATGCAATGTCTGCCGTATCCATCTCTTTTATGGCCGCCGTACGACTTTGCAAAATATCAACCCCTTTGAGCTCTCTCATGCGATCAGATAAAAATTTCTGAGCCGAGTCCACCTGAACAGGCTGTACTTGCATACGATATTCTACTCCCCAAGTGCGAGCAAAAGCCTCGAGGGATGCGCCACCATTCGTATACCTATAAGTCGGTTCATCAGGAAAACTTGCCAAAATTTTTTCATCGCCCATTTTCTTCGAAAAATACACCCAAATAGAGCGATCCCACTCCACTTCTGCCGCTAATAAACCATCTGCGCCAGGCTTCTCGACATCAAACCAGCCACTTTCATCAACGCCCGAAAACGACATAAATGCAATTAAAAATTTCGTAATTAACAAATTAACCTCATTTATTTCTACAAAATTATAGCACATTAAACAGTAAATTGCAAAACAGATTTATTAGTTATAATTTGACGATCATAATATCATCAGATAGCACAGACCAAACAGTTATGCAGTTGGATCTTGATAATAATATTTTTATTTTCTATAGAATATCTTGAGAGAACTTTAACTCGAAGGAGCTCATATGTGCCTCTCTATTTTTCTTTCCCTAGTGATCGGGTTCTACCTATTCTTCATGAGCCTTGCGATGCTTGTGCATCAAACTCGGTTCAAAAAAATAATAGGCGAACTTTTAACTCAACCCTTCATAACGCTAAGCGGTATTTTGGGAACGATTGCAGGGTTATTTATCGTTGTTAGCCACAATAAATGGGTGGCCGACTGGACAGTGTGGATTACGCTGATCGGTTGGGTCACTTTGATCCACGGACTTGCACGCCTGTTCTTTCCGGAACATGTTGCAAAATTTTTCAAGGATCTGCAAGCTCAAGTAGGTTACACCGTAATGACCTGGTTTTGGTTGTTGCTCGGCGCTTACCTAGTTTGGCATGGAATGCAATAATTCGTTTGGCGGAATGCATCATCGCTTCCGCCATTTCAACAGTTCTTCAAAATTGAACAAGCTATGACACGACCTATTTGGGTACAAGAGCCCACCCCCTACGAACTTAACTTACGATGTCAAAACAGCCTTTCAGATCATTTAGGTATTGAATTTACCTCGTTTACCAGTATCTCGCTTTCGGCCAGAATGCGCATTGATCAACGCACCATACAGCCCATGGAAATTATGCACGGTGGAGCATCTGCTGCCTTAGCAGAAACAGTTGGTAGTGCAGCAGGCAATTATTGCATCCATTCAGATTTATATTATTGCGTAGGAATAGAGCTGAACATCAATCACTTGAAAGCTGCTAAAGAAGGCTGGGTCCATGCGACGGCTACCCCACTTCATTTAGGCAAACAAACACAGGTTTGGGAGATCAAAATACAAGATGACAATGGCACTTTGATTTCTGCAGCGCGCTTGACTTTAATGGTTTTAGAAAAGAAAAAGGGCCGCTAAAAAGCGACCCTCTATGCCGATACTTGACTTGGATCGGTATACGTTATTAGCGATTGTAATAACCGCCGCTACGATCACCACGATCGGAATTGCGGTATCCACCTCGATCGCCGCGATCACCGCGATCACCACGATCGCCGCGGTCGCCCCATTCACGGCGTGGGCGAAATTCGCCGCTATGTCCGCGAGGTTGCTCCCTACGCTCACCACGGAATCCGCCGGCGCCGGCTCCGCTTCCGCCTGGTTGCTCAGCACGTGCCAAGTCAATCACGAGTGTCTTGCCTTGAAATGGTTGTCCGTTCAGAGCGTCTTTTGCTTTGCCGGCGGATTCTGGCGACTCAAAGCGGACAAAAGCGAAACCGCGAGATCTGCCAGTGAAGCGATCCATCACAATTTTAACTTCTTGTACATCGCCGAAAGCGCCGAATAATTCTTTAACTTGATCTTCATTCGCCTCATAATTGAGGTTGCCGACGTATAATTTTTGATTCTGTTGATTCATTGAAAAATTCTCCAAAAAGACCCTGTACCAGGCATCCAGCAAAAAAACCGCGTTTGGAAGCTGAGAAAAACCACGAGTAGGGCAAACTTTAGTTACTTAATAATACCCGATAGGCAGCTCGCCTCTCGGATTCCAATAATCCTATGGCAGACAATGAAAGAAGTCAATCATAATCCTTATTTGACTCTCTCAATGTCGTGCGCAACTGTTTTTTCTCCCCTGAACGGCGTTTATCTGCGACCACTTTCGCTTGAGCTCTTTTGCTTCTTTTTCTTTTTTGACGCCGAATTTTTTCTATAGCCATGCGCCTCGAACTTTTTGTCTCAAATATTTCTTCCTCGAGCTTTTCGCACAGTTCTTTTCGAGCATAATAACGATTCATTTCTCGAGAGCGACTTTTTTGACACTTAATTTCGATTCCGGAGGGGATATGTTTTACATAAACGCAAGAGCTAGTTTTATTGATTTTTTGCCCTCCGCTACCGGAACCTAAAATAAATTTTTCAATCAGATCAGCTTCTCGAATTTGCAATTTAAGCAATCGATTCGCCAATTCGTGTAACTTTTCTTTTGAAACTGCCATGATACTGTACACATTACTCTGAAAAACAGTTTCCAATCAACTCGAGACTCTGTTAATATTTATTCCGCTTTATGGAACTGACAATTCAACAACCTTGTACCGCGTTAGAGGCATTAAAAAAACTCTACCCGGATAGCTCGCGAAGAACGCTGCAAAATTGGCTGCGCGCTGGCAGATTTTACGCAGATGGAAAAGCTATAACGCGGGAAAATGAACAGCTTTTAGCTGGCCAAACCATCCATGCTCAAACCACTTGCAAACCTCAGCTCATACCGGGCTTAAAAGTTTTGTACGAAGACCGCTATTGCATCGCCATCGATAAGCCAGAAGGACTGCTCAGCGTCCCATTAGACACTAATGAACAAAAGCGCCATGCTTTGGGTCTTCTGCGCAATCATTTTGATACGGATCAAATTTTTGCTGCGCATCGCATCGATAGGGAAACCTCGGGTTGCCTGCTTTTTGCAAAAGGGAAGGAATCAGAGCGTCGTTTCGACGAACTGTTTGAAAAACACGATTTGCAAAGAACGTACTTCGCTATTGTGCAGGGGCGCGTAAGTCCTTCGCAAGGGACATGGAAGAGCCGTTTATTAGAATTAGAAAGCTTAAAAGTAGTGGAATCAGCAGATGGACGTGAAGCAATCACGCACTACAAAACGCTGCGTCGCTCGCCTAAGTACACTTATTTGCTTTGCACACTTGAAACAGGTCGCAAACATCAGATTCGCGTTCATTGCAGCAGCGCCGGCTGCCCTATTTTGGGCGATGGACGTTACGGTTCTACGGAAGATCCGATTCAAAGGATGTGTTTGCATGCACTGCGCCTGGAATTAATACATCCGTTTACCAAACAGAAACTGTCTTTGCACTCACCTTTACCTTCTTCATTCAAAAAACTAGCATTAAATGAGTGTTTATCGCTATAATCCACGTGCTATGGATTTTAGCGATTTTATCAATCATTTCGTTGCTTTGTTTGTCATTTCAAACCCACTGTCAGCCTTGCCCGCTGTTTTAAAGCTTACGCGAAATCAGTCATTGCCTGTAAAAAGAAAAACAGGTATCACAACCGCTTCCGCAGTCTGCCTGATTTTACTCATCGTCACTTGGATCGGGACTCCCCTACTTGCATTATTGGGCATCGGATTACCTGCTTTTCAAATAGCTGGTGGATTTGTCGTTCTGTTCATGGCTTTTTCTATGTTAAACGCCGAAGAAAGCCCGATTAAATCCAATCCAGATGAGCAAAAAGAAAAAAAAAGCGAAACGGGGGCGATTGTTCCATTAGCGATTCCAATCATTGCGGGACCAGGCGCGATCAGCACAGTCATTGTCAGCGTCAACGAATTTCCAGGTCTGTTAAATCAAATCACACTATCGATTAGTGCTATTTTAGTCGCTTTTACTATGGGTATGGTGCTTTATTTTGCTAGTAATCTCGAAAAGCTGCTGGGTCATTCTGGAATCAATGTCATCAATCGTATCGGAGGTCTTATTTTAGCTGCAATTGCAGTGCAGGCCATTGCGAATGGCATGCTGAGCACTTTTCCAGGTTTGGCTAAATAAGCAACTATCTAGAGCCATTGCAAAAACTGCTGTGCTCCAGAAAATCGATGATTTTGAAAGAATATACTCGTTCCGTTCGAAAGCCCCTACGAAAACTTCCATTGAAAGCTCTCTTAATTCGAACAAAAAATTGAGGACAATATTGCGTTTAATATTAACCTCAATTTTTTCTTTGATTTCAGAGCCCGGTAAAGACTTCGTCTCAGGTATCTAGAAAATAAGCGATTGCGACAAAATAGGGGGCGTTATGCTTGTGAATGACAGCCGTTAAATCACTGGTGTCTAACGCACCCGTTTCAGAGCATGGTTTGCAAAGATTATTGGCGATATCATTGGTGAGATGCTTTCGCATCATCCCGTTGAGAAGAATACCCAAATTTAGAATCTTTGCTTCACAAGACATAACCTTACACAAAGGAACGCCCCCCCCCGTGAACAACAATAGCACCAAAAACAAGAAAAAATCCACTGATGGTTTTCCAACTACTCAGCCCAATGCCACCGATATTGATATCGGCTCCGCTCCACATTTCGTCGCAGTGCCCATCGATCGAGACGAAGAGCCGGTAAAAGAATTCCTCAGTTTCACAGACGATCTTATCTCTATGGTTGCATGGCTTAAAAAATGCAAAATTACAACGGTGGCAATGGAAGCTACCGGCGTTTACTGGATTCCAGTTTATAAAATACTTGAACAAAACGGTTTCGAAGTAAAACTAGTAAATGCCAGGCATCTTAAAAACGTGAGCGGCAGAAAGACCGGTGTGCTCGATTGTCAGTGGATTCAGCGACTGCATTCTTGTGGTCTGTTAGATTCTTCATTTAGACCGAGCAACCAAATCGTTCAATTGAGGGGCTTTATTCGCCAAAGAAGTGTTTTGGTAGAAGAGGCTTCTTCAAAAGCGCAACACACTGCCCTAGGAGCTTTTTTAAGACGCCTTAAAGCTCGGCTAGGACCAGCAAAGGCGATCACGGCAACGGCTCACAAGATGGCCCGACAGCTATACGTGATGCTAAAAACAAAAACAGCCTACGCGGAACTGGGAAACAAGTATTATGAAGAAAGATACAGAGACCGTTTGATAAAGAACTTGAAAAAGCGGGCTGAGGATTTTGGCTTCGTGTTGGCACCAATACAATGTGAGACTAAAATAGCATAACCAAATCATTCTAAGACTGTTGAGGTTTTCGCTTATTTAGAAGGCTTTGAATCAGTTTCTAGTTTGAGTGTCTTTCAAACGGAATGAATATAGACTCTCTTTGCATTGAATAGGGGCAAAACCATCTAAGAGTCGCCCATGTTTAATAACACAGGCGATGCAAACTCTCTCCAAATTGTTTTGATTTTGCGAAAGTTCCCTAAGGACGACGATTTCCGACTGAAGAGGGATGAAATACTAAATCAAATTCAACAGGCCCGATCTTTCCTTCGGTTTTACGATATTGCACTTCAACCCAAATAGTATGTTTCGGAGTGGTTACTAAATACCCGCCGTCTTCGCGCTTAATTTCTTCGATTGGCTCGCCACTCGTCAGAGTTTCGTACAATTGTTTATCAGACAAAATAGCTTTCATTTCACGACTGCTTTGTGCAAGAGGTGGCAATGCAGCTATCAATGATAGTAAAAAAAAGTTCATTTTTTTCTAGCTCCTTGTGTATACCATAAATAATTCAAGGATTAAACAGTGAATCCAGCAGGCACCTGCATTTTGCGCTAGCTAAAGAGCCAACAAAATGCTGCAGAAATCCAAAGCTCGATTCTTAAATCATAAACAATATAAAAGATATTAACTCAAAAAGGAGTTTTTTCGATGCAAAAATACTTAGCCGTCTTGGCTCTTTCATCCGCTTTTGCTGCGCCTACATCCACAACTCCAGCTTCAGTTCCATTTGATGCGGATTTGTTTCGACGAGACACTCCAGTATTTTCTTCGCATGTAGAGTTTTTGTATTGGAAAGTTGATGAAGGAGCGCTGGATTACGCTATTAGCATGAATTCTCCAGCTTGGGATGCATCAGGTACAGATAACTATGCTGTCGGAAATATGAAACGAAGCATTTTCAACATAGATCCAGGATTTCGATTGGGCTTGAGCTATTTTCGAGCACCTCATTATTGGGAAGTTTGGGCGCAATACACACGAATGACTTCTAGAGGACACTCGCATACAAGCGCACCGCCTGAAGCCGGAGAATATTTAACAGGAACCTGGCCTCAATTGCTGGATCCTAATCCGATTGTTCGTGCTGAAACAGACTTACATCTCAATTACAATGTCGCTGATTTCATGGCAGACCGTTATTTCAATCCAAATCCACATTTCCGGGCTCGCCTTCTTGGTGGGTTAACCGGCGCCTGGATCAATCAAAATTGGGCAATTCACTACTTTGATGCGTCTAGCAATCACACCGATATTCATAGCCGTTGGCTTTTTGGCGGAGTGGGATTGCGATTAGGGACGACCTTAGATTGGTTTTGGACGAATGACATTTATCTCAGCGCACGAGGAACTGTTGCAGCTTTATTAGGCTATTATCGCAATAAAACCAAACAAACTCTCTCAGCCGGCGCCGGCACTGGTGGTCAAAATACGACATTAGATCCACGCAATGTGAGTTATTCCGATGCTCGAGCAGCAACCACCTTGCAAATGATCGTGGGCCCATCATACCAGAAAAACTTCACTAATATGCGGATAGAAGCATTTGTAGGATATGAATTAACAACTTGGACTAATCTACAAGAGGTTTATCGCTCGACATCCGGTGCTCCCTATCAAGCAAAAGAAACTTTTATCAACTCTGGACTGCTTTGCTTGCAGGGATTAACTGCTCGTTTGACTATGGATTACTAATCTTTTGTAAACGCGCAATTCTGGCATGTCTATTGTTTGACAACCCTTAGAAAGCGGAACGAGTATATACTCGTTCCGATTAAAAGACTCTCAAACGCAAACTGATTCAAAACCTGTCGATAGTCTTTTTCGTTTCGCAATCCCTTAAGGGCTAATCCTCTCAGCTGTAAAGGCTCCGTATGGCAATACGATCAAAGCCTCTGTAATAAGCTGATCGTCCCCCTTGACAAAACGAAGAGAATAATGATTCATGCCTTTTACGGTAAACTCATTTTCTGATGATGGGACCAATTCATAATCAGGTTGCCCTGGAATAACTGCAATCAATTTTCTATCGCGAATGGCAATTTCCACTACTACATTATAAATTTCATACAATCCTGCAAATTGTCGAAAATACACTAAATCTGAAAAATGACCGTTAGGCTGCTTTTTAAAAACGATATCTGAAGCATCCGATTCATACGGCACTATTAAGTCTGCGATTTCCCCATCGACGTTGTTACGAAATGTGTACTTGGTTCCTTCCCGTGAAATAAGCATATCTTCGCTTTCGGCCGTTACTGAAAAAACATCATAATGCCAATGGCTTAGTGTTGATGTAATATTGTGTAAAGTTGCTTTTAAGTGCCCCTCTTCACATGAAACATCCAACGTGCCGTATCCTGGATGAACATACGACCCTACATATTCTGAAAGTGGATGGGAAAGAGAAGTCCCTTTTTTACGCGCGAGATTTTCTTTTTCCCGATCCTCTAGCGCCAATGCTTTGCTTTTTAAAAATTGATCCATCCCTTCTTGCAACCAGTCGCGCAGCGGCAATTCTAAAACACGATCCATAATTTCAAGAGCAAGATAACGAGGCAATACAGAAAGATTTTTATTTGCTACGACCACGATTCCAACGTCATCCTGCGGCAAAAACCCCACTACCGAAGTAAAACCGTCAATTCCCCCGTCATGGCTTAAAAAGTAGTGGCCACGATAAGGAACAACCCCCCAACCAAAAGCATATGCGCGCATCAATGCTTCTTGATTTTCGGGATACCCTGGTACGATGACCTGAGGTAGCTTAATTTCTTGTAAAGTAATCGGGGAAATCAGCGCAAAGTTATTATAAATTCCCTGAGCCAGCAACATTTGCAGCCAATGAGTCATATCGAATATGGAAGAATTCAAAGCAGCAGCAGGTGCAATAGGGAAAACATCTCTATATTTCATTTTTTTTAACACATGCCCTTTTTCTACATACCCAACAGCTGCATCAGTGGTGCGCTGCAATGCATCAATTGAAAGATTGGTGGAAGTCATACCAAGTGGTTTAAAAATTTTATTTGCAGTTAGTTCCTCCCAAGATTGTCCAGCTACACGTTCCATAGCCATTCCAGCGACCATATACATCAAGTCTCCATAATGATACCGTTCGCGTATATCGCAAGTGGGTTCTAAATACCGTAATTTACCTAATACGTCCTCGCGAGTCATGCCTGAATTATACCACATGAAAGGATGCCGCGGCATGCCGGTGCGATGTGTGATCAGGTCGCGAAGCGTGAGATTTTGTGTTGCATACTGATCCCATAAGCGAAACTCAGGTAACAAATCGATCACTGGTTGATCCCAATATAAAAGTCCCTCATCCATTAACATTCCCATCAAAAATGTGGAAAAAGCTTTAGTGGCAGAACCCATCGGACATACTGTATGGATTGTCATTGGCAATTTTTTCTCAAGATTTCGCATGCCGTAGCCTTTAGAAAAAATCACATGACCATCGACTACGACACCAATGGCTACCCCCGGAACATGAAAATCGCTAAGCGATTGTTCTATGACCATATCAAATCCAGCTAATGTGTCTTGAGCACGTTGAGCTTTTTCTGAGAGAGAAACCCAATCCAAAAAAGAACAAGCTCCATGAAATGGCATCGTTGCATTGATCATGCAAGCGAGTGAAAGGATAGAGTAACGAAACATACGTAGCCTCAAATATTTTAAATGGGGTTACATATTACGGCTAAAGCTAAATTTTGACAACTATGAGCTCAAATACGGGCGAGTACATACGCGTTCCGTTTGAAAAGACCTAGGAAAATTGAAGATGTCCGGAATAATTTTAAGATTTTCCGGCAATCACAAGAACACCGCTTAAAATTAAATAAAGAGCAACAATGTAGTTCAAAATACGAGGATACATTAATACAAGTACACCTGAAATAATAGAAATAACCGGAGTCAGTAATGGGTATGGCATCAACCACCTTACATTGAAATTTTAAACGCCGATGAAAAATACACCCTCTTTTATAAGCTGCGTGCTCTGCAATCGGCTTTAAAAGGGGTATATACGAAAAATACATTCGCATGCAAATGCATTTATTGTGCAAAATATCCCCAACCACTTCAAGACACCTATATTGCAAGTGATAGAAGAATCAGGATCAGGTCATGATGTCCTTGCATTTAGTAAAAGCAAAAATTTAAATTGCGAGATAGACAAGTATATGAAAAACAAAACTTTGATTTTATCAACAGGCCTTGCGATGTTCTCCATGTTTTTCGGTTCAGGCAATCTC
>JAJXVT010000008.1 GCA_021781995.1 bacterium | reverse complement strand
TATTGCTAAAGGTCGTTGAGCCGGTAGCTGCATTGGTCTGTGTCAATGCGCCGGTTAAATTTACAGCTCCGCCAAAACTAAGCGCTGCGCTATTGGTCACACTCAACGTGGTCAAGCCGGTAGAATCTCCCGATCCTACCGCCTGCAAACTAATCGCTCCGCCTAATGCGTTGAGAGTCAAACTTTCACCGCTTCCGCCTGTCGTTCCATTGATCGCGCCAGAAATCACAATGCCGCCAGATCCGGCAGTTAATGTGGGCGATGCCGCCTCGGCTAGCGTTAAAGCTCCACCGATTTGAATCAATGCATTGGTCGTGGAAATATTGTTTGCAAGGCTCACCGATCCCGTCGCGCTAAAGCCTGTTGCTGCTGCAATCGCTCCCGTAGCCCCTTTTGTAAAAAGACCGCTATTGGTAACTGACGTGGCTCCTGTGGTTGTAAAACTGTTGTTTACACTATACGTTGTGCCTCTTAAAACAGCGGATCCTAAAGCAACAGCACCTGTGAACGTCGTTGCGCCGGTGGCTGCATTGGTCTGTGTCAATGCGCCTGTCACAGTCACAGCGCCATTAAAATTCAAAGATCCACTATTAGTGATTGTCAGCGCCGTTAAAGCAGTCGTTCCTCCAACAGCCCCTGCAAAAGTAATCGTGCCAGCTGTCCCCCCATTCAAAGTGAAATTACGCGCACCATTCACAGTATTGGAAAAACTAATAGACGAGCCAGTTGCAACAGCACCAGCATTGGTCGTATCTAAAGCAACGTTTGCTCCTAAATTCACTAATCCAATAAAAGACAACGGTTGTCCTCTAGTAGTAATATTAGCGTTTAAATTGATAGCGCCGACATTTGTTGATCCAGCAGTTAAAGACAATGACACTCCGGATGCCATTGTAAATGCATTATTTACTGTAATCGAACTAGTTGTACTATTTTGCGCGCACAGGGCCACATTGGTAGCTGCTGCTTGCATCGTAGAGGTACGAATATTGAGATTTCCTGCGGTGGCGCAGTTAGGTGCAGAACCGCTCGCGATGGTACCATTGGTGCCGGCTGTTTGGATCGTAATTGTATTAGGATCGAGCAGCCACAATCCTGTCGTGCCCATGGGAGCGAGGGTATTGACAAAACCAAAATCAATGCCGAGGCTTTCTTTACCTGATGTTTCAACAAATCCACCATCTCCGCCGAATTGTCCCCCACGTGCAAAAATCTGCCCATCAAACAGGGTAATTTGATCAGACCATATGATGACTTGTCCGCCGTTACCCGTGTTTATTGCATCGGCTAAAATAATAGAATTGTGATCAACAGCGGTAAATTGGGATCTACGCAGCTCCCCTTTTCCCTGATAATCCCCTCCAATCCAGACACTGCCTCCTCCGCCTTCTTGTGAAACATCAATCAAAGCTTCTTTCACAACTACTGTATCAGACAAAAGTTGCACCTTGCCTGCCCGCAACTCCCCAGACACCTCTAAATTGCCGTCGCCATCGATATGAATACAAGCAGCATCTATGTTACTTTTGGCAAACAAACGAACAGTCCCATCGACCACTTCCATCGCATTGGCTACTGATAAACCATCTGTATTTACCACTGCCTGCAAGGCTCGCTTAGCAGATCGCAAAGATAGATCCACCACTCCTCGGCTCGCTTTAATGAATCCTTGATTTTCAATTAAAGCGTTCTCTAAATCTCCTTCGACTGCAAATTGCAATAATCCATCTCCGGAAAAATCGAGTGTAACCTTATTTCCAGACGCCAGCAAAACAGAACCCGTTTTAGCGAGAATCGACCCCCTATTTTGAATCGAAGAGGACAGAAAACCCACCGATGTTTCTGCAACAATCGATCCGTCGTTGATGATCGATCCATTGCCTTCCTCTTGAAAAACGTACCGATCGGCCAGAAAATCCTCATTGCGAATATCTAATGTTGAAGCAATGAGAGCGTGCACATTCACGCTAGAATTAGGACCGAAATAAATTCCTTGCGAGTTGACTAAAAACAAACGTCCGTTAGCATCTAATCTACCTAAAATCTGCGTGGGATCTTGTCCCACAATTCGCCCTAAAACTGAGGCATTTTGATCCGGCTGGATAAAATGAACCCTTTCTTGAGGCCCGATATCAAAAGATTCAAAATGAATGATGGAGCGATTAGGCGCCTGAATGGTCAATGAATGAACATCTGCTTGAGAACTAGCGACATCTCCCGAAATAACCTCCATGCCTTTAGGCAATGCACAGAGCGTAGCAGCGTGCAGCAAATGGATCCAAAGAGGCAGTCTTCCCTTTAAAATGGACATCCTGTCACCTTAATGTATGTGAACGCGCCTGTCGATAAATGGTTATGTATCAATGGGAATCCCACATCTAAACTCAAACTCAAACCTTTTAAGTGATTCAATCTAAATCCGATACCTGCCCCTAATTCAAATACCGAAGATCCTCCGCGCAAAAAGACCCCGCCTTGGTCGATAAAAGCTACCAATTGGCAAACTTCTCTGAATTTAGCCTTTGCCATAAAAAATCTTAAGTCCGCAAGTACCGGTGGGGGGATATGCAATTCTAAATTACCCCAATACCCACTATCGCCTAAGGCAGCGGCCAGAGGGTAGCCTCTCACTGTATCTGCGCCGCCTAGATAAAGCTGTTCCGGAATAGCCAATCGATAAGGACTCCATTGCCCTGAAAAATGAAACATGAAAAAAGTGTCTCGCCAACTGAGTTTCTGCAATCGGTCGTAGTCCAAATAAAATTTAACAAATTGCCCCCCCGCGCCAGTTCGCGAGCACTGAGAATCTACCGGCGACATACCCCCAAAAAGATACGGAATACCGACGCTCAATTGAAAATTGAGATAATCCCTACTATTGGCCGATGCAAAACGATCCCATGTAGTCGAAGCTCTGAGTACCCGCAACTTATCAAACGATGCGATTTGCCCTAATTCTAAGTTTTCAATCTGCGTCACATCAAACCAAGAAGCAAAATCCAAACTCATGGTTCTATCGCGAATGATTGCCTGCGACACTTTAACAGTTCCTATATTTGAATTTCCCTTCAAATGAAGATACAAGTCTTGCTCAACTTTGAATTTAGAAAACAAATAGCTTAATGAAAAATAAAATCCATTTCGACCGATCGGAATAGAATAAATGACATCAGTAAAATAGAGCGCATTCAAGGGAAAACCGACGACTTGGGCTAGAGAAAATTTATCGCCATACGCCAATAAACTTCCCACATCCAATCTACCTCCTGCGCGCCAACTAGTCGTCAGTTTTCTACCGTAGTTGTTCCCATTAAAATACAAATGACCAGGCCAGTGATCCTCTACCGGCAGAATAATATCTACCGTGCCAATCTCCTTTCCTTTCGACAAAATTCCACCAACATGCAGATCGTCATGTTCATTTAGAAGCAATAAAGCTCGCATAAATTTATTATAATTAAGCGGCTTACCGAGTAATTTAGAAAAATAACTTTGGATAAATTCATCTTTATAAAATCGGTTTCCTCGCACCTCAACTCTGCCGACTTTCCCCTCAATAATGCGTATTGTCAAACAGCCTTTTTGAATCGATTGCGGTGGCGGATAGGCGCGGGCTACAATGTATCCGCGTTTCGCGTATTCTGCATCGATGATGGAACAAATTGAATAAATATCGCATAGATTGAGCTCTTTGCCAATGCAACAGGCTATCCATTGTTGGATTTCTTCGCATGAAAATGATTCATTGCCTTCCAGGCAAACCGAATCGATCCGCACAGAAACCCCTTCGGGGATTTCAAGCCGTTCCTCAGGAATATCAATTTGAACCGGGGGAAGCTCTTTTTCCAGTTCTAAAGGCTTCGATTCGTACTCTTTTTCAATTTGCCGTTCAATCACACCTCCCCCGGGAATAGGCGGGGGCAGGGCAAAAAGTATGGAACTAGATGCCAATACAAGAATACCAAGTCGCATTCATCATGGTATATAATAATTATTTGAATTTGTCCAATCAAAACCGGTTCTGAATCGACTCTTCAACCTTTTAAAATGCTAAGGCGCCAAAAAGGCCGGAGATGACCACCAAAGAGCAGCGAAACATCTGTTTCGCCCACATCGCATCATCGTCTCTTTTGCTCCCTGAAAATGACAATAAAAGCCATCCTGTACCCAATGCCAATGCAACCATCAAGTAAACAGATCCCGCGCGGCCTGCGAAAAAGGGAATCGGCGCCAGCAAAGCAAAGACAGCGACGTAGCTGAACATATGCACCTTAGCTGCTTTAGATCCTCGAACAATCGGCAAGACGGGAATCTTCGCCGCGGCATAATCGCTATGGCGATACATGGCAATGGCAAAAAAGTGAGGCATTTGCCACACAATCAAAAGAAAAAAAAGAAATAAAGCCCAGATGTCAAAATGGCCGCTGGCAGCGCAATATCCGACAACTGGAGGGGTAGCTCCAGCTACGCTTCCAATGAGGGTGCCATAGACGGTTTTGTATTTGAGGGTACCATAAATGGCTACATAAACAATCCAACCAACCGCTGCTGCAAGAGCGCTTTCTGGATTCACGCCCCAAAATAATAAAGAAAAACCGAAAATTCCAATAATGGCGGCAAAAACAAGGGCACGCACCGGAGAAATAGCGCCAATAACTAAAGGGCGCTTTTTGGTGCGTTCCATCATTTTATCTGCGTGCCGATCGCTATAGTGATTGCATGCGCACCCAGAACCAATCACAAGCGCAAGACCACACAATGCCAAAGCAAATAAAGACCAATGGATCGAGCTATCTGCGCCAAATGCAAATGCACCTGCCGCCGTAATGAGATTGCCCATAATGATCCCGGGCTTCATTAAAGAAACATACTCTTTCACATAGTCCGATAGTTGAGATTTTCCATGATCCAGATCGACCCGAGCACAATGGCGCCAACTACTATGACCATAAAGAAAAAGGTCATCATTTGCCAACGAGGTTTGGACTCAGCTCCCAAATGCAAGAACAATACGAGCTGCACCACTGTCTGAAATAAGGCGCTAACTCCTATAATACTCAACAAAATCATTGGCGACGCAATTTTTTCTGCAACTGCAAAGTATGAGATCAGGGTAAAAGCCAAAGACAATAAATATCCGAGAACATACGATTTAATGCTGCCATGTTCTGATGAATGATCTTCAATTCTAAGTGGATCCATAAATTCACACGACTCCCGTAAGATATACAACCGTAAAAATAAAAATCCAAACGACGTCTAAAAAGTGCCAAAAAAGCCTTAGGCAGGTAAGTCTTTTAAACGAAACGGGATTGATGCCATGGCGCCATACGGGGACTAAAAGGACGATCATCCAAAGAAGTCCAAGCGATACGTGCAACCCGTGAGTACCCACTAAGGTAAAAAAGCCGGTTAAAAACCCGCTGCGAGTCCATCCATTTCCTTCGCTTGCCAAATGGGTGAACTCAGTCACTTCCATGGCGACAAAGCTAGCTCCGAGCAAAAAAGTCACAGCAAACCAACCCAAAAGCGCTTTTTTGTTATAATGAAAGCGCGGCAGCATGGCGATTCCCGAGGTAAAGCTGCTCGTGAGTAGCAACATGGTCTCGGCCAAAACAAACGGCAGGTTAAACAACTCTTTGCTAGAAGGTCCGCCAAAAGTGTTATGGTGCAACACTAAATAAGTGGCAAAAAGACAACCGAATAACATGCAATCTGTCATTAGGTACACCCAAAAACCAAAAACAGTTTTGTGATGAACGTCTTGATAGACATCGGGAACTTTTTCATGACTCATCGGGCACCTTCGATTTTTTCAATTTCCGATACGGACACATAATAATCGGTTTCTTTCTCAGACAGCCGATAAATCATCGAAATTAAAAGTCCTGCAAAACTCAAGATAGTCAACCAATGCATCTGCCAAATCACGCTAAAGCCAAATAAAAAGGCAAAACCGCCAATATACATGCCAATGGGTGTATTTTTCGGCATATGAATGGGCTCATAGATTTTCTTTTCGTGAGTTTTGTGTTTTTTCATCTCCCAGAAGGCATCTCGGGTATGGACCTCAGGAATGATTGCGAAATTATAAAAAGGCGGAGGCGAGCTAGTCGACCACTCCAAGGTCCGTCCATCCCAAGGATCTCCGCCTGTCGTATCGCGCAATTTTTTACGTTGCACAATGCTGACGATGAGCTGAACGAGAAATAATACAGTCCCGACAGCTAAAATCGCAGCGCCAATCGCAGCGATGACAAACCAAGGTTGCCAGCCGGTAGCAGCATCATAGTGGTCTAAGCGTCTTGTCGCGCCCATAAATCCAAGGACGTATAGAGGCAAAAATGCCACTGGAAATCCCCAAAACCAGCACCAATAAACCCAACGCCCCAATCGCTCATGAAGCATAAATCCGGTGTATTTTGGAAACCAATAAGAAATTGCCGATAACACGCCAAATAACACGCCTCCGATTACCATCGAATGAAAATGGCCGATCAAAAACAAACTGTTATGCACCTGAAAATCAACAGCTGCAACCGACATCAATACGCCGGTCATGCCACCGATTACAAACGTGGACAAAAAGCCCATGAACCACAGCATAGGCGTCGCGAAGTGTACTTTGCCCTCAAACATTGTAAAAACCCAATTGAAGACTTTTACCCCCGTTGGGACCGCGATCAGCATCGTCATGATGCCGAAAAATGCATTCACATTGGCTCCGGCTCCCATCGTGAAAAAGTGATGAAGCCAAACGATGAACGATAAAAAAACAATCGCGCCCAGCGCCCAAACCATCGAGACGTATCCAAAAAGCCGTTTTCTTGAAAAAACCGGTACTACTTCGGAAAACACGCCAAATGCAGGCAAAACTAGAATATACACCTCGGGATGACCCCACGCCCAAATCAAATTGATATACATCATGGCATTTCCGCCAAATCCAGCCGTAAAAAAGTGAGTGTCAAATACCCGATCAAGAGTCAACATGCCTATAGTTGCAGTCAAAATGGGAAATGCAAACAGCACTAAAACCATCGAACCGAGTAAAGACCAAACAAAAATCGGCATTTTCATAAGTGACATGCCGGGACAGCGCATTTTAAGCATTGTGACAAAGAAATTAATGCCTGAAAATAAACTGCCGATGCCCGCAATCTGCACGCTCCAAATCCAATAATCAACTCCAACACCCGGACTATATTCAATGCCGGCTAAAGGCGGATAAGAAACCCAGCCGGTGCCGGCAAATTCGCCAATCATTAACGAAACAATTAAAAGCATCGCACCTGCGGCATATAGATAAAAGCTAATGGAATTCAAAAATGGATAAGCTACGTCTCGCGCGCCTATTTGCAAAGGCATGACTAAATTGGCCAAAGCAAATACAGCGCCCATGCCGACAAAGAAAATCATCGTCGTCCCGTGAGCTGTAAACAATTGCTGATAATGCTCGGATCCTAAATAACCCTGCGCCGGTCCTGCCGCCATTGCTTGCTGCGCCCGCATCATAAAAGCATCAATCAGACCCTTTACTAGCATCAAAAGAGTGACCACGACATACATGATCCCAATCTTTTTATGATCCAAAGACGTCAAATATTCAGTCCACAACCATTTCCATTTTTTCTGACGCGTTAAATAATACGCGACTGCCAAACCGATGAATACCATCATCAAATTAGCGCCTACTTCAATCCAATCGTGTCGGAATGCCTCTAACGTGAGTCGGCCAAACAATTTATTTTCCATCCATACTCATATATTTCATGACAATTTGATCGTAAAGATCCGAAGATTGCAGCGCATACTGAGCCTCCGGCACATTTTCACTTGGGCGAGCCAAGTCATCGTATACTTGCCGATCCAGGATCTGTTGCGACTGTTGCGCATTAGCGACCCATGTATCGAAATCATTTTCAGTTACAGCTTTTACCGCAAAGTACATACCGGAAAATCCTTTGCCGCTTAAATTGGCGGAAGATCCGCGAAATACACCTGTTTCATTGGCCATTAAATGCAATTTTGTCTTCATTCCTGGCATTGCATAAATTTGCCCGCCCAATTGCGGAATCCAAAATGAATTCATCGGAGCATCGGCGGTAATATCAAATACGATCGGTACGTCTGTTGGCATTTCGACAAAATTGAGAGTTGCAATTTTTTGCTCGGGGTATATAAAGAGCCATTTCCACTGCAAAGCTACAGCCTGGATCGTCAGCGGTTTTTTATCAGATTTTAACGGCTTGAACGGATCTAGGGCATAACTACTTTGCCAAACGATCACTGACAAAATAGTGATGATAATAAAAGGAACTCCCCACCAAATAGCCTCAGCCGTGAAATTATAATCCCAATCGGGATTGTGCTTGGCTTTTTTATTTTCCTGCCGATACTGCCAAGCGATTACAGCCGACAAGATCAGAGTAGGAATGACGATAATCAACATGAGCCAAGTGCTAGTCGCGATCAAATCCCGCTGTTGTGCAGCGATGATACCTTTTGGATTTAGCACTTCGATATTGCCTTCGGCCAAGAGCGAAATCGTTGCAAAAACAGCCGCTAACGACAACAATATATAAAAAGCGATCTTCAATTTCCGCATTACACACCTATAGTTTCGTTCTTGTACACAACCTAGCCAAAAGGAGTCAAGCATCTAATTCTTCAATCGCGAACGATATAAAGGACTTGCCAACAAACTCATCCACAAAGCAATCACACACCCACTCAAAACGATGTGAGCGCTTCCAAAACCCAAAATCAAAAACACACCTAATGCGGCAAAAAGTCCTCTGTAGATTCTTTGAGGCATTGTTTTGGCATCGGGTAAATATAAACGATAAAGACCAGAAACATAAACGCCTACCCACATTCCTGCCACACTTCCAATAGATAAAAGAGCGAGATTTCGATCCACCAAGGCAACGCCCAAAACAGGCAAAATCATCGCAACGGCTAGACGCCATCCTAAAACCCACCTCGAACAGGATAAATATGAAATCAATGCCCTCTCCAATGGATGTACCATCTTTAAAAAGACAATCGCTACGACACTCCCAGAAATAACACCACCCAATAAATCAATCGGATAATGCACGCCAAGATATAAACGAGAAAACGCCATCGCGGCTACATAGACCACTGCAATTACTACACTCAATCGCGTCCGCCAATAATATATAAGCAAAATGCTCAGCATGACCGAAGTTTGCACCGCCCCGCTCGGAAATCCACCATTATTAAAATGAACCAAACCAACTTCAGGGCAATCCGTACTTGGACGAGGCCAACCGACTAATTGCTTGAGCAAGCTATTGAATGCCACATTCAAGAGCATTAAATAAAAAATTTTAATTCCCCAACGATAAGAGATCCCAATCCAGACAATTGGGACCAACACAAAAACAAAAAACACCGAATCGAAATAATTGAGGAACAAAAAAAGTCTATCGAGTGTTTCTGTTCTATATTCCGATAACCGCAAGATCCATTGTAGTTGCCAGTCGTGAAACGGCATGCTGCTTACTCTTGCCGAGACACACTGAACGGACCAGAACCAAAATGAGCAATCAATAACGCCGACCCTAATAAAGCCAGGTTTTTCATGAACATAATGTGCTCAATCATGGCAGCCTTAGGATCTGCTACATTCCAAAATTGGTGCAGCAACAATGTTGCCGGCAGCAAAAAAACGATCAAAAGCCACGCCCCAAGCCGAGCTTTATAACCCAATAAAATACTCAAGCCCCCTAAAAGAGCAATCAAGCCAAATAACGGAACAAAAATCTGCGCCATAGGGACTCCGCGATTTTCCGCATAAGCGATCGTAGCGCCGCTAAAGTGACTGAGCGAAGATAGAATAAAAATTGCTGAATACAATATCCGGCCTAGCAAAACCTGCCACTTAGACATAGGACAACCCATATACACTCCTTCTGTTTTCTGATTTATAGGATAATGTGAAAATATTTTTTTAATTTCAAGAGACCAAGACCATTTAATAAAATAACCCTCCGTAAGACCCTTAGGATCAACTCAAATATTTTCAGTGTATATTTTTTTTCACCGTTTTCGATAGAGTAATTGACTCGCTACGAACATCTTCCAATCTCTTTATCAAGTGCTTGGACAGACCATCTTAACAAGATTTTAAAAAAGTTCTTAGCACAAATTCACCGACTCGCTATAACGAGGTTTATGAAATCTTTACGTTTAAAGTGCCTTTTACTGACACTGTTGACTTTCAGCAGCACACCTGCGTTTTCGATGAATTTCTATGGGGACGCAAACCTAGAAGGATTGCCCTTATTTTGGTGGGGCGAAAACCGAGAAATCAATTTCGGCGACTATTTATCATTAAAAATAGTAGAACGCATGATTGATGGACCTGTTCGCTATTATCGGAAAAAACCAAAATCGCATGAACAAAAATTGCTTGCCGTAGGTTCCATTTTCTATTTTGCATATGATAACGATGTGATTTGGGGATCAGGAATCAACGGAAAAACGCTAGACCGATCTCAATATGAGTTTACCAATTTAGACGTTCGCGCAGTGCGCGGACCTAAAACCAGAGAATTTTTATGGGAAAATTTTCGAATTCAAGCGCCTGCAATTTATGGAGATCCAGCCCTTTTGCTGCCTTACTTATTTCCGGAATTCAAGCGAAAACAAAATCCCAAATACGATTATGTTATCGTAGTACACTATCAAGAGCTGCACCTCTTTCCCCGATCTGCAAACTCCAATATCGTATATGCAACAGATCCTTGGCATGAAGTAATCGACAAAATTTTAGACAGTAAATTTGTCATTTCCAGCTCATTGCACGGCGTGATTGTCGCTGAAAGTTTCGGCATTCCGGCCCGCTATATGCGAGTCAGCGAAAAAAACCAGCATCTCTTCAAATACGAAGATTATTACTTAGGCACAGGGCGTCCCCATTTTCAATACGCAAATTCTGTCGAAGAAGCTCTGAAGATGGGTGGAGAGCCCCCCTTTATTTGTGATTTGCAAAAACTATACGAAGCATTCCCCTTTGACTTATGGCCATCAGCCACCCCTAAAAAATTCAATTTTCCTAGGAGTTCACTATAATGAATCAGCATCTTTTATTCACTGTTGCATGTGCTGTACTACCATTTTTTCTTGCTGCAGAAAGCACCCAAGATTATTTCGACTGTGAAGAACAGTCCGAATGGGCCTTATCAGAAGGACCCGAATATATGCGAACGCCTTTCGAATATAGTCCGCAATTTTTTGATCTGCATGATCTCAAACAAGATTTCGTCATTCAAACAAAACGAATCAACCTATCTGGCTTTCCTTGTGCATTCAACGCTTCTATCATTGATTGGAATGGCTTTTTATTAATGAGTTTTCGCACGTATAGTGAAAACGGATCCACTAATAACATAGGCCTTGTGCTTTTGGATCAAGATTGCAATCCGGTCGGTGAACCGCAATTAATTGCCATGCCCTTTACCGATGATTATTGCTTTACTAAGCGGCAAGATCCCCGTTTAATTCAATCCAATGGCCACCTATATCTTGTCTATAACAACCACCTCAAAACCGTTACCGACCGCGAAATTCGCCGTATGCTCGTTGCAGAGCTCTTTTTTGACGGTCGGCAATTTTATGCAGAACAATCGAATATATTTTTAGATTTTGAAGGAGAATCGCCTGCCAAAACAGAAAAAAATTGGGTTCCATTTGATTATGACAATACCTTGCTCTTATCCTATGGCGTCAATCCACACCAAGTTTTACAACCGATTTTAGGAACCAACACTTGCCAAACTATCGCCACATCGCGCTTTTTAAGCGATTGGCAATGGGGAGCTCTTCGAGGAGGAACACAAGCTTTAAAAATCGGTGATGAATACCTCGCGTTTTTTCACAGCTCTAGAAATTTACCTTCGCTCCATTCCAATGGCAAAGTGATGCTTCATTATTTCATGGGAGCCTATACTTTTTCTGCAGAGCCACCCTTTACAATCACAAAAGTAAGCCCAGACCCAATTATAGGCGATCATTTTTATGATGGTCCCATGTACAAAACATGGAAGCCATTGCGCGCCGTATTTCCCTGCGGCATGGTTGTCCAAGGAGATACCATTTGGGTCTCTTATGGGAAACAAGACCACGAAGTATGGGTAGCAAAAATCGACAAACAACAACTTTTAAACAGTTTAGTACCGGTGAATCCATGAAGATCTTGCGGTGTTTGATTTGTTTTATCGCTGTCTTATTGAACCAACAATTATTTGGGGTCGGCTATCTCGACCTTGAACATTACACAAGCGATTTTATCATCCAAACAAAACAGATCCATATTCCGCACTATCCTTACGCATTTAACCCTTCCATTATTCGATGGAAGGGAAAGTTACTTATGAGTTTTCGGATTATTCCCGGAAACAAAAAATCCTTTAATTCAGAAATTGGCCTTATTTGGCTCGATGATCAATTCAATCCCACCGGAGAAGCACAATTGCTGGCTTTTCGAGACAGCGATTCATTAGTCCCTTCTCGCGCGGAAGACGGCAGATTAGTAGAAGTAGGAAGTAAACTCTTTCTTGTATATAGCGATTGTCCCGATCAAAAAGTGAGTAAAGCAGGTTTTCGAATTCATGTTGCCGAACTTGATTACAACGGAAAAACCTTTTCGATTTTACATAAAACAAAGCTCACCCAATACGAAGGACAAAGCGATCAATTACGAGAAAAAAATTGGGTTCCATTCAACTATCAAAATACCCTCTTACTATCCTATAGCATCGACCCTCACCTCGTATTTCATCCCAAATTATGGTCTCATGTTTGCAATACCGTCAGCTATTCCGATCAAAAGAGCTATTGGGGTTGGGGAGATTTGAGAGGCGGGACGCCAGCTCTTTTAATCGATGGACAATACCTAGCTTTTTTTCACTCCAGCATTGAACTAGCCACAGTTCAATCTGGAGGACAATCCATGCTCCACTATTTTATGGGCGCCTATGCATTTAACTCATATCCGCCCTTTACCGTTTCGCGTGCCAGTGTAACACCGATTATCGCCCCCGAATTTTATTCCGGAACGCAATACGAACATTACTGGAAACCAGTTCAAGCCATATTTCCCTGCGGCTTTCTTGTGAATAACGACACCATTTGGGTTGCCTATGGCCGCCAAGACCACGAAGTTTGGGTTGTACAACTCGATAAAAGAGGACTCATGAGAAGTTTAGCCCCAACATACTAGACCTTCCTTGCAAAATCCAGATTTTTAGCGATGTCCACCACCGTGGCCTCCACCATGATGATCATGATGTTCATCATGGTTGCGATGTTCATCGTGATCGTGATGTTCATCGTGATCGTGATGATAATGTCGATGATAATAATGATTGTTATACCAGTTGTTATAGTCCCACTCATTATCGAACCAAAAACCATAATACCAACCAGGACCGACCCACACGATTTGCACATCTCCATTATCATCATCGTCGGTATCATCAGCGTTGACCGCAACCCCCGCCTGCAGCATTGCATAACTATTGGGAGCCGCTGCCAATAAAACCCATAAAATCCACCATTTTCTCACAAAAACTCCTATTCTCTAGCCCTTAAAGCATTGAGGATCACAGCCACATCGATCACCTCTTGCAGCATTGCGCCAATTGCTGGAGGGACCATTCCCGACGCAGCGACGCACATCAATACAAAGCTCAATCCGATCCCGATCCCGATGCTTTGTTTAGCGATATACAGCATTCTTCTACCGATCGATATCGCCTCAGCCACCTTGGATAAGTCATCAAATAAAATCACAATATCTGCGGCCTCAGCCGACACTGCCGTTCCCGATGCGCCCATGGCCATACCGACAGTCGCCGTAGCAAGAGCCGGAGCATCGTTAATTCCATCGCCGACCATCATCACCGGAAAATAGCGCTGCCCCATTTTTTCGACAAACCCAACCTTTTCTTCCGGTAACAATTCCGCCTCTACCTGCCCAATTCCAGCCAAGTGAGCAATCACCTCTGCATTTTTGCGGCTATCGCCAGTCAACATAGCAATTTCCTTAACCCCCAACATGCGCAACTGTTGAATCATCGCAGGAGCAGCCGGTCGAATTCGATCGCTTAGCACAATAAAGCCCAGTAAATCCCGTCCCTTGGCCACTAAAATCAGCACCTTATCTTGACTGTAGATGCGATCGACCTCCGCGCCGAAGCGCTCCATCCAATCGATCCCCGTCTGTTCGCTCACAAATGACGAAGATCCCACCAAATAGACCTCCCCATCGATTTTTCCAGACACCCCCCTTCCCGGAGTCTCGTGAAAATCAGAAGGAGTCCCAAGTACCTCATGCGATTCAAGGCCCCGCTTGACGATTGATTTTGCAATGCAATGCGCAGAATATTGCTCTAAAACAGCTGCATGATAAAGCACCCGATCAGCCGATTCACCATTGAGAGGCACCACTGCATCGACAAGAGGTTCTCCGAACGTGATCGTACCCGTTTTATCGAATAAAGCCGCTTGGATAGACGCCACCTGTTCGATGGCCGAGCCCCCCTTTACAATGATTCCCGCATCAGCCGCGCGGTTGATACCGCACATCACCGCCAAAGGCGTTGCCAAAATCAAAGGACAAGGAGTTGCGACCACCAATACCGCCAAGACCGCCGTCGTGTCCCGTGTGATCCAATACCCCAGTGCGCACATGAGAAGCGTGAGCGGAGTAAAAAGCACCGCATATCGATCCGCAAGCCTTTGAATCGGCGCCTTTTCTTCTTGCGCCTTTTTTACCAAAGCCACGATTTTCGCATACTGACTTTCACTGCTTAACCGATCCGCCCGCATTTCCAGAGCCCCATTGAGATCGATACTGCCGCTCAGTACCCGATCCCCCGCCTTTTTACCCCGTGGGATCGGTTCTCCCGTCAATGCCGACTCATCGATTTCTGCCTCCCCCCCCATGATCGTTCCATCTACCGGAATAAAATCCCCTGGGCGGACAAGTAATATATCCCCTACCCGCACCTCGCTGACATCCACCTCATCAAAACGTCCATCCCCCTTGCGCCGAGCCCGTTTTGGCGCTCGTTCCAGCAATCCCCGCAAAGAAGAACTCGCCCGTTTAAATCCATATGCCTCGATAGCCTCTCCCCCCGACTGCATCAAGACAACAACCGCACCGGCAAAAGGCTGATCTACCAATACCGCCGTGATGATCGCCATCATAGCGACGATATCAGAAGCAAAAATTCCCCGAGCCATTCCCCTGGCTGTCTGCCATACAATAGGCAAGCCCCCGATGATTAACGTCCCCATCCAAATTTCATGAGCGACGAGCCGATCATCAAACAGAACAAACGAGCAAATACCAACGAATAACCCAATTAAAGCAAAAAAAGGCCGGATGTGTTCTTTATCAAATATCCTCAAAACCATCCCCTCCCGGTGGAGGAAGCCGTCCCTCATTTCCGTTGTAGCGCAGAAGCATCATGCGACGCTTTTTCAAAGCATCGATTTCCTCTTGGACCCGCTGAGCCATCTCCCGATTTTCCGCCGCCAATTCCCAATGCCGCCGAACCTCTAGCATTA
Source organism: bacterium (assembly GCA_021781995.1). Classification (GTDB taxonomy): domain Bacteria; phylum Chlamydiota; class Chlamydiia; order Chlamydiales; family SM23-39; genus CAITMJ01. The sequence goes on along the minus strand of JAJXVT010000008.1, from coordinate 29,407 downwards.
GCCCCCCTCGAAACTGTAGCCTTTCCGCCTGATCTTCGTGGCGGATCGCCTTAGCCTCATAGCCCCTTTTCACCCTTTCCAACTCCTCGATCTGCGAATCAATATCTGCGATTTCCTCGCGGATTTCCTTAGGCAGAGAGCTGCCCAGAGGCCATTGCATACCTCCTGCCGCCAATATTGCCCATAAAATCCAGTTCATTTTTTGCTCTCCGGAGTCATTTCCGTATATAATTCCTTGTCGAGTTTTAGAACAAATCCTATAATTGCTCTTTATGAAGCGCATGCTCCTTATTTTTCTTTGTTTTACCGTTCTGAATGCGGAGAGTCTGCCCTTTCTTGACCGTTTGCAGCAGGCCAAAAGCGGCGACTATATCGTGTTAGAAGCCAATAATATTGTGACCCTTTTAGCCATTCGTTCCATCAATCAAAAGACCCTAATTTTGGAAGAGATCAGCGTACCCTCGCGTATTTTGCAGCACAAACCCGTTAGTTGGGCTGCTTGGGTGAGAGGCAATGCCCCAGGCCACACCTCATGGTCGATGGTAGAAATTGATTTAAAAGAGCAGCAGATCCTCGAGTGTTATTCCTTTAGTCGCTCTGCGTGGATAGCCCTATCGCGTCAAGAAAGTCTGCTTGCGACCCTTTTAAGCCTACCCCTTACACCCGTGCAAAGCCAAGAGAGAAGGAAAATTGGGCCGCCGCCCCAAGAGGGAGAGACCGACCGTCGAGCCCCTTGGAATCCCCCCCTAGTTTATAACGGTCAAAAGCTTGAAAGCGTGCTTTTTGATGTTTATAAGACCCTATGGCCCCAAGACGGCAGCGAGTTATCTGGAAAGACCGTCTCCCTTTATTTTGATCAAGCCAGTCGATCTCCCCTGCCCTATTGGATCCAAGTGGACACGGCCCATGCTAGTGCATCTGTGCGTGCGATTGATTCCGGCAAGAACCTTACATCCCCCTTTCGCACCCTACCACGGCGCACCCCCGAATTCATTGGTTCCCCACAGAGGACGAAATCGGGCCTGAGATTTGCGCTGAAAAGTCCCAAATATTATACAGACTTTGAGCTTTTTGCCGTTGACGTTACCGAGAAGGAAAAGCAGATTCATCCCCTGGACTATTCCCGACTAGAGCGCAATGGGGAGCAAGTAGCGATCGAAGTGAACATTGAGCACTTAGAAGGAGTATTATCCCCTGGCCGCAAGTACACATGGCTCGTTGTGCCTGTTGGTTACAGCGAATCTTATACACAAACGCACAAGCCGTTTCTGTGGAAAGAGTGAAAGATTAGCGCAGCAAACCAAGCATTGCTTGCCAAACGATCCATGGATGTATTATATTTATAGGAGCGCAAAAGCTTTTTTCAATTTTCTGGGGCAATAGCTCAGTGGTTAGAGCAGCGGACTCATAACCCGTCGGTCCCTGGTTCAAGTCCAGGTTGCCCCAACTCTTTAACTCATTGATTCCCTAGCGGATAGATGAGAAACAAATGCGATTAAAGAGTCGAAGTTAGAGGAAAATAAGCCAAGTGGTGCAAAAATGGTGCACTGAAAAACAGTTTTAATCAGTCGGACCAACCACCCGACCTAAATCAATAACAATTGATTATTGGGAAGGTGGATTCATGTCAGTTTACAAAAGACGCTTAAAAAAGGGTCATTCTTGGCGAGCAGTAGTTCGCATCGAAAAATATCCGCCCATTTGCAGAACCTTCGACCGCAAGGAAGAAGCTGTGGACTGGGAAGAGCAAACTAAACGCCAAATCAAAGATGGCGAATTCAAATTTGATCTGTACAGAAAAAAGTATACCTTTTCCGAACTCCTTGATCGCTTCATTGCTAATGGAGCATTACAACACCATCGCTCTTCCAGAGATACTCTAAGGCATCTTGAGTACTGGAAGACTCGCCTTGGGAAATACGCGCTTGTACATCTAACCTCAGAACTCATTAGCAAAGAACGGTTACTTCTCCTTGAAAAGCCCACACCTAAAGGCACAAAGTGTACTTCCAGCACAGTCAACCGCTACCTAGCAAGCCTTTCTTCCCTTTTTAGCTATGCAGTAAGAGAACTCAAATGGCTTTCTGAAAGCCCCTGCCTGCATTTTAAAAAACTAAAAGAGAATCCTGGGCGCGATCGGTTTCTGACTTATGAAGAGATTAATCTCCTTCTTACCGCTTGCAAACAGAGCAAAAACCAATATCTCTACTGCATTGTCTTGATTGCAGTTACAACGGGTGCACGTCAGGGAGAAATCCTCAATTTGGAATGGCGTTATATCGACTTTGAAAATGGCCTTGCCTACATCAAAGAGACGAAAAACGGAAGACCAAGAAGCGTCCCCATGGTGCCGCAGATACTAGAAGAACTGAAACGACTTCAACAAACATCTGATCCTAGAAAACCGCTTGTTTTTGCCAGCCGTACAGCTTTTGGAAGGATCGACATCAAGAAAGCTTGGCAAGAGGCTTTAAAGCGGTCTGGAATCGAAAATTGTCGTTTCCATGACACCAGGCACTCTTATACTACGAATGCAGCAAAAGAAGGGGCTTCCAATATGGAATTACAAACTGCTACGGGACATCGCACCTTAGAAATGCTTAATCGATATACGCATCTTGATCCCCAAATCACACGCAAATATAGCAAAGCCATCTGCAATAAAATCTTTGGAGGCAGCAATGAGTAGAAAATATGAGACCATCCTTTGGCAAACCTTAAAATCACAACTTAGTGAGGAGGAGGTTTATTCCTCTTACTTCCATCAGGATTTGCTATCTTCTTCTGAATTTGCAGCTCTTGCAGTGGCTCTATCCCCTGATAGGTATCACGAAATCATTAATGGCATCACCTCTGCCTCGGATGAGGAGTATTCCCTCTGTTCTCAAGCTAATACAAAAATACGACTTCCTCTTATTCGATTCATGCTTAAACAGCCCAAAACCAAGTACATCCTCAGCGAGGAGGATATCATCATGCCATTTGCCTATCTCATAGAATGGGTGGCTCGACATAAAATCCTTTTCCCAAAGCGGTTTGTGAAATATCTGCCTGATTCGCTCAAGCATATTTATATCCAATTCCACCCTAGAAACATTGCTTTAAGAGAAGAATCAAAATACGGCACGCCATACCACAAAGCACGGTTTCAAGAGGTTGTAGACGAGTGCATCGAAAAAGAGCCTGAAATAGCACCAGCAGATATCCTGGAGAAAGATATAATCACCAACCTACTCAAATCATTTCATCGTGAGGAGGGAAAAAATCGGTCTTATAAGCCAAGGACTCTAAAAGGTTGGATTGCAGAAGACCATCCTTTTCCTCATGGTCGTCCTAAGAAACGATCCGAAACCGATTAAACCCATTCCGCCAAAAATACACCCGCAAGAAAAATCTTCGCTTTTTTCAAAAATCATTCCCTCGTCTTTTTTAGCTTTTGCTTATTCAAAAATACAGTCCCCACTTCCCTCACAAAAAGATAGTGTACAATTAGCCTCAATTCAACGTTAACAAGTGTACATCAACTGTATTGAAGGAGAACCAATGATGAATCCAAAATTGTGGGGAATAGAACAGATTGTTACAAGTGGCCTTTATCCTTTTACCAGAGGCCAATTGCGGCATCTTTTGACATGTAGACATAAAAACAACCTGAACAAGAGCGTGGTCAAGATAGGTAAAAGAATTTATTTCAAAATGCCAGAATTCGATCAATGGATTTTGGATCAATCTTGTAACTCTTATCAACCCAAAAAACCGTGAAAGTAGATGGGAAAAGGTGGCTGGGTAAAACATATGAGAGATGGAGGGCACAATCTTCTTCTGGAAGATCAGAAAGCTTACCTACTTTTAGCTTTGATTTCTTTCCGTGCTAAACGAATAGACGATGAATATGAATTTCGCACTGCTCATCTAAAAATTAACCAAGCTTACATTGGTGATTATGAGTTAATTGGCTTGACTCGCGGAGAATACCGAAGCGCACAAAAAAAACTAACCGAGTATGGCATTGCAGTTTTTAAACCAACCAATAAGGGTACGATTGCTACACTTATTAGCACACATGTAATGGATATCAATTCTGACCAGAACTTAACCTCTGTGAAACCAACCAATCTCTCAATGAAAATTGCTGAATTACAACCATCAAAAAACCAACTGGAACCCAAACAAAAACCACTAACAAGAAAAGAAGAAGCTAAGAGGATAACAACTGCTACCCAAAGTGCAGAAGCTCTCTACCAATGCTTGATTAGTTGCATCGATTTAACAAACGATGAAAAACAAGGGCTTATGCAGTATTCTGAAGATCGGGTGATTCTGGCTTTGGAATGGGTTGCATCCGCAACAATACAAACTACCATTATCCAAACCCTTCATTGGCACTGTAGGCAGGCTATTCCTCCTAAACCAGCTCTTTCTAAAGGATCACAACAGCAAAGAGAAGCTTGGCAATTCAATGCATTTTTGAAAGAACAAGGATATCATGATTTGCATGAACTCAACCAAGAGGCAATCCCTAAAAACTATTGCCATGTAATCTTAGGATTGGGGAAAACAACAATAACACTAGAACAAACAATTCAGAGCCTCGTAAATGATTTTACTGAAGCAAAAAAGGAAATTCTCAAAAGGAAATAAATTTTTTACTTTTGATTTCGGTTAAAATGAGGACAAAATGGGAGGAATCGGTTCAGGAACAGGGATACGACCTAACAGAAAAAGGCTCAAGCAGTTCATTGAAGCTTTTCCCTATATCGACACCTCAGCTTTTCCTTTCAGTTCTATGAGACTTCTTCCTAAAGGATGTCAACTCTCCATTCAGGGAGTGCGGTTGCAAATATACCCAGATAAGCTGCTTATTTTGCAGATGAACTCATCTGAAGCTCTACTATATGAAATCTTCTTTTCATTAACCCCAGCACATTATGGAAATCATCGGTACTGGCTGCAATGCCCTAAATGCAAACACAGAAGGCGCAAACTCTCTTTGATCCAAATGAATGATGGTTTCCCCCTTTTCTTATGTAGATGCTGCCTCAAGCTTGCCTATCAAAGCCAGAATCGTACTCAGGGAGATCAACTGATCCACAAAAAATGGCAACTTCTTCAAAGATTAGACCCTGAACACCTGGGTATTATCAAGCCAAAAGGAATGCATTGGCATACATTCCATAAGATTCATAACAATATTAAAACCATTGAGGAAGAACTTCTTTTTTCAGCTCCATTTAATAGAACATCATCTAAGAATTGTATGTTCCATTGATAAGTGTTTTCTCTTAGCTTCCTGATGTAAACTATTATCAGGGTATGCCGTTTGTCCTGTATACGTCGAAAAAAGATCGTTAATATATTTGAAAATCTCCTCGAAAATCTTAAAAAAATCTGCCTCTGATATCTTTAGCTCTTCCCCTTCGCAGAATTTAAGCATCTTATTTGCAGCGCAGTTGCTTACCTTGCCTCTATTATGCAATACATCCTGTCTTATCTTATTGATTTCAGCCATGATATTGGACTTAACTTCGTCTTTATCCTTAAGACCAAAGACATCAGCGATTTTTTCGCGTATATCATGTTCCCAATGCTCCGAAATCATAACAATGATAAAACGTCTTATTTTATTGTAATTTTCCCCATCTTTAGAATTTCTGGAAATAATATCTGAGATCAATGCTTCGTGTAAGATGAGGGCTTTTTTATCCGTCGGATCACTGTTAGACACAATCAAAGATTGGCCATCCTTCCAACTTTTTAGCTGCAAGTCTTTTAAATATAGGCTAAAGCCAGAAGTCGCATCATGATATAATCCGTATAAGTCATGAAGCATAGAAATAAACCTATCTGCAACAACCTTCAAGCTTGAAAATAACTCATTATTACTCATACTGTTCCGTTTCTTTTTTGCTTGCAGTCTTTTTTCTTTTGGATGAATTAAAACGTCTAATGATCAATTCATTCTGGAAATATGTGACTGGGATATATCTTATTATCTCATACAAAACCTTGGAAACCAAAACTGTGAAAACTCCAGCAGAAAAACTGTGTAATAACCATTTTGTAATCAGGCCGACTATTAGACATGACACACAAAAACCTATCGATCCACTAAGCCATCTTTTCCATCTTGGAGTGAGTATTTTAATGAATATTTGAACGCGGCTGCCATATCCTAATTCCATGGCTTTTCCCAAAGGAATATCAGATAGATCATCTATTCCACCAAAATCCTTAAGCATCCGAATAAACAGCCTTTTTTCCTTCTTGGTCAGTTCGTCTTTCAATGAAAAACAAAGACTAGGCTCTGATTTTAAGATTTGCAGAAGAACCTCTTCATGCCATCTTTCAAGGGTTTTTTCTTCTTCGTAATCGGATAAAGCTTCCCTTAACTGTTCATATTTTTTAGTAAACCTCAGAATCTCCCCCTTCTTCCTCTTTAACGAGGATATTTGTGGCTATGAAATAACAAGCACACCCAGCAATAAAACCAGGAATGAGCCAAATCCAGCCAAAATACCCCAGAAAAGCTCCAGCTATTGTGGCGGGGAAGAGCGTGAAGCAACCAACGACTAAAATGGTTACCTTCCAGTTGTCTTGCCACATCCTACCCAATACGGTAAGAAGACTCACTAGGCCGATACCTATTGTGATCCCGCATGCAATGGTCCAGGCCAGGTTCCAATTAATCTCAGGTAACATTCGACCTACTCCTCAATCTTGTTCTTTTTTGCTTCACAGATGGCTTTTGTTACTGTGAAGGACATCTGATAAACGACAAACTTCAAAATACGCCAAAAGGTGTAAATTGCCGCCAATACAACAAACACCAGCCATGCGATATCGGACCCATCTAAATTGTAGTTTTGCTTTTGGGGCAACTCTACAAATACTGATGCAACCCAACACGTTGTGAAAAGAAGGACAACCGCGCAAACAAGAACTGTTCTTAGAACTTTTAATACCCGTTTCATAACCATTAATTCCCCTTGTCTTTGGCAGCTACTCTGTCAACAATGTCTCCAATTTCTTTTGCCATCCATCGATCAAAAACCTGTTCATTTATTTGGATCACCATCCATTCATGAAGCTGAAGCTCAGGTCCACCTTTTTTTTCCTTTTGATCAGACATCTTCTTTTTTTCAGCTGCAAAGTTGTCGTCGATGTACCCAAAAACCATGTGACAATCCTCAGGGGAAAGTACCTGTTCCCACTCAGCAAAGGCTTTAGGAATGGATCGCAAAACTTCATTTTGCACCTGATTTGCTTGCGTGCCATATTTTGATTTATCACTGAGTAAACGCTCAACTTTCTCTGTGTCAACATGATCGTTGATTGACAAATCCAGCTTTATCGCCTCAGTTTTGTTTAGAACGTCAATGTGATGGTCACAATAGCTACTAAAGAAATCGCTAGCCTTGCGAACTGTAGATATAAACTGACTGCCAGCCTTGGCCTTAGACAGGCTTTTCAAGTTGGATGAAATTTCAGAAAATCTGCCTTTAGATTGAATTATTCCAGTTTGATTATCATTGGACTCATAGAAGCCCTCTATCGCTTTTGACAGCTTCAACGTTTCTTCTATTGTAGATAACGCAAAATCACGTTCTTTTTCTGCCCTTTCAGCAGAGAACTTGTTGTGAAGCATTGTTGGGGCGCAAAACAGGACCGCAACTCCAAGAAGCAGCACAGCAGCTAATCTTGGTTTTTTTCTAACCTTCCCTAGTAAGGATTTGACCTTAGTCTTCATCGTGCAAAAAACTCCTTAAAAATTCTGCATGAGTATGCCACATAAACCGTTAAAACGTCAAACCATTAAATTATGATAATAGTTTGACTTTTTTGAGTTGGAATGGCACGCTAACAAGCTAACCAGAATTTAGGACCGCACATGCCTACAAAAGACATTGAAACGCCAAAGAAAGCTAAAACCACAGTTTACATGACGGAAGAAGAAGAAACCCTTCTAAATGAACTCTTTATCAAACGACTTAGGGAGCGAAAAAAGACGGACAAATCAGCTCTCTTATGCGAAGGCATCAAGCTCCTTTTTGAAAAAGAGATTGGGCAAAAGCAGGACCACAAAGATGAGTAGTAAAAAACATTTTTCAGGGGCAAGCCACTACTTCATTTTGGAAGGAGAGGCTCGGTTTATACTCGAACATTTGGGCTCAGAAGACCCCTTGTTTGGAGAACGCATTGAATTCAAAGAAAATCTACTGAACGATTTAGTTGTAAGAGTGGCAGATGCTGATCTTAAAATTAATTTACTCTTAGAAATAAAAGAAAAATATGAAGAAGAGAAAAGAAAGTATCTATCAGCAGAAGGGTCTCTAGAATGCAGCCTTCTGGATGATGCCATAAAAACAAATGTACTGGAAATGGCGGAGATGCTCGCTGAATTTCTTAACAGGCTTCGTAAGAAAATTACAGCGCACTGTCATTTATTTAGAAAGTCAAAAAAAATTTTAGCGACAACAAACGAACATATTCAGGAAACATACGTCCAATCTAGAGCCTTTCTATTCCCGTCTGAGGCGGATCACATTAACAGCAACGGAAAGGTAAAAGATAGTTATTTTCATTCAATAGCAGACCGATTACAAACTATAGGAGACCCAATCCTGAAATTCAGAGACAGGGTTCTTGCTCACAAATACGATCAAGACAGATTCATCACCCAGCTGTCCTTTGAACAGTATTGCGAAATCATAGAAGCTTTTAGGGGCACTCTCGATGCTGTAGCAGTAGTCGGAACGTTATCTGCTAATGACTGGTGTATGACAAGATCACCAATAGAAATCGAAAGAACTATTAAATGGTTAACTGAAGGTCTTATGGCAGCTGCACCACCTATTCGCAGAAACGCGAGCATGGAACCCCCTCAATAATCCTAGACGCGGTGCAAAAACGGTGCAGTGCCCTACCAATCCAACCAATATTAACCGATAGAAACCAATAGACATTCCTTACCTAAGTCATTATACTCGAGCTGATTTAGGTTGGTTGGTATCGGGTGAATCGGTGTTCTCCCTCCCTCATAACCCGTCGGTCTCTGGTTCAAATCCAGGTTGCCCCACTTTTCTTAATAGGTTGTATACGAGGTATTTAGATAGTAAAAGCAAGCAGTGTAAAATTAAAATTCACCATAGAAATTGCCTCCTTGGCACATTTTTGGCACATTGCAAGCCTATTATCTACAGCACCCTACAATATACAACATCAAAACAACGTCATCACTGCTCACTTTTTTAACCAAAAGAAAGGAGTTTGAGCACATGGCAACAATTCGTAAGAAAGGAAAGAAGTGGCAGGTAGCTATCCTCAAGAAAGATGGATTTCCACCCGTTTACAAATCAGGTTTTACCACCAAACAAGAGTAAGCGGGAAATAAACCCATCTTTTTTCGAATAATCACTTGAAGCATGCTGATTCTTTTTTTAACAAGGAGTGCATCATGTCGACCTCATTATCAGAAGAATAGCAACGCCAATGGCAAAGCCGCATTGAACAACAAAAGCGCAGCGGCCTTTCTATCGAAAAGTGGTGCCTGCAAAATGGCATTCGCCCGCACATATTTCATTATTGGAAAAGTAAATTTGCGCACGAGTCTTTGAATCGAAGCAGCTTCACTGAATTACATATCAGGCAAACAGGCGCTATTTCCCTACAAATGACCGGCGTTTCTATTCGCATCAACAGCGATTGCAATGCTCATTTGCGCAAAGCAATCTTTACATTGATGGCGGAAAATGTATGTTAATGATCCCTTCCCGTATTTTCCTGTGCAATGATCCTGTTAGCATGCATAAAAGCTTCGAAGGACTCAGTTATTTGGTCGAACAACTTTTTCCCGGGGAATTGCTATCTGGTGCATTGTTTGTGTTTTTCAATCGTCAACGCACTTGTATCAAAGCGCTCACTTGGGATCGCGATGGTTTTACCATTTTTTACAAACGTTTGGAGAAGGGATGTTTTTCTCGCAATACACAAAATAATACATTGGATCAGAGGGGATTTTTGATGCTGTGGGAGGGGATCGAATCTGTAAAAATGCGCCCGCAATTTTCTCCTAAAAAGGAGTGATTTTCTCTATAGAAATAAGCAGTTTTTTGTTAACATGTTTCTATGAAAGTTGCATCTGAACAGACGTTAGAATCCTTACAAGTTCAAGTACTCCAGCTCAACTCACAGCTCAAGCAAGAAAGTACCAAAGTTCTTTATCTTGAAGAGCAAATTGCGTGGCTGCGCCGCCAAATCTTTGGCAAAAAGTCAGAGCGCCTTGTCGATGTAAATCACGAGCAACTTACATTCGACGGTTTTGAAAGCGCAAAGTCCAGTCAAGCAAAAACACAAACGATTGCGTCGCATGAAAGAAAAACAACAACCCGCACTGGTGAAGATACCATCCAACTCCCTGAAGATCTTCCAGTCGAAACGATCGTCATCGATTTACCCGAAGAAGAAAAAATCTGTAAGGAGACGGGCTTAGCTCTACAAAAAATCGGCGAAGAAGTCTCCCACAAACTCGCATATCGCCCGGGAAGCTTTTTTCTTAAAAGAATCGTGCGACCTAAATATGCGCATCCCCAAAAAGAAGAAAAAGGCATCGCAATAGCCCCTATGCCGGATTCTATACTTCCCAAATGCCGCGCTGACGATAGTTTGATTGCTGAAATTATCACCCGCAAGTTCGTAGATCATTTACCCTTGTATCACATCGCAGAAAATCTCGCTCGAGACGGCATCAAGATCAGGAGACGGCTCCTCTCTCAATGGGTAGTTAATGCCGGTCTAGCTCTTCATCCCCTTTATCAAGCGATGAAACAACAAATTTTATCCGGCGATCGACTTCATATCGACGAAAGTCCCGTCGATGTATTCGATAGCCCCAAAATGAGTTCTGGTTATATGTGGATGCTCGTGGGAGGAGTTGGATCCGATCCACCGTATCGCTTCTATCAGTTTTATCCGGATCGCAAACACATCCATGCAGAGGAGATTTTGCATGCTTATAAAGGCATTATCCACTCTGATAAGTACGGTGCGTACGAATCCTATATCCGCAAGCAGAGCAATATATGGGCTCCTTGCTGGGCGCACATCCGACGAAAGTTTTTCGAAGCAGAAATGGGAGATCCTGCCCTCAGAACCTGGGTTTTAGAACAGATCCAACAACTTTTTGCAATAGAAGAAACCGCCTGGACGCTTCCACCTGCTGAACGACTGCAATTAAGACAAACCCGAGCAGTTCCCATTATCGATGAGATGATCGAGAAAGTGAAATATTGCCTTGCCCACGGAATTATTTTACCCAGATCCAAGTTCAAAGCGGCACTGGGATATTTTTGCTCCCTCATCCCTCATCTAAAAAACTACACACAATACGCTTCGGCTCGATTAGACAATAATCCTGCTGAACGGGCGATCCGCCCCCTTGCCATTGGCCGAAAAAACTGGCTCTTCCTTGGAAACGAAAAAAGCGGTGCGGCAGCAGCCACTTTACTCTCTTTAGTGCAAACTTGCCGAGCTCTAAACATAAATCCCCGAACGTATTTAGAAGATGTCTTTCGACGTATCATGGGACATAATTCACAGACGTTGCACGAGCTATTGCCAGATCAATGGTTATTGCATCAAGGAGCTACAAGATCTCTCCCATCTTGAACAGATGGGTTTATTTCCCGCTTACTGATGTTGAAACATTTTATATTTTACGAGCCATTAACAAGCGCAATCAACAGAGTCTCCACCCAGTCCAAGCCCATTGCGGATACTTTGTCTCGGATTATCTAGGTAAAAAACCTCTCCGTTCTTATGCCAAAGTCTACGCTCAGTATCCAACCGTGCTCTCAAGCTTTCTTTCACAAGTTCTGAACAAGTAGAATACAATCAGCAAGTCTTTCTTGATTCTGTGCTATCGCATTATGTCAATATCGGCATAGAGGCCCCAAGCTCAAAGTGAGCAACACCTCTTCCTAAATATGAGTTCGGGTTATTTGGCTCCATCTCTATCGCTTTTCCAAAATCTTGAACAGCTTGGGCGTAATGTCCGTAAGCGGGAAATAAACCCATCTTGAAAAGATGGGTTTATTTCCCGCTTACTATCATCCTGTCTCATTCTGTATCACCGATTTCCGCATAACCCTCTCTCATTTCTTGATTTGAATCAATATTTTGTCTTATTCGGATCTGGAGGATTGGGAACAAAGTAAAATCCAGAACTCAATTCAAACAAATTCTTAGGCGGCGAATCAACGATGTCTAAGATTCCCTACGTATTTTTGGCTATGCCGCACGAATTTTTAACATGGGATTTTCTAGATGATCCCATCATGATGCGCTTTATTGTTTGGATGTTGAAACGGATCTCTTCCGAGCCCTCATTTATTCCTTTGAAAGGAGAAGGGAAGCAGCTGTACTTAAAACCATTTGAATTTATGTTCGGCTGAGAAACAAGCGCTTTGGCTGCGGGTATTGCTCTCAAAAATGCACGTACCCGGGTGAAACAGTTAATTGGCCTTGGATATATCAAGAAGGTGGCCAGCAAAGGGGCCAGCACTTATTCGGTCTATTCTCTAGAGGTAGGAGCGCTCCGACAGGTCGTTAATGGCCGGCAAAGCGGCCAGCAACCAGGCCAACAGATGGGCCAGCGAACTGGCCACAATCTAGAAGCGCAGATCCCAAATCCTAAATGTATAAAAGAGACGTCAAACGTTAGCACGAAGTTTGTCGACCGAACGCCTTTTTCTGATCAACAAAGAAGCGAGCTGGAAGGACTTCTCGCATATTGCCAAGACAAAGGGCTTCGGATTTCGGAACGTGCCTTGAGAAGATGGATTCGTCTTTATGAGCCAGAGCGCATAACAGCCCATCTTTCCATGCTGCTCCACGATATCGATGGGATTAAAAAGCAGGAGGCGTGGATGGAAGTGGCCTTGAAGGAGAACTACTCTCGTCAGAATAGCAACATCCAGGAAAATCGCCGCTTTGCAGAAGGCTTTGCAAAAAGCAATGACTGGACCGATCTCAAAATTACTCAATCGTATTGCTGTCATTCACCATCCTGCAAGGATTATCCGTTCAAGCTGCCTCCAGAAGCTTTTAGAGAAATGCTCACAGATTGTTATCGCCAATACCATCAAAATTCGGAAGGAGCCCATGGGATCTAAATCTCCTGAAAATTCAGGTGGGGATAAAGTTAGGGCGATTTGTTGAAGACGACTCTACAGGAACGCAATAAAAGAGGAGTATGATGATGTGCGGTCTCGGCATAGTGAACATTTCCCAAACAGGTCACTTGGGCGTTTGCATATTGTTCCAAAGTTCCTTCAAATTGCTTGTCCACTTCGATCGCAATCTCATTAGTTTTTTCATCATATTCAAGACTGATAGGTCCGGCCAACATGTCTTTTGATTGATCGTCCAACTTTAGCACCCAGCCTCCCTCCGGATAATCCCCAGCCTCAACGCAATCATAGTTGGGAGGCCCAGGATAAACCCTGAAGTGCAGTACCCCACTTAACTTTACCGTCTCCATCGGAATCTGTTTCATCTCAGTTAAATGCAGTTGATACGAAGGAATCGGGCGGAATATATGAGGTGATGATGGCCACTGCCCTAATACTTCTACTTGTTCGCCTTCAAAATGACGACACAACTCCCTGTCCTCTGCTCCAGACAAAAACAGCTGCACCATGGATAAATCAAACCCAAGTTTAGTACAATGCTGTCGGTCTTCTTCATTCAATGCAGCAATTTTTTTTTGCAGATTAACTTTTGAAGAAGAATCTAACTCAAGAAACCATCCAAAAACGCCCAGCTCTACAGCCTGGGGGATCAAATGCTGATAGTATTTTCTGATCAATTTGCCAGTAAAAACAGCATCCTCGGCGAATAAATCCAGGGTAAGCAGAAAAATCCCTACGACACTATTTCTGACGCACGAGATCGCGAAAAGCTTTCGTATGAAATTCAGGGCGGAGATAGGTCCCCTTTTTAGCGTGAACAACAATGGCATGTAGTCTTCCTGATGCTGCCAGAATAACAGCTTCTGCCTTTGTTAACCATTTTTGTCCGTCTTTCCCTTGAACAAGATATTCGGTAATCGATGAGCCTTGCTTTTTTACTGCAGAGATGTATTGTTTCTCATAAGATTCTTCCCATCCTTCTTCCCAACCCTCCATCTTCTCGATCGCCTTGCGAAAAGATTCAAATTCCTGTTTTGTTAGGCTTTCGATTTTTCGCTCTTTGGAAAGGCCCGTCTCCTTTAATAAAAATGACCGATAATTCGTTTCGTTTGGCTTGTCCCAAACACTTGGAAATTCTTCCATCGTCAATACGCGGAATTCAGGGCTTTTCAATCTTGCGATCAGCGCATCTCTTCCAACCTGTTCTGTCGGGAAAACAACCATGGACAATGCGTAACCAATACCACCATGACGCATGCCAAATCCCCCCTTCTTATATTTCATATTGCCAGGGTTATTGCATCGCCATGCTTTGATTCCCTCAAAACGGATCAGCACATTACCGTCTTCATCATAATATCTTACGGAACCTTTTTCATAGCCTGCTGGAGGAACGCCCTCTTCGGCTCTTACGAACTTCATAATCGGCCCAAAATAATTTCAGATTAGAATAACAAAAATAGAATCAAAATACAATAAAACTAGAATTTTGAAAATGAAAGGATAGATTCTAAAAAAATCTTGTTTTCTGCGTTAACGAGCCTATTCTCGAAAAACCTGACGCTCCCCCTCTGTTTGAACTATTCGATATTTTCGAATAGTTGCTTCGAGATGGAGGTTCGGCTCCATTATGGGTTGTTTAAAATCTTTTTTCACAATATACTCCACTGAATTTCGCACATTCTCGGAGTGCACATGGAAAAAAATGATGGCAATGATCTCGTCCCCAGTAAGCTCACCTTTGAAGACCTAAAAAAGGTCAATCAATATGGAATGGAGTACTGGAGCGCAAGGGATCTCCAGCCCTCTCTGGGATATTCTAAATGGCAGCGCTTTGAGAATGCGATAGAAAAAGCCATCGAGTCGTGCAGACAGTCGGGGAATGATCCCAAGCATCACTTTACCGGGGCCGGTAAACCGATCCCTGGGGGCAAAGGTTCCTCTCAAGTCGTTGAGGATTATCATCTTTCTCGTTTTGCCTGCTATCTCATCGCTCAAAATGGAGATCCTCGAAAGCCAGAAATTGCCAACGCTCAGAAGTATTTCGCGATCCAAACCAGGCGCCAAGAATTATCCGATGCTGCTATTGCAGATCTGGAACGCCTAGAGTTGCGTAAGCAAACCTCTCAAGATTTTAAGGCCCTCTCAGGAGCTGCTCGTGATGCGGGTGTTCAAAATAAGATGTTTGGCATCTTTCATGATGCAGGTTACAAGGGCCTTTATGGAGGACTTGGTTCTGATGCAATCAAAGCCCGCAAAGGAATCGATCCAAAAGAACAGCTGATGGATCGAATGGACAGAACAGAGTTGGCAGCCAACCAGTTCCGGATGACTCAAACCAGAGAAAAACTCAAACGTGAAGGCATCAAGAATCAAAGAGATGCTATTGAAGCTCATGAAACAGTAGGGAAAGAGGTTCGGGCAGCCATTTCTAAAATCGGCGGCACCCCACCCGAAAATATTCCTCCTGCCGAACACATCAAAAAAGTAGAAAAACGGTAAGCGGGAAATAAACCCATCTTGAAAAGATGGGTTTATTTCCCGCTTACATTCCCAGTCCCTATTGTTGCAAAGAATACCTCATTTTTTTAATTGGGACCCAATTTTGCAAGTGCAGCATAAATATAAGAGCTTCCCATTCTATTGACCTTTTAATTTAATAACAACACCCACTTGATTATATTGGGCATTAATGTTAAGTTAAGAGAATGAGACCGAAAACCTGCCTTCAGACTCTTGCTCCCCTTCTTAGTAAGCCCTATTTCACGTCAGGGCAGGCTCGAGCTATTGGGGTCTCTTCAGCGGTTCTTAGCCATTACGTTAAAACAAGACAACTCAAAAGAATTCGCCGAGGAGTCTATCAAGGGCTTGAGTATCAAAACACTTCCTCCTTCCGCTGGAATGATCTCATACAGGCCGTCTATTCCATTTCTGGCGGAGTCGTCTGTCTCATATCTGCTCTTGCTATTTACGATCTGACTGAAGAAATTCCCCGTCAGCATTGGATCGGTATTCGACACGGCACCTCAGCTAGGAGCAGTCGTCAAATCAAAATCTCCCGATTTCGCAATCTGGAGCTAGGGAAAACCGATATTGAGCTTGAAGGTGTATCTATTCCTATTTTTGACCGTGAACGAACAATTGTTGATGCATTCCGCCTTCTTAGTCGAGAAATAGCGATCAAAGCTCTAAAAGCAGCCCTCGCTAAAGGAGGGAAAAATCGACTCGACCTTGTAAAGCTGGAAGCGTATGCTAAGAGACTCCGATTTAATATTGCCCCATACTTGCTAAGTGTAACGACATGATTAACGAACAAGCCTTGAAAGATCGCCTGCAAACGATCGCCAAAGAAAAAGGCATCCCTTTCAACTCCTGCTGGAAGCAGCTCCTTCTAGAAAGGTTTCTCGCTCGACTGGGCCGTTCCGCCTATGCTGATAAACTGATCTTCAAGGGCGGTTTTTTGCTTGCCTATATGATGAAGATAGGCAGGGAAACAATAGACCTTGACTTTCTCCTCAATCGAATGAAGGCAGAAAAGGCCACGCTTGAGGAAACCTGCAAAGAGATCGCTGCTGTCGCCCTGGACGATGGGTTCACATTCTCTTTTGCAGGTGTTGAGCTGCTCTCTCAACCGCATATGGATTATCCAGGATACCGGATCATACTCAATACCAACTTTGCAAAAATGAAGGACAAAATTCATATCGATGTAGGAGTAGGCGATGTAGTAGAACCTCGCACCTTAGAAATCAAACTCTTCCAGTATCGCGGGAAGCCCTTTTTTGAAGATGCAGTCTCCCTTTTGGTCTATCCAGTCGAGACTATTTTCGCCGAAAAGCTAGAAACAGTTCTCTCCAAGGGTTCAAAAAACAGCCGGATGAAGGACTATCATGACCTTCTACTCTTAGTGCGAAGTAAAGGATTGATTAAATCAAACAAACTCAAAGAGGCATTGACCAAAACATTCGAAAACAGAGGCACCGCTCTCGGAACAATCCATTTCGACTCTGCCGGACTCAAATCTCTTCAACAGCTTTGGACGGCCCACCTCCATGGATTGGGCGATATTGCCAAAGATCTAGCCCTACCCAAAAATATCGAAAAGGTTATCGAGGAAATCAACCAAGGACAAGAATCGCTTGTAAGGTAATTTCTACTGACGATGCAGGGAACGGGCTTTATTTTTGGAATGTTCCTTGATCCATTGAAAGAATGCTCCTTCATCGATTACCACTCGTTTTCCAACTTTAATGAATACCTCCTTCAGCCCGTTTTTATGACGATTTTTGGCCAAATGTCTCAAAGCTCCGAGTGTTGGCCAGTCATGCGGCCATTTGATTAGGGGTATAAATCGATTCTGTTGAGCTTTCACCTCTTTAGGCTACCTTGACTCTACCGAATCGCTTTGCTTCGATTGTAAGGCAAGCCATGAGTCCAAAATGTAAGTCATCTCTCTGACTTTTCCACATAAGGCCCGAAACGCTTGAATTGTGTCCGCATCCATAAAACCTCCTCGATCTTTTGACAAATAATTCAGATATAATGGAGATATCCGAGAAGGATTCGCTTTGCAAGACTCGATAGAGTTCTATCGACACGGAAGCGAGAAATCAGTACAATTTCTTTTTTTCTCAACCCTTAAAGTATTGAACATGAAAACATTTATTGATGAAGCAGGAATCTTTACTGATCCTCAACAGTCGAATACCCATAAAGTCTCAGCAGTCGGAGCTTTGGTTATTCCCGATTGTTTCTATGTTGGTGTTTGCGCCCTGCTTACCCAACTCAAAGATCAGTGGAGAGTCAAAGGTGAGATAAAAGGGAGCGAGTTAACAGAAAATCAAGTGCGATCGTTAGTGGAAGGATTGGAAAAACACAATGTCCTATTCGATGCCGTAATCGTCGACAGCAAGTTTTGTACCCCAGCTACGATTGCAAATCATAAGTAAGCGGGAAATAAACCCATCTTTTCAAGATGGGAGAGATCTTGAAAAGATGCGTTTATTTCCCGCTTACCTTTTCCGAGGGAGTGAAGATCTAGGTAAACGACTCGATGATGTCTTGAATTCTATTCTTCGCGTTTTGAGCAAACTCCAAGAGAACAAGACAACCAACAACCTCCATTTGCGATAGATTAAAATTGATCTTCTCTTTAAAATATCTCCATTTAAGGAGACCAGCGATGACTGGATTAAATAATTTTCTATCATGACGCTGTTGAATAATCCAAAGAAAAAGAAGTCATAAAATGTATCGAATGGCATATTCACAAGACGAGAATACTATTGTATATCTTGACAAGAGCGGCAATAAGCATATTCGTAAGGGTGGAAATTTATCATGGCGAATAAATAATCCAGGCTTAGTAAGAAGCCATAGCCATTATGCTTTCCGTCACGGCTCAATAGGTTCTTGTAAAGGTTTTGCAATTTTCTCTTACCCAGAGCAAGGTCATATGGCGCTTGCAGCCTGGCTTCATTCCAAAAAATATTATAACGCACCTGTTCGGGCAATAGCAGAACATTATCACCCTAAAAATGCTGATGCTTTTGCTGCAAAATTAAGTAGTTGTATACCAGTATCTATAGATAAAAAACTCAATACATGTACAAGTATAGAATTTCAAATACTACTAAAAGTCATTGAAAAACTATGTGGGTATGAACTGGTAGGAAATGAAGAGGCATGCGTTTTGCCAAAGATTACAGCAAAGATAGAAAATAAATCTGAAGAAGACACCTATTTGATAGGAACAGATTTAGTCTTATCAAAAAAAGAAGCTATGGAATGGGTCAAAACGAATCGTTTAGATGCGGTAATCATTCATCACAAAAATGGCTCCGAACATTTACGTTCCCGGCCCAGTCACTGTATTTGGAGTATTCAAATCCCTGAAGAAGCGATTTCTCCAACTCTGGGCGAAATTCAGACGCTGATAAGGGCAGTGGGCAAGAAAAAACCTGGTCAATGTATCTGGGGATTTATTAATGGCATTTTGAATTCAAGAGAAGGAGCCCTAGAGTCTGCAGAGTTAATCTCTGGCTATACAGATAACGAAGAAGTGTTATCGTTACCAAACGATTCTTTTTTGCTTGGAGCGAAGGATGCTGGTGTATGCATTTCCCTAAAAATTGGAATCGATACTCCTATTGTTTCTTGGGCGGCTAAATTTTTCAGATATCTTCTTGCTTTATCAAACAAAGAAGACCCCACGTGCCCAGTCATCGTATTTGCGCATAGCCAAGGTGCTATAATTTCAGAGCATGCATTAAGACTATTGAATGCTGATGAAAGGCAGAAAATTCGAATCTTTACATTTGGCGGAGGATCATTTCTTGAGGTTGATAGCTGCCATCCCGATTCTCACAATTATGCTAGCGAAAATGATCTTGTTTCTTCTGTGGGATCACCCTATTTTCGATCTTTAGCCGTACATAGATATCTTGGAATGAAGGAAGGTTTAACTGAAGAAGCCGTCATTAAACGGTGGGCCTTGGATGACGCATTACTATATCTTGATTCTGTAGATTCTTTTGTTTTTGAAAGTTTTATGAAGCAACGCATTAATCACTATGAAAGCCTAATGAAAAAAATTAGCAATATAACAATATTGGATCCTGATCCAAACTGTTATGTTGAGCATCAATTCTGCAGAGAATGCTATCAAAAAGAAGTTAAGAGACTTGTGAAAAAATACAAAGGTTCTTCACTTACAGCTAAGATTCAAGAAAAAGAAGAGGAACTTCTGTATGTCTAGCTATCAGAATGAGGCAGAATCCATGCAAAATATTAAAAGAAAAGCCAAGATCTGTGCTGTAGCTTGGACGATTATTTATGTTTTGCTTTTGCCACTGCTATCTTATTTTGCATTGCTTTCTGCCATGATATTTGATAACCCTCATTTATCAATCCTAAAGGGGTTATCCATTATTTTTACCATCTCATTAATCCCACTTTCCTTGCCTGTGAGCATAGATCTTATGTGGTCAAGTTATGTGTGTGAAGAATACGGTAAAACATTGTTTTTCTGGTCAATACCTTGGTTGACTCTGATTACTGTGTTGGCTCTAGATCCTATAATTCGATTTTTATAACGAAACCTTATTATGATAGCCGAAGATACGACATCCCTTGCACAGAAAAAAGCTAAATGTAGCATGATCGTTTGGGGACTTACCTATTTATTTCTTTTTCCGTTTTTGTTTTTTTTCTTTGCTCCATTTGTCGGAGCTAATTCAATCAATGCCACCTTCACGCATAAATTGCTTGGTTTCATTGACCTCTTGCCCATTTTTGCAATGCCACTAAGCTTTTTTTTGATGTGGTTCAGTTATTCAAAGACCTATTATAGCATCACCCGCTTGTGTTGGGGTATACCCATCTTCTTTTTTGCCTTAGCGCTGTTAGTGCATGTCATCTTGGCTTCTGAGTAGTGTAAAAAGTTTGGCACATTCTTGCTTGCTCAGAGCTTTAACTTTAGTATGAATAGAAAAGGCCGTTAGATCTGACTAAATTCCGTGGATCATTTGTGGACCACTCGCCTACAACAATTGGCGATAAGCCCAGCAGCTAACCTTTAAAAACTAAAACCAAAGGTAAGCTATGAAAGGCATCGACAAACGCACCCACAAAGACGGGATAGTTTCTTACCGCGCCCGCGTTCGCATTAAAGGTCATCCATCTCGTTTACAGATTGAAAAGGGCGTCCAGTATAACGGATGATATTGGCGTGAGAAAAGTGTGTATCAGATATAAACCATTTATTCATTTCTATCTCTATTGGCTAAAAGGTTAGCAGCTTCTTTACAATGCGTTCAAAACCTAGTTTTTTCAGCTTTCCAGATGGGTCCTGAGTCTCTAGCTTAGACCATTCAGCGGGAGAAGCTTGATTTATCCAGTTTGACAATTGCTTCTGAAATGTCTGAGGCATTTGGGGTGCTGTTTAGAGAGGAAAGCAAATTCAGCAAGCGCCTGCTCGGAAAAGTCTCCCAGCTGCGTGGCTACGTACCAGATCCCATAGAGATCCTTGAAAACATGAGTAAAGCCCGCTTCATTGAGATATCTGGCGATGTTCTTCTTAGAAATCTCAGGAACCCTTCTGGGGATCAACGAATCGATATCGCGCGTTCCAACAGGGAGATTTTCGAGCTTGGGATCGGCGAATAAAACTCCCTAGGTCAACCCTAAACAATAAGAGCACCCGAATTTTCGAGATATTTCGAATCACATAAAAGGGAGATTTTTCGCTCAGCAGAGCTTTACAACTCCCTCACAATTCCTAGGTATACTCGATCCGTTTGAAAGATATCCAAACGCAAACTGATTCAAAGCATCTCCAATCGAAGAAAAAATTGAGATTAATATTAAATGCAATATTGTTCTCAATTTTTTATTTGATTTGTAAGAGCTTTCAATTTAAGTTTTCGTAGGGGTTTTCGAACGGAACGAGTATAGTTGAATCAAAATCAAATCAGGAGTTTTAAAGTGCACTGCCGATCACTTATCTTGTTTGTTTTTCAATTTATTTCCGCGCAATTATTTCCTTATGAATACGAAGTTGCTATTGCATCCATGTTTCGAAACTGCGCTCCTTTTATTAAAGAATGGGTAGAATATCATAGAGTAGCTGGCGTTGATCATTTTTGGTTATATGACGATGCTAGCACAGATGATTGGCAATCTGAGTTAGCCCCTTATATAGAAAGTGGTCTTGTAGAAGTATTTGCCTGGCCTGCTGGGAAACCTGATTGGACAGTGGATCAAAATAGAGCGTTCCAAGATGGACTAAAAAGAGCTATTGGAGTTGCTAAATGGATAGCGTTGATCGATTCAGATGAGTTTGTTCTTCCACTGCAAGATAGATCGATACCGGAATGCTTAGAAAAAAGATTTGCACATGCACAAGCAGTGTATGCTAATTGGTATCATTTTGGAACTTCTTACGTTACGCTTGCAGATGGCGAACCGATGCTTTCACGGTTAATATGGTCTGCTGCGAAATCTCATTCAAGAAATGCTGTAGGAAAAAGCATCATTAGATCTGAATATGCAGTAATTGATCAATTATGGACGCAACATTTTTGCCCTCTAATTGAGAATTCCTTCTACGTCAATGGAGATGATGAGAAAACATTTACATTTCATGGAATCGATTTGATTTCAAATGATGGGCTACACCATTCAAAATTCATTCGTATTAATCACTATGCCCACAGAGATGAGAAATATTTTCAAGAAGTTAGGCTTCCTAGAGACTCAAACCCTCAATTGATGTTAGAACACTATAAAGCATTTAATTTTCAAAAAAATTATGAAATCCTTAATTTTTTAGAAAAATATCATCCTAAAGAATATTTAGAATATTGGAAGCCTTATATTAGAAATTAGTTATTGTGATGAGGAGTTTTTTTTTGGGGGGGGGGCCAAAAAAAACACAGAAAGCATAAATGAACCTCTCTCGAAACTCAGTGGTTACGAAGATTTAACGCAACGCTAAGCCGCGGAGCCGCTAAAGTTTTTATAAATCGTTCACGATTCTTTCTATCCCATTACGGAGAAGTTTCTGTCCAAATTTCACTGTTCCTCCGTGATTGGAGACGAATAAGTATGCTAAAATTTTAGTTGCAAAAGAAGTCTAACGAACCCATCTTGACAAGATGGGTTTTACGAACAGCCATAAAAATGAGCAAAATCGAGATTATAGTTTCTTATACAGATGGTAAATTCGATTGAATAACCTTTGCAAAAGATGAATAGATAGAGGGGCCAAGAAGGGCTCCATTTTTGAAATACTTCTCGACAGCGTCATCCTCATAAAACGCAATCAGCCGCTTGATTTCATCATGTGTAAAAAGCTGCTCCACAAGAGGAATGAATTGTTCCAGATGCTGATCGCTCAAAATCTGTTCATGAGCTGCTGCTTTAATTTTGTCTGCATTCGCCGCATGCTCTGTGCCGCTGATTAATGATTGCGTAATCTGAGGCAGTAATGCATTCATTTGCTCGGGGCGCAAAATCGCTACCCGAATGAAGCGCAAAATATCTTTTGTCTTATTTTCTTCTAATGCTTGCATAGATCCTTAATTTAAGGGGTTGGCGCCGCAAGAGCTGCTAAGCAAGCTGCCCATCCACCGGCTGCACAAATGGGGGGCATCGCTGCACATCCTGCCATGCATGCTGCATAAGCAATAGGACCAGCCTCAACGCTTTTTGCCTGACAAGCTACTGCAAGTACAAGAGCAGGAATCGCTACTCGGGCAACATTTCTTGCAATTTGAGCTACTGCTCCAGATATTCCTTGCACGCCTAATGTAAAATAGGCTGAAAGACCAGAGTTATTCGAAACTGGGTTAATCATAACACACTCCCTTTGCAAATGTTCGTCTTATCTACATCCCCCCACTAGTGGGGATGTGTCACGGGATCTTAACATAATAGCAACATTTTTAGCAATCAAAGAACTCATCGAAATGTTTGACATCGGACAGTTTTTCAGTATACTTTTTTTGCGGATCAAGGTTAGAATAATAGCCGCTGAAAATAGCGTACTATGCTGAAATTACTTGACTCTTTTGACAAACTCATCGATCAAGACCCTATCTTTTGGTGCTTTGCTCTTTTAGGATCGTTTCTGTTTGCGCTTCAACTTTTGCTTACTTTTATGGGCGGAAGCTCTCATGATGATATGAATGATGGAGCCGATATCGGCAAATTTAAATGGATGTCTAAACAGGCCTTGACCGGCTTTTTGATGATGTTTGGATGGGTAGGATTGACCTGCAGACAAGAATTTCATCTTTCGATATTGCCTGCGAGTATAATCGCTTTTGGCGGTGGGATGCTTGCTTTAATTATGACGGCCCTTATTTTTAGGGCTGCTAAAAAACTGCATAGTTCTGGATCCGTTTTTCACATTGATGATGTTGTTGGCAAAACAGCCACGGTTTATCAGCGCATTCCCAAAGGGGGCGTTGGCAAAATTTCACTTTCGTTACACGACCTCACATATGACATTGACGCGGTCTCTTATTCAGGAGAAGAGATCGTTTCATTTACCCAAGTACAGGTCTTAAAAAAAATAGACGACAAGACAGTGTTTGTCGTCCCAATTCAATAGGTACCCCAATGAATATTTCATATTTAAGCTCAACGCTTATTCTGTTTCCTTTATTTCTTTTCTCTGTGGTTTATTTTCTCTCAAAACTGTACCGCAGATGCCCATCGAATAAGATCCTCGTGGTTTATGGAAGAGTCGGCGGAAGCAAAACGGTGCAATGTTATCACGGAGGAGGTACTTTTGTATGGCCTTTGATTCAGGGATCAGCTTTTCTTGACTTGACCCCGCGCAATATTCACATCCCTTTGAAAGGCGCGCTTTCTCATCAAAATATCCGCGTGAACGTGCCTAGTACGTTTACTGTCGCAATCGGCATCACTCCAGATATCATGAACAATGCCGCAGTACGCCTTTTGGATTTAGATCACCGGGGGATTGAATCGATGGCGACGGAAATCATCGTGGGACAGTTGCGTTTAACTGTCGCATCGCTTCGCATTGAAGAGATCAACCAGGATCGAGAGCGATTTTTAGAATCGATTAAAAAGAATATCGAACCTGAATTGCATAAGATTGGATTAACTCTTCTTAATGTCAACATTACAGATATTACAGACGAATCTGAATATATCGAGAGCATTGGTAAGAAAGCTTCTGCTACAGCTGTGAATCAGGCGAAAGTGGATGTTGCGGAACAGGAAAAGCAGGGAGACATCGGGAAGGCTCTAGCTGAAAAGGATCGCCGAATTTCGGTTGCCTCTTTTCATGCTGAAGCTGTGCAAGGAGAAAACGAATCAAAAGCGCATATCGCATTGACAAACGCCGCATTGGCGGAAAAGGAAGCGGATGCAACTCGCCGCAGTCAAGTGGCAAAACAACAAGCAGAGACCGAGATTCAACGAGCTCGAGCTCTTGCTCAAGCGCAACTTCTCGAAGCAGAACAGGTCGTTCCTCAGGAGATTAAAAAGAAAAAAATCCAGATCGAGGCTGAAGCCGAGGCTCAGAGCAGAGTGTTGATTGCTCGAGGAGAAGCTGAAGCAATTTTAGCAATTAAGCAGGCTGAAGCCGAAGGGATCCAGAAATTATTGGATGCAAAGGCTAAAGGTTATAAGCTACTCGTTGAAGCCTGCGGCGATGATGCCAAAAGTGCGTCGACTATGCTTTTGATCGAGAAGCTCGAAGAAGTTGTTAAGCTGCAGGTTGAAGCAATTAAGAATATCAAAATTGATAAGATCACAGTCTGGGATAGCGGCAATCATTCCGCAGATTCTAGCAAGGGATCGTCTACTTCGAATTTTATTAGCCAATTTGTGAAGGCGTTGCCAGCATTGCACGATGTAGCGTCAATGGCAGGATTAGAATTGCCTCAATATCTGGGACAAGTGACGAAATCTGACAAAGAGACTACCAAGGACTGCGTAGACGTAAAGTAAAATTTTAATTTACCCTCTACTCTGAAAGTGCAAGAGTAGAGGGGATCACGTCTTTCCGCTGATGTAGTTTTATGATTGTCCGATACATAGTTCTCATATTTTTTATTTTTCTAACCAATCTAATTTCAGTCGATTTCCACGATTTCGATTCTTATCAGCATAAAATAACGTACGAATCTGCAAACAAAAAAATTTCTCAATTTCTCATAAAAAGCAAAGAAGTTAATATCTTTTATCGACTAACACCACAAGCTTTGTACATAGGAGATTTCAATCAACAGCAAATAGATTACGTCTTATATTTCAAACAACAGGTAGCAGAGACATCGACACAACGAGAAGAATTCATCACCGGCGGCATCGATTTATCAGACAATTTACAATTGTTGCAAAAACCAATATTTTTTCAGTTACTCCAAAAAGACTTGCAGAATATTTCCATAAAAAAAAGATTAAACGGCGTTAAAATTGCAATAGATCCTGGGCATTTTGGCGGACAACTCTCTGAGCTAGAAGAACGCTTTGTCAAAATCCCAGCAGCGCAAACAAATAATAATCAAGCCATTTATTTCTCTGAAGGTGATCTCACCTATTTAACGGCTGTCTATCTAAAAACACTATTAGAAACAGAAGGGGCGATCGTTTTCATCTCTAGACCCCAGATAGGCAAAGGCGCGCTGGAAGAAGATTTCTTTCAATGGCAACAAAAACATCGAGATTTTCCAACCGAAAATCCTTCTAAAATTTTTCGCACACATTACAACACAGAAGATTTAAAAAAACGTGCAGAAAACATCAATCAATTTCGTCCTGATATTACTCTAATCATTCATTACAACGCTCACTTAAATAAATCCGAAAAAGCCGAAGGACTATTACTCACTCAATCCAATTACAATTTAGCATTTATTCCTGGCGCCTTTGGACCTGATGAATTAAAAAAAACAGAAGATCGATATGAGTTTTTACGATTGCTGCTAACTGATTGCATAGCAGAATCTTTAGAATTGAGCCAATATATCACGCAAGAATTCGTCCGACATTTAGGCGTACCTTTGATTACATCCAAAGACGAAGCCTCCTATATTGAAAATGCCTGCCTTTTACAAGCTCCAGGAGTTTATTGCCGTAATTTGGCCCTCACTCGTCTAATTCGCAGTCCTTTGTGCTACGGAGAAACCTTAGTACAAAACAATCAACAGGAAGCATACGTCCTATCTGAGAATAATCCTTCAGCTCGCACCAACCGCCTGCAGCAAGTAGCTCGCGCTTATTTTGAAGGGATTAAGAACTACTTTTCCGCACACCCCCTAAAGTAATGGAGTGCTCGCCATAACGTTTATGAATCGCATCCAAAGCAAATGACATACGATTGGCCTTGTGTTTATGATCCCCTTCTTTTGCGAAAAGATCAAGCTGTAGCTCTTTATAATCTGAAAAATTCGACAGAACAATTGCGATTTTTTTGATTTTTTTTTGTAAATGCAAATTCGTCATTTCTTGCCACATCTGATCGAGCAATCGAAGAAACGTAAAACTATCGCTCGCTGGATTGCACTTTCGATGAGCGTCAAAAACTTCCCCAGATTCCATATGACATAAAAACTCAATGCATGACGCCGCCAAATTTTCCCGGCGCAATCGACCTGTGCATTTAAGAGCAAGGTCAGTTGCCACCATACGCGCTTGCGCAAACCCGCGCAACTCTGGCGCCATCACACGACTATGGCTTAAACTAGACCGCTTGGTCTTCGGCTCGTCTATATGGATGCCTTGTAAATGGTACCACATCTTTTCGCCAAGCACCCCACCCCAAACTTTTCGTATTTGCTGCAAATCTAATTGACAAAGCGCCCTTAAATCGCAAATCCCCTGTTTGCGCAACTTCAATTCCATATTTGCTCCGACGCCTGGAAGGTCTCGTAAATCGAGTTGATAAAGTTTTTGCGGCAAATCCTCCAAACCGATAAACGTCAAACCATCGGGTTTTTGCATATCAGTCGCAATCTTCGCCAAATAACAATTAGGAGCGATCCCTATTGAGCATTTCACGAACGCGCCCACATTACTAGCTAGCCCCCCTTTAATTTTTTTGGCAATTGCAGTAGCCCTAGAGATGCTATTTTCATTATCCATCAACTCACACGCCACCTCATCAATCGAACACACCCTTGAAATTGGCAAATGACGTTCGATCTCAATCAAAATGTTTTCATGAAATTCTGAATAGGAATCATAGCGCGCCAACACACACTTCAAACCAGGACACATGCGTTTAGCTTCATAAATTGGAACCCCAGTTTTTACTCCGAAGGCTTTGGCTTCATAACTTGCCGCTATCACACATGTAGCATCGCTCGGAACAGACATTACAGCCACCGGTTTTCCGCGCAAATTAGGATCCAGCTGCTGCTCAACACTAGCAAAAAAACTATTAAAATCGATGTAAAGCCAACGATAAATTGAGCGAGATTCGATATGTCTTCTTCCTATCTTCCAATTTGCCAACTACAAATATTATACTCCTTTACAGGAATATCCTCTCTGTTTCAACATAACTTTATACACAAAAGCCAATTGCAAAACTACTTTGCCCTCGAAAGGGCGCTTTGAACGGGCAAAGCAGTTTTGCAATTGGCTCACAGATGCATTTATGAAAATTTTACTAACTGGAGCCAATGGTTATATTGGCACGCGTTTACTTCCTCGTTTAATAGAAGAGGGGCATGAAGTCTATGCTCTAGTAAGAAGCCGCTATCGAATTGAAACTCCCCAACAATCTCTCTCCCAACTACATGTCATTGAAGCCGATTTGCTTGACCCGTCCTCTTTGCTGAAAATTCCAGCAGATATTGATGCAGCCTACTATCTAGTTCATTCAATGAGTTATTCGCAAAAATTCTCTGAATTAGAAGCCGCATCTGCAAAAAATTTTGTGAGTCGCTTGGCAACCACGCAAGCGAAACAAATCATCTACTTAAGCGGTCTTTCCAATGAAGAGCACCTTTCTCGTCACCTGACCTCAAGAAAAAAAGTAGGAGAAATCCTCAAGATGGGAAAAATCCCTGTGACTATCTTGATGGCGGGCATCATCATTGGCTCTGGAAGCGCTTCCTTTGAAATCATCCGAGATTTGGTTGAAAAACTACCCATTATGATTGCTCCAAAATGGCTTAACAATTTAACTCAACCCATCGCAGTAAGGGATGTTCTAACTTATTTAACTCTGGCCCTTGGCAATCCAGCCTGTTTTAACCGATCTTTTGAAATTGGAGGGCCCGATATCATGAGTTACAAAGAGCTTTTATTGCAATTCGCTCAAATCAGAGGGTTAAAAAGAAAAATCTACACGGTTCCTGTTCTTACCCCACGCCTTTCTTCGTATTGGCTATTTTTTGTAACCAGTACAAGCTTTTCACTAGCCCGTTTCCTTGTCGAAAGTTTAATGAATAACGTCGTGTGCAAAGAACATCAGATCACAACACTTTTCCCGAGAAAACTACTCCATTACGAAGAAGCCGTTCAACTCGCTTTTACTCGCATCGAAGAAGATTGGGTGCCTTCAAGCTGGAAAGACACTTTAAGCGGCTCCACTTTAAATCCGGATCTTTCCATTTACGTTCAGGTTCCTCGATTTGGCATCTTAAGAGATAAGCGCACCTGTGCTTTTTCTTGTCCTATAGAACAAGTGCAAAAACGAGTTTGGTCTTTAGGAGGAGAACGAGGGTGGC
>JAJXVT010000044.1 GCA_021781995.1 bacterium | reverse complement strand
CGATCGCGCAATTGCTGCGGTAGATCGATGAGTGCGTTGTATGTGTGGATCGCCCCTTGGCTATGGCAAAATTGAAGGAATTTGTCGGAGGGATTTGCATGCTTGGCAAAAAAGTCAAACCATTGTAGGTGCAACAGCTCTTTTGTATTGGGCGAATACCCCGCGAAATTGAATAGACATTCTAATGTATCTATGCCGACCCAATTGGAATGGTTGTAGACTCCAAATAATTGATATTCGGAAGCAAATTGATGTGTATAGTGAGTGTGGGACATGAATTCTGTTTGTGATGTGTTCATGCCGTTGATGAAGCTTAAGCCGAGGTCGTCTTTCCCTGGTAAACATAATAGGCGCGAACTGGGGCGTGTTAGCTGCGCAATTTGTTCTCGCTGTTCAAATGATAAATCACTATCAGTCATTCCCATATGGGAAATTGCCCAACTGAGTTTTTTTGCAAAGGCAGTAACTTTGTAGTCATGCCATACGGGGCCTTGTGTGGATTTTGTAGGTCTTCGGGCGATGAGCTCGTTCCAAGAAGGAAGCGCTTTTGTGGTGAATGGTCTTGGCGCTTGTGCTTCGGCAAATTGATTGAATAACACGCGGCGCGCAGCTGGCGTCATGCGATCTAAGTGTTGCATTTGCTCTAAGAGCGGAGCTAAGGCTTGTGGGTTCTGAGCGCTTGGGAACGTTGTTGTGAAATAAGAGCGCCATGTTTTTTCTTCTAAAGGGGACATGTATGTTTTGCTGGGCTGGATTTTTTTCATGGCCATTTGTCGAAGCGCGTCATTGCCTTTGGCTCTGGCGCTAAAGAGAGGGTCTGAGGCAAGGAATGGGTTTGTCGGAATAGTTCCTTGTAGCTGATCGTAAGCGCTGGGGGCTTTGCGAGTAACAGAGTAGTCTTGCGATGGCATTGGGAAAAAGACTGTCCGCTGCTGGGGTAGCGTTAAATAGCTCTCTGTGGATGGGGATCGGGTTGCCGAAAAATAGGGTGGTTGGGTTGTTTTCCATGTTATCGCCGAAAATCCTCCTGTTAGGTAGCTTTTTAGCGCGAGGTCTTGCAATGATAAAGGCCCGTGCGTCGGGGGCAAGGTTGCGGCTGCTTGCAGGCGGTGCAATTGTTTTTGGACGCCTGCATGTGTGAGAGCGCATAGCTCGTGTTTTACTGATCCATTGGGAAAGAGTGAATCTAGGTTTGGTAGATCCAGCGGTGGTAGCTTTGGAGTGGGATGAAAAGGGGGAAAGGTTGATTGTTGCCAGGTAGATGGTGGTGTTGCAGCCGATCTCCAGGATTGTGGAGTTGCGATTGCTGGGACAGTGTCCATTGTAAACGAGCCCATAGATGGTAAGGTTGGCGGGAAAGAGGGCGGAACGTTGGGTATTTGCCATCTTGTATTGCCAAGTGGGTTTGTAGCGGGAGCTGTGATGCGTCCTGCAAACGTTCTTAGCGGAGGCATAGGTGGGAGCGGCGACGGCATGGGGCAACTCCATGACATCGGGAAGGGAGATTTATATTGAAAAAAGTTTCCCCGGGGCGGCTGTGCTGTCAGCCAGGGAAGGGAAGAAAAATCAGAAGGATTTGAAAATGTCATCTGTGTTCCATAGATTATTGTTTAATGGTTTTATTCCAGCGGAATTTGCGATAGCTGCCACCGATGGAATGGAAAAATTATTTATCGACATGGCGATAATTTTTTTGAGCCAGTTTATTGAATGGGTTGCAATAAATCAACTGCAATTGTTTTTTTTTGTTGAAAATACTTTGGAAGAAATGAAGAGTAAAATATTTAATAAACGAGTTGGGGGCTGTGATGACTGGTTTTTATGCAGCCGCCGCCAAGACATAGCTGATCTTGGTAAAATACAACCGATTGTCCTGGGCTAATTGCTCTTTGCGCTGTATCAAACTTTACGAGAAAACGATCGTTTTCGAGTGGTTCGATAAAACAGGGTTGATCTTCCTGGCGATAACGAATTTTTGCCGTGCAGCGATATGGATATGCGGAGGGAATCTCTTTGATCCAAGTGATTTGATCGGCGATGAGCTCTGTGGCGTAAAGGGCGGGATGATCTGCTCCTCGCTCGACATAGACAATGTTGTGTTGGATGTCTTTGCCAACGACAAACCAGGCGTCGCCTTCGCCGCCAAGTCCCATTCCTTTTCTCTGGCCAATTGTATAAAAAGCCATGCCGTCATGTTCTCCAACTACTTGGCCGTCGAGTGTTTTAAAGGGGCCTTTTTGAATGCCGATATATTGTGATAAAAAGGGCTTGAAATCTCGTTTGCCAATGAAGCAAATGCCGGTGCTATCTTTTTTTTCGGCGGTGGAAAGGCCGTTTGCCCGAGCAATTTCTCTCACTTGGGTTTTGTGCAAATGGCCGATGGGAAAAAGCACGGTTTCAAGGGCGTGGTTTTTGACTGCATGTAAAAAATAACTTTGGTCTTTATTGGGGTCTAGGCCTTTTAGGAGATGGCCGTGTCCGTCGGTTTGGCAATAGTGGCCTGTTGCTAGTAGATCGGCTCCTATTTCTTTGGCTTTGGTAAGAAATACGTCGAATTTGATCTCGCGATTGCAGAGTATGTCGGGATTGGGGGTAAATCCTGCTTGAATTGTCTTTAAAAAGTCGTTGAATACTAGTGATTTGTATTCTTCTATAAAGTTGATGCTGTAATAGGGGATGCCGATTTTATCGCACACGGCGGCGACGTCATCGAATTCTTTAGATGCTTTGCAACGGCCTGTTTCGTCATTTTCTTCCCAATTTTTCATGAAAAGGCCGATGACTTGATAGCCTTGTTGTTTCAGAAGTAAAGCAGAAACGGAGGAGTCGACTCCTCCAGACATGCCGACGGCGACAGTTTGTTTCATAATGGGCAGGAGTATAGCTGATTGGGGTGTTTTTTTGCATGATAAACGGCTGTTCTGAGCAAGGCAATTTGCAATTGGCTCAGATACTTTTTTACAACTGGCGCAGGCGGGCGATGCGATCGTCGAGGCTGGGATGAGTTGCAAATAGGTGGAGCAATCCTTTTTTTGATGGGTGGGAGATTTTAAATGCGGCGATGGCTGGATTTTCGGTGCGGGGATCGCGTATCTGCTGTAATGAACGGAGTGTTTCGAGGGCAGAGATCATGTTGGTAGCTCCGGCAAGGCGCGCGCCGCCGGCGTCGGCTCGATATTCTCTAGCTCGTGAATAGGCGCAGACGACAAGGGATCCTAGGATCATAAAGACGATTTCAAAGAGAAATGTCAGGGCCATATAGGTGCCGTAGCTGCCGGAGGAACTGGAACTGTCGCTGCGATTTTTTCCTAGACCGGAAATGGCATAGGCAAGGATGCGTGCAAGAAACATGACAAAGGCGTTGATGACGCCTTGAAGTAGGGTCATGGTGACCATGTCTCCGTTGGCAATGTGGGAAATTTCATGGGCTAATACGGCTCTGACGTCGGCATCTGCCATGCGGTTTAACAGGCCTGAAGAGACTGCGACAAGTGAGCGTTTTTGCGAGGGACCGGTAGCAAATGCGTTGACTTCGGGGGATTGAAAGATGCCAACTTGGGGCATGTGGGAGAGTCTAGCTTGGCGAGCTAGGGAGTAAACGGTGTCTACGAGATGTCTTTCTGCAGTCGAGGCGGCTGTGGGATCTATAACGCGAACGCCCATCATCCATTTGGCCATGATGCGCGACATGCTAAGGGAAATCAAGGCTCCTGCCATACCCCAAACGGCGCAAAAAATAGCCAGCGATTTTAAATCCATTCCATAGGCTGTCAAAAAGGGACGGATGTGGAATAGATTTAAGATAAACGAAATCATCACTACCACAAGGAAGTTGAGGAGAAGGAAGAGGGCGATTCGCTTTGCAATTTTCATGGATTTTCTCTGGTAAAGCAGTTTTGCAATTGGCTCTATTATTCAAAAATTTAACTCGTGTTGTCAAGGTTTTTAGTTGCGTTAAAACAAAGGTTTGTGCGATCCATCTCGAGGAAGAAATCGGAAAGCTGCTGTAATTTATTTGTGTGTAGTAGTTTTTTGAATAACTTCTCAATATCTTGCGGGGTCGAATGAGAAAAGCTGTTGTCAAATTAAAGCAAAGCGCAGGGGAACCGTCTTTGGAGGTCATCAAAAAAGGATTGAAGGATCGATATGCGTGTTATGTGTTGATCACTTGTACTGCGCCTTCGAAGGGGGGGAAGATGGAAGTGGAGATGGCGTATGAGGGGGATGAGGTTTTGGCATCGTATTTGGTGGATAGCGCGGCTCAAGTGTTTGACGATCGCCGTGCTAAAGAGGAGTCTCAATGATGGATGCGTATCGGCGTTGGATTGGGGAAAATCGCGATTGTATTCGAAAGGATTATTTCGAGTTTTTGGCTTTTCAATCGATTAGTTCTGAGCTGCAATATGCAAAACAGGTGCGCGCTTGTGCGAAGTGGGTGGTGTTGTATTTGCAATCGTGCGGTTTTGGGGCCGAGTTGGTGGAAACATCGGGCCATCCGGTTGTTTGGGGCGAAGATCTTTCGGCAGGATCTGATCGGCCAATGCTTTTAATTTATGGTCATTATGATGTGCAGCCGGTGGATCCGTTGGAATTGTGGAAAAGTCCTCCATTTGAGGCGACGGAGCGCGATGGGAAGGTATTTGCGCGGGGGGCTGTCGACGATAAGGGGCAGATCTTTTATGCTATGTGCGCAATGAAGATGCTTCGATCTTTGCATGGAGGGTTGCCCATAAATGTGAAATTCTGTATCGAGGGGGAAGAGGAGTCGGGTAGCGAGGGGTTGGCGGATGCGCTGCCGCGGATGCAAAAGCGTTTGAGGGCGGATTCTTTGCTGGTGGTCGACTACGATTCGTATGATGAAAAAACGCCTGCGATCAACTTGGGGGCGCGCGGCATCATGACGTTGAGTGTGTCGTTGACGGGCTCAAATGGGGATTTGCATTCGGGTATATATGGTGGAATTGCCTATAATCCGAATCGAGCAATGGCGGAATTGTTGGCGTCGTTGTATGATTGTGAGGGTCGTGTTGCTGTAGATGGATTTTATGATGGTGTACGGGAACCGACTGCTGAAGAAATCCGATCTTTTGGTCGCGACGAGGATATTTTGCGCTATGCAAAAGAGGCTGGTATAGAGGCGTTTGGCGGAGAAAAGGGAAGGAGTTTATCTGAGGCGAATTTACTGCGGCCGGTATTGGAGATCAATGGGATCGCGGGTGGTTACGCGGGTAGCGGATTTAAAACGGTGATCCCGGCAAAAACGGTTGCTAAATTGTCGTGCCGATTGGTTCCGGGCCAAGATCCTGATGATGTCGGGCATAAGATTGCGCGGTTTTTGAAGGGGCGGTGTCCTCGGGGGATGAAAATCGACGTGGATTTAAACCGCGGCGCTGCGGCGTATCGGGCAAATTTGTCATCGAGGTTGGCTCAAGCGATTGGGTTAGCTTCGGAAGAGGTGATGCGCAGGCCGTGTAAAAGGGTGCTTTCGGGGGCGTCGGTGCCGATCGTCGGGGCGCTTGCGCGAGCGGCTGGAGCAGATATTGTGGGGATGGGTTACGGGCTGGTAACGGACTTAATTCACGCTCCCAATGAACATTTTGATTTTCCCCGATTAGAACGGGGGCTTTTGACTGTAGCTAGGGGATTGGAATTATTATGATAGCAAAATTGCGCTCTTTATTCAGCGGCTTGGAGGGAGATCTTCATCTTCTTCAGCTTTTGGGTCCGTTGTCGCTGCTTGCAACGTTGGCAATCGGTGCAAATGTGACGGGGGCGTTTCCTTATGATTTGTTGGTAATTGGCGCGGTTGGGCTGTTTTTATGTGCAAGATGGCAGATGCGCGGATGTGCTTATGCTTTGCTGTTTTTGGCAATGGCAGCTTTATTTACGCATTCTTATGGTGCGGTTAGCCATGCTACGCAGTTTGGTTTAGAGGGCTCTTTGGCATTTGCCCTGCTGATTGCGGGTCAGTCTTTCGAGGAGGGAAGTAGTTTGCTGCATTCGCTATCGCAACGAATTGGGGCGGGTCAACAAACAATTGAAAATCTGGAAGATGAGATCGGACGGCATAAGGAATTGTCGAGTCAGGAATTAGTGGGTGCCAATTCTAAAATTGAGGTTCTTTCTAGAGATTTAGAGGAATTGCGCTCGGAATACTCGGCTTTGCAGGTTTTAAATGAGGTTTTGCGCAAGAGCTCGGCGAAATCGGCGGAGGAAAAGGAAACTCTGTTTGATGAAACGGTGCATTTATCTCATAAGATTGCGGAGTTATCGGCAAATTTGGATGCTGCTTCCACTGAACTTTTGCGTGTGAAAAATGACAGTATATTAGCACAGCAAAATCAGGAGCTGTTTTCGGAGATCAATGAAGTTCGCTGTAAAGAAGAGCAAACGCGTTTGATCAATGAAACGTTGGCTAGGCTTCATGCTAAAGAGTCTCAACGGGCTGTTGAATTTGAAGGCAAAATTGCTGCTATGAGCGCGGATCGAGAGGGATTGGTAGAGGAAATGTCTTTTGTTAAGCGCGATGCTGAGATGAATGCGTCTCAGGTTGAGCAGTTATCTCATCAATTGCAGGTGCTCACAAAGGAAAATCAGGGGTTGCAGCAGGTTCAGCAAGAGCGCAATTTTTTGCGGGAGCGGCTTGGTATTGCTGAGATGGACGTGCAGCAAAAAGCTGCGAGGCTAGTTGCTTTGGAAGCGGAAAATGCACAGTTGATTGACCGTGTAAACTCGCCTGGTGTGTTATCGGATGAGCAGGTGGTTGTTTTATCTAATGAAAGGACTCATTTGTTAGAGCAAATTGAGCAGTTGCGCGGACATCTGGCTCAACATGCTAATACAGATGCGATGTATCAGCAGTTACGCGAGCAATTTGAGGAAAAAAACAAAGTATTGCATGAAACGCGCGCTCAGTTATTCCATACGGATACTGAGTTTCAAACTGTTAAGCGCGAGTTGGAAAATAAGACTCTCGATGTGGATCCTCTTGCTGTTGTTGTACGGGAGGAACTGGCAAAATTAGAAGAGATTAACCGCGATTTGGATCTGGAAAATCGCCAGTTGCAAGAGGTGGTTTCTCAGCTAATGGCCAAAGAAAAAGACCTTTCTGCTTCGGCGATTTCGCCTCGTGTAAAAAAAAAGTAGTTAAGAAAACCGTCCCAGAGCAGCGAGATCTGTTTCAATAGATGTCGTTTCTTAGGGTTAGAGGCAATTGCAAAACTCATTTCCCCGTTAAAATCGCCCTTTTGAGGACATTTTCGTCCCTTTTCCTCTTTTCCAGGCAAAGCAGTTTTGCAATTACCTCGTTAGAATTTCGTGGCCTTGTTCGGTGATCAAAATGGTGTGCTCCCACTGCGCTGAGGGTTTGCCATCTTTTGTACGGACAGTCCAATGATCTGCGGGGTCTATAATTCCTTCTCTTACGCCAGCGTTGATCATAGGTTCGATGGTAAAGGTCATGCCGGGAGCCATCGGGATTTTATTTTTATTGTAGTGATGGGGGATTTCAGGGGGCTCGTGAAAGGCAATGCCGACTCCGTGGCCGACAAACTGATTGACGACGGAGCAGCCTTTGGCTACTGCATATGTTTCAATAGCGTCTCCAATTTCGCAAATCAATGCGCCGGGTTTGCAGACGGCGATAGCTAAATTTAAACATTCTTGCGAGACGTCGACGACGAGGCGTTTGTCTTGAGCGATGGGTTCGATGGTTACCATGCGGCTGGCGTCGCCAAAATATCCGTCTACAATGCACGAAACGTCAATGTTAAGGATGTCTCCTTTCTGAAGGGGGCGCGTGTCGGGAATGCCGTGGCAAATGACTTCGTTGAGCGAGGTGCAAATGGTCTTAGGATATGGAGGGTGTCCGTAGTTTAGCGGGGCGGGAATGGCGCGGGCTTGTTTGTGAAGCTTTCGCGATAATTCGTCTAGCTCTAGTGTAGTGACGCCTTCTTTTGCGTGTTTGCATAGTTCGTCTAAAATTTGAGCGGTGACTTTGCATGCATTGCGAATTTTATCAATTTGCTCGGGGGTCTTGAGCATAATGCCAAAATCTCGCAAATAGTGTTTAGCTTGTAGCCCGCCTGGGGCGATGGGTAGTTGCGGATAATGGCATTTTTTCCATTTTTGGCCGCTGCCGCACCAGCATGGATCATTTCGCGTAATCATATGGTATTTGAGTATAATGGGGGTAGTTCATCTTTTCAATGATTCATTTGCGGGATAGAATACTTGCTCGAGTGTAAGGCCTTTAGCGGGAGCTGTGATTCCGGCATGGGAGCGATTTTTGTTTTGAAAAAGCTCTTCGATAATGTCTTGGGGAAGTTTTCCGGAACCGATGTTGGCGAGGGTGCCAGCTATGGTTCTGGCCATTTTATAAAGGAAGCGGTCTCCAATGATATCGATGCGGAGGCGGTTGTGTTCGAGAGGGGTAATGGATA
Source organism: bacterium (assembly GCA_021781995.1). GTDB lineage: Bacteria > Chlamydiota > Chlamydiia > Chlamydiales > SM23-39 > CAITMJ01. The sequence goes on along the minus strand of JAJXVT010000044.1, from coordinate 2,339 downwards.
TATTGAAAATGGTGCGGGTAGAATCGGGTTGTGGTTGGTTGGTAAAGGCTTGAAAATCATGAGTGCCAACTAGGCTTTGAGCGACGTGGTGCAATGCCTTTATTTCAATGGGATAGGGATAGTGCCAGCTTTGGCGTTGGTAAAAGGGAAGCTGAGTTATACCATTGCAGATTTGATATGAATAGTGTTTGGCTGTTGCTTGAAGTGTTGGATGAAAAGTGTTGGGGACTATGGTGATTTCTAAGATGCGGATCGCTGGAGGAAGGTTCCCGTTTAAGGCTCTGAGTAAGCGATGAGGATCGAAGTGGTTGCTGGTGAAGAATTGAACGATTTGCCCGCGTGCGTGTACGCCGCGGTCGGTTCGACTGGCAGCTTCGCATTGTATGGTTTGTTGTAACAGATGGCTCAATGTGGTGTTGAGGGTTTGTTGAATGGATGGCCCGTGCTGTGTGGCTTGCCATCCAAAATAATCGGTTCCATCGTAAGCGATTTTTAGTCGATAATTTACAACGGCCGCAGACAGGTGCTGAATCCGGTCAGGAACATTTGCACTGCGATTAGGGTTAAGATCAGACCCATGAGTCTTTCCATGGCAGTAATGCCGCGCCATCCGAGAATGTGTTTGAGTAGTGATGAGCTGAGCAAGATCACAAGCGAGGTTGCCCAAGCGATCAAAATCGCTCCTAAGAGAACAAAGATGTGGGTTTCTTGTTTGGAGTAAATCATAACTGCAGCTAAGACTGCTGGGCCAGCTACGAGTGGGACAGCTAGCGGTACTACCAGGGGTTCGGTGTTGTGGGGCATCCGTTCGTTGGGGTTTTTGTTGGGTGGGAAAATCATTTTCAAACTCAAAATAAATAGGATGATGCCGCCGGCAACTTGGATCGTATGGCTGTCGATGTGTAAAAAATCCATTAAAGCTTCGCCTAATAGGGCAAAAAGTATAATCACTCCGAGTGCGATGAGGAGTTCTCTTACGATCACAATGCGTTGTCTTTCGGGAGGGAGATGTTTTAAAAAGCTGATGTATAGGGGGACATTGCCGATTGCGTCCATTAAAATGAAAAGGGATAGAGCTAGTGAAAAGATGTTCATATCTATGATTCATAGCGGATGAGGCTTTTTTGCGGAAGGTGTTTTCAAAAGTTTCGCTTCGCTTTCAATGCGATTCCATAGACGATTCATGAATTGTTTTTGACTTTCATCGAGGGTGTGCAGACAAACAAAACAATCGCTATTTTTATACATGGCGGCTTTTGTCCAATTGGCAGATCCCGTCATGAGGGTATGATCGTCGATGAGGATGAATTTGTGATGCAGTAGTTGTATGCCTTGGCTCATGAGAACGCGAACACCGGCATGCTTGAGTTGTTCTATGGCGTTTTTGCTAGCGCCGAGTCCGGAGTGTAAGTCGATGACAACGCTGACGTGAATGCCTTTTTGATGTGCGGCGATGACTTCTTCGATGAGCTGGGGGTGAGTGAATGTAAATAAGGCGATGCGAATGGACTGGCGCGCAGAACGGATTTTTTTTCTCAGGTCTTGAATTGCATGGCCGCGGGGGTCTGGGAGCAGCCAGAGTTCTATGTCTTGGCCGCCAATCATAGTTCTGATGTATCCGGGACCGCGCGGGGTATTTTCAATTAAAAACCGAGCGAGTTTTTGATTTTTAAATCCGATGACGAGGTTATCGTGCATGGTTAGGGAAGCGGTTGTCATGTTGGCGGAACCGATGAAGACGGTTTCTTCATCGAGTATTAAAATTTTTTGATGCATGAGGCCGTATCCGCGCACGGGGTGGAGCTGGGCGTCTTGGAGGATTCCGTAAAGATTGGGAGAACTATTGGAATCGTAATAAATAGTAGTCGGAATTTTTTTACATTTGAGGGCGTGTAAAATAGCGGGGTCGCTTAGGCCAAACATCGCTAGGTGGATGGACTTCTCAGCTTTTCGGATGGCGTCGGCAAAGGTGAGGCGTAGGTCTTGCTGGGCCTGATTGGAGTAGAGTTTAGGGGGATCGGAGGCAAGGGGGAGATTGGGAGATACGGAGGCGTAAACTAGCCAAAAACAAAAGGTTACGACGGCGAGTAGAAAAAAAATTGCCAGCGCACCTCGGCGGTGGGCTGGCTTATGCTCCAGTTTTGGAGCGGAGAGGATCGTTTTTGTGGTGTACACGCCTGTTAGGCAGTTTTTGCCGCTTGACGGAGGACTGCGGAGACTCCACGTTTATCCATCGTGCGCAGAGCAGCTATAGAGAGCCGAACTGTGACGAAGGCGTTTTTCTCTGGATCCCAGAGGCGTTTTTTCTTCAGGTTAGGAAGAAAGCGGCGGTTTGTTTT
>JAJXVT010000007.1 GCA_021781995.1 bacterium | reverse complement strand
TCTGCTAATTTTTCATGTCCAAATATAGAGCGTTCAGGCGGTATTTTGTATACTTCTCCAGAAGCCGTGCAGCAATTTACCTCTGCTATAGCGCGCGCCATTCATCCCACACCTTTAATTTTAAAGGTGGGGGAAATGGATCCCACGCTCATGCGATCTGTGCTCGTTGCCGCTGCAAGGGGGGGCGCTAAAGGAATTTGCGGAATCAATTCGATTGGTATGAAAGTCACAGATCGATATCTGCGTCCTTCCCTAGGCTGTGACCGGCAAACCAGCGGTGTATGCGGAGCTGCTTTACGAACGCGCGCGTTAACATTTATCCAAAATGCATCCCAAATCATCGCACAAGAAAAACTGGGCTTGAGCCTGCTTGGATGCGGCGGCATTACTGCTCCTGAGCATTTTGACGACATGCTGCAAGCCGGCGCCTTGATTGCAATGAGTGCAACAGGGATGATGTGGGATCCATTGATTGCTATGAGGTATCTCCGTGAGCATAGAACAGCTTGTGCTGGAATTGTTTGAAATTGGCGCCATCCAATTTGGTTCATTTACTTTGAAAAGCGGGCAGATTTCCCCGATTTATCTCGATTTAAGACGCGCTGTATCTAAGCCCAAATTGCTGACTGCCATTGGCGAGCATCTTCATAAAGCAGCTAATGCGCCGTGCGATTTGATCTGCGGAGTCCCCTACACAGCTCTACCGTTTGCTACCGTTATGTCCATTGCTTATAACATCCCGATGGTGATGCGCCGCAAAGAGCAAAAACAATATGGAACAAAAAAAATCATCGAAGGCATTTATAACGTCAATGACCGCTGCTTAATTGTCGAAGATTTAATCACCAGTGGTTCAAGCATTTTAGAAACAGCAGTTCCTTTAAGAGCTGAAAAATTAATCGTGACTCACGCTGTCGTCCTCATCGATCGAGAACAAGGCGGAAAACGCAATATAGCCCAAGAAGGTCTACAGCTGCACGCTGTATGTACTTTACGTGATGTATTAACAATTTTGGTAAAGCATGAAAAACTCGCTCGCCGTATCGCAGATGACACTGCAAACCAGTTACAGCTTTGCAGCTAGAGAGAATCTAGCTCAACATCCGATGGCTAAAAAATTACTCAAGATCATGGCTGTAAAGAAAACAAATCTAGCTCTTGCCGCAGACATGACTTGCCAAGAGCAATTACTTCAAACGGCAGATGAGCTCGGATCTGAATTGTGTATCCTAAAAACACACGTAGATTTGCTGGAAAATTTTACGCCCTCTTTTGGAAGCCGCTTAAAAGCGCTTGCTGAAAAACACAATTTTTTAATATTTGAAGATCGCAAATTCGCAGATATCGGGCAGACAGTATCTTTGCAATACGCCAAGGGCATGTACCGCATTGTCGAATGGGCCGATATCATCAATGCCCACATATTACCTGGCCCTGGAATCATAGAAGCCCTCAGACAAATTGGGCAGCCAAAAGGACTCGGGCTGCTGTTATTAGCCGAAATGAGTTCTTTTAAAACTTTAGCTAAAGGCTCTTATGTAAAAAAGGCCATCCAATGGGCCGAGCATTACAGTGATTTTGTCATGGGATTTATTTCATTGAGAAAATTGACCGCCCTGCCCGGAATGATCCACTGTACTCCCGGCGTTAAATTACAAACAGGCCAAGACGCCCTAGGTCAGCGTTATCGTACAATAGAAGAGGTTTTGAAAAAAAATAAAAGCGACCTCATTATCGTAGGCCGAGATATCACTCAGGCCAAAGACCCGCTGGCCTCTGCCAAACTTTATCGACAATGTGCTTGGCACGCAACAGAGGAAGCCTGGGATTTAGTAAAAGCACAGCCAAAACCAATTCTTGAATCGCGAACGGTATAAGATCTTATGGGACGTTGGAATGATCGCGTTTGTATTATCTTGGTCAATTGGAATGGGAAAAATGATACACTCGAATGCTTAACCTCTTTATCTAAATGTACTTACGAAAAGCTGGTTATAACCGTAGTCGACAATGGCTCCACTGATGAATCAGTAGCTGCCATTCGAGCTGCATTTCCTAAAACGGTCATTTTTGCAGAAAAAGAAAACCTCGGCTTCGCAGGGGGAAACAACGTAGCTATACAATGGGCTTTAACCAAATCTTTTGATTGGATTTTATTACTCAATAACGATACCACTGTTGCGCCTAATTTTCTCGAAGAATTCCTTCGCACTGCCCGCTTATTTCCATCGGCGAAAATATTTGGAGCAAAACTTTTGCGCTACCATGATCGATGCACCATCGACCACCTTGGAGGACAATGGAATCCGGATCGCGCGGATTTTGAGTCTTTACATGCTGGGGAAATCGACCATGTAATCGAGAGCGAACCGGTCGATTATGTGTGCGGCGCAGCTCTTTTTATGCATCGCTCAGTTCCCGATACCATAGGCTACTTAGAACCTAATTTTTTTCTTTTTTGGGAAGAAACCGATTTTTGCTGTCGAGCACGCCGTAAAGGATTTGAAGTGAGAACTAGCCCTGAAGCAAAAGTCTGGCATAAAGTTTCTGCCTCATTTACCGGAGGCAAACCCCACAATCATTACTTTTGGTGGCGCAGCCGTCTTCTTTGGCTAGAACGCAACCTCCCTTTTGCCGAACGGAGCCATATACTCAAATATATCGTCTATCCAGAAATCCGCAAGCTCATCCGCCATAATTTTTATCGCTTGCTGCAGAATTTCTTTTTACGTCGTTCTACTCCCGATTTTATATTCAAACAAAAATGGTTAAGAGCAGGATTGTGCGGCATTTTCCATTATTATCGTAAAAAATTCGGCAATTGTCCTTCATGGATTCGCACTCGCTGAAATCCTTTTCTACTTGAACCAAGAGCGATCCAGATGATATAAGGGTCTATAAGACCGGAGTGCTGAAATGAAGTTGCGACTGCGAAATATTGTCCATGTCCTTGGAGCGATTGGATTATTTATATTAACAAGCTGCGAAAACAACCAATCTATTGTAAATAATCTCGAAGAACGAGAAGCAAACGAAATCATCGTTTATCTTGCATCTAAAGGCGTTGCTGCACAAAAAATACAAGCCGTCGTGTCTGAAACTGCAGGCAATGCAGCCGCTGCTATGTACAATATCAATGTCGCTGCCGATCGCGCTGTGGATGCAATGTCTATGCTTACCCGCGTTGGGCTTCCCCGACAACAAGGGACCACCTTGCTCACGCTGTTTAAAAAATCAGGCTTAGTATCGACTGATCGAGAAGAAACCATCCGTTATCAAGCAGGCCAAGCAGAGGAACTCAAAAACATCATTCGTAAAATTGACGGCGTACTCGACGCCGATGTGCAAATCTCTTTCCCCCCCGCAGATGCCTTAGCCATGCCGGGAGCCCCTACTCCCAAAACAACTGCATCTGTTTACGTCAAACACCAAGGCGTCATGGAAGATCCCAACAGTCATATGGAAACTAAAATCAAACGGCTTGTATCGAGCAGCATCAATGGGCTAGCCTTTGAAAATGTATCAGTGATATCAGACCGCTCTCGCATTGCAGATATTCAACTCACAGCAGAAGGAGAGCCGATTGGTCCTAAAAATATGCACGAAAGTTACGTGAATATTTGGTCGATAGTCATGACGAAATCTTCGCTCGGCAAATTTCGGCTAGTTTTTTTCAGCTTGATTCTTTTAAACCTTCTCTTTGCCGGATTGCTCGGTTGGATGGTTTATCGCTTTTACCCCCACCTCATCAAAAAAAAGGAACCCCTTACGCCTCCATCGGCTAACGAATGAATGAAAGAAGCGCGCTAGTTTTAAAAGCTTTTCTTCACCAAGCTCCTAAAAGTAAAGAGCTGGTCCGATTTTTGCCCGAGCATGAACGGTTATGGCTGCAAGACATTCCCACATTCCACGATACAGAATCTCTAAAGCAGATTTCAGATAGCAACGTATTCGAACGCGTACACTGGTCGTGGTTTTTACCCACCTTAAAAAGTTATAGCCCAAAAGAACAGGCGCTTTTTCTCGCCGCACTCACCCCATCTACCGCAGCGACGCTAAAAGATGCATTGCATTTAAAAACATCGGTAGAAACCATCACCGAGCCCGCGCGCCAGTATTTAAAAGAGCAACTGCTATTTAGTGTTGCCGGACCGAGTCAATCGCTTCCGGCCGGCTGTTTTATCGATTCCCCTTTAAACCAATTGCTGCAATTGCATAAAAAACAGCTTATCCGTTTAATCGATTTCCTCTCTCTTTACGATTTAGCCGCCGAATTGCGTCAAATTGTAGAGACAAAAATCCTTAAAAAAATCTACAGTCTTTTAACAGAAGAGCAAAAATCGATCTTACAACACATCGGGTCCCATAAAGAGCCATATACGCTTCCCCGGCTTGGACTTGATCGCTGGGACGGCACAGAAGAAACATTACGCAACTCAATGCACAAAAGAGGACTCGTGCGGTTAGGACTTGCCTTAACACATGCATCGGCAGATCTCATTTGGACTATCTGCCATCAATTGGATATAGGGCGAGGCACCGCACTTTATAAATTATGCGAAGCAAAACCCGTCGAAGCCTCCGATGAGATCATGCATCAAGTTTTAGAATTAATGAGATATGTATGAAATATTTCTCTCTTCTTTCCAGTTCAGACATACATCCAGCACCTGGCGTTAAAATGGTTGCTGCAAATGAATTTTCCACATTGATCGATGCCGCGCAAGTTTTAGAAAAAGTAAAACAAGAAGCACATGAATTTACCCTAAAAATTGCCACAGAAGCCGAGCAAACAAAAGAAATTGCGTTTCAAGAAGGCTTTGAAAAAGGCTTAATTGCACTCAATCACCATATCGCAGCCCTCGACAAAGAACTCAAAATCATTCGAGAGGATATTCAAAAAAAAATACTACCGTTGGCATTAAAAGCTGCTCGCAAAATCATGGGTGAAGAACTGAAATTGCATCCCGATCGCATAGTGGACATCGTCATGACTTCATTAAAACCCGTTACACAGCATCGAAAAATTGCGATTTATGTCAATCATGAAGACTTAGCGCATCTAGAACAACATCGAAATGATATAAAAAAAATATTCGAACATTTAGAAAATCTCTCCCTTCAAGCCCGAGATGACATTGAGCCTGGTGGATGTATGATTGAAACCGAAGCCGGAATCATCAACGCGCAACTCGAAACGCAGTGGCGCGCCTTAGAAATCGCCTTTCAGGCCTTCCAAAAGAACGACTAATGCTGCGATACATTTTTTTATTATTGATTTGCGCGATCTCTCCTTTGAGAGCTCAAACTGCTCCACTCGCTTCTCCAGTGTCAGCTGCAGCTGCAGTTGCCGCCCAACAAGCTGCAGACCTCCAGGGGCCTAATCCCAATCCCTCAATCATTACCAAAATCAGTGTAATGGCAGCCTTATCTATGCTGCCCTTTGCTATCATGCTACTCACCTCTTTTATGAAAATCGTCGTTGTGCTTTCTCTTTTGCGCAACGCCTTAGGTGTCAACCAAACACCCCCCAATCAAGTGCTCAATGGCATTGCTCTTTTAATAACTATTTACATTATGTTTCCCACAGGCCTCAAAATGTATACAGCTGGGCAAGGAGTAATCGAGACGAACCCACCTCAAGATGTTTTTTCCGGCACCGCTGCTGCTTATATCGTAAATGTTGTCGATGCAACCAAAGAACCATTGCGTGATTTTTTGCATAAAAACTGTTCGATTAAACACATGAGAAGTTTTTATGCATTAGGTCAAAAGATGTTTCCAGAACCATACAAAGCACAATTGAAAACCACTGATTTTATTGTGTTAATCCCCTCATTCATCCTAAGTCAATTGAAAAGCGCATTTGAAATTGGAGTGTTGATCTATCTGCCCTTCTTTGTCATCGACTTAGTGGTATCTAATATTTTGCTTGCCATGGGGATGATGATGCTATCACCCTTAACCATCGCCTTGCCAATCAAATTGTTACTTCTCGTTATGATCGATGGTTGGACAGTTTTGATTCAAGGACTTGCGCTTACCTTCAAATAACGGAGCCAAAATGATAGGCAGTGAAATTTACCAACTTTCTTATCAAGCACTGATCCTGATTTTAATCTTATCCGGACCGCCCATTTTAATTTCCATGGTATTGGGCCTGCTTGTGGCTATTTTTCAAGCCGCCACTCAAATCCAAGAACAAACACTGTCGTTTACGATTAAGCTTTTTGCAACTGTTTTTACAATTATTATTATGGGCGGCTGGCTAGGTGAACAAATTTTACAATTCACAAATACGATCTTTAGCGCAATTCCTAAATGGACTAGTTCATAGTGAATAGTTTAGATGCAACAGATAACTACCTCAATCTGCTTCTCTCGTTGCCTCATATTGAATCTATTACGGTGTTTTCCGTTTTTTTTCTAACATTAGCACGCATTCTTCCAATCATGTCCTTAGCTCCGTTTTTAGGAAGCAAAAACCTTCCCATGATGCTGAGAATGATGTTTTCTATCTCCCTTGTTGCAATATTTTTACCTCAAAATCTGTTACATTTGAAAGGCAATATCCCTTATGGGACGTTTTTTATGGGGCATTTCCTGAAAGAATTATTGCTCGGTGCTATATTAGCTATTTTTGCATCTGCCCCCTTTTTCATCGCACAAATGTCCGGGTCTTTGATCGATCATTCCCGAGGGTCTTCATCTTTACAAGTCAGCGATCCTACCACACAAAGCCAAACTGGCTCCATCGGAGTATTATACAATTATGTCTTAATCGTAGTGTTTTATCTTTTAGACGGACCAGCTCAATTCTTCGATGCCTTAGCAAACTCATATCTCCTGATCCCAGTCGACGGCGGAGTCAATCCTCAATTTTTCAATCAACATCTAACATTTTGGAAGCAAGTATTTAATCTTATGTCCTTTATGTTCACTATAGCCATTCAACTTGCCGCTCCTGCGCTCATTGGCCTTCTGCTCACAGATCTATTCTTAGGCATTGCGAATCGTTTAGCACCCCAAGTGCAAATCGTATTTTTAGGCATGTCTTTAAAGTCTTGGATTGGCATTGCATTGATGACCGCTGCTTGGGCTTTGATTATTCAGGTGATGGGGAAAGATGCAATTGCTATGATAAAATTAATGAACCAAATGATTCACCAAGCAGGAGCTTATCGATGAGCCTGATTTTTTTTGGATTTCCGGGAGCTGGGAAAACTTATTTTGGCAAACTGCTCGCAGAAAAAGTTAGATGCCCGTTTGTCGATTTAGATGAACTTCTAGCAGAAGGACGTTCCGGTCGAGAACTTTTCAAAACTCTGGGGGAAAAGGACTTTCGAAAGTTAGAACGCCAAGCATTGTTCCGCCTACATCCAGCCGTGGATTCCGTCATTGCACTCGGAGGCGGAACCGTATTAGATCCCCAAAACGTCTCTTTACTACAAACTCTTGGCCACTTTGTTTACTTACACGCAGGCTTTGAGACCATCCAAAAGAAAATGATTGAACACGATCTAACGACCTTCGTAACGGAAGAAAATCCTGTCGAATCATTAAAAGTGCTTTACCAAGAAAGACTTCCGATTTTTGAGGCGATTCCAGCTAAGAAAGTTTCCATCGACCACCTCAATGAGGCCGGTGTCATAGCCTCGCTTAGAGCGATCTGGGATGAAACACACACTCTAAAACACCCTCCTTCTCATAGGTCTTTCTAACGTAGTTACCACAAAAATCTTTACATAATCTTTATCCGTCAGCATAAAGCGATTTGTGAGGCACATCCACATTGGCCTCATCTAACCGCAGGAGTCCAAATGGTCTTTCCCATCTTTCCTCATTCAATGAGTTCGCAATTTACTACACCACTTGCCAATCAAGTACGAGAGATTGTCGAGCAACTAAATAATCCATTTTTAGATCTAGAAGAATTTAAGACACTAATGCGCTCAGCTATCCAATTACGAATTCAATCTGTAAGAGAACATGACTCCATGGCAGAACAAGAATTTTGGCATATAAATCACTTGCGACACGAACTATCCGGGCATTTTCTATGCACTTTGGCCAACAGCGAACATACGACAAACGCTTTATGGAGAGTGTGTTTGCAAGATCTGATTTATACACCCACAACACCGACATATTTTTTATTAGCGGCAAAGATGTTAGACTCCCGTCATGCAGAGCGGCTTCATGATTTACAAAATTTTCTACGCGACTACCCTGCTAAATTTGCCTGGGTCCCAATCTTTAGTCATCTGTCTACTGAAAGAAGGACAGCTGCTTCTTTGATTTTGCAAGATAAAGCATTAGAGGAGTGCACATTTTCCGATGTCGTTAAAGCCTGGAAATCCATACGCGTCACCGACTCCAGCGATCTTAGGTACTGGGAAAACGAATTTAGCAATTTTTTAAAAACGAGCGATATACCATTATTGCCGATCCATATGGACGAAACAGAGCTGCAAAATAGAGAAGATGGGTAAATTAAACTGGCTGCACTTGATCAATCAATAAAGGAGATTTTCCAGTTCCTGTCAATTCAGGCACAGGCTTATTAGGTATAGATTGCGCCTTTGGTTTACCGCGGAGCTCAAATTCAATCGGGCATCCTGAAAATTGATATGCTTCGCGGAATCGATTGACTAGATATTTACGATAGCTTTCAACCATCAAAATGGGATTATTGACAAACACGACAAATTTTGGAGGAGCTGACTGCACCTGCGTCATGTAATAAATCCTCAAGCGCTTTCCGTTAAGTAAAGGCGGATGGTATTTTTGCAGGCACGATTCGACAAATTTATTGAGCTGTCCAGTCGTAATTCTGCGATATCTCTCCTCATAAACTTTTAAAATCAGAGGAAAAATTTTCTCCACATTTCTGCCGTTGATAGCTGAGAGAAACACAGTAGGGCAATGCGTTAAGAAAGGCACCTCTTCGCGCACTCCTCGCATCGCATGTTCCATCGGAAGCTTTTTAACCAAATCCCATTTATTGAACAATAACACGCAGCTCTTACCGCTAGCTTCAATTTGATTTGCGATTCGTTTTTCCTGCGTTGTGATACCTTCAAACGAGTCCAGTATTAACAAACACACATCGCAGCGTGCAATTGCCTGCTCTGTACGGATAGCAGCAAACTTATCGACCACCTCACATTCGGCTTTTTTCCGTCGTATGCCCGCAGTGTCGATCAAAACAATGTTTTTGCCTTCAAATTCAATAGGAACATCGATGGCGTCTCGCGTAGTACCTGCGATCGGGCTCACAATGGATCTTTCTTCATCGAGAAGTTCATTGAGCAAAGTTGATTTGCCGACATTAGGACGTCCGACAATTGCCACCCGAATCACCCCGTCTGTCGGCACAGCAAGAACTTCTTCAACCTCTTCTTCTACCGGAACATGAGCTAAAGCTTTTTCCATCAATTCAGCAATTTGATACCCCTGAATCGCCGATACCGGAACCATCTCCACAACCGCAAGAGACTGAAATTCATGCATACGAACTTCTTGATCGCTGCGGTCAATTTTATTGACAGCCAAAATGACAGGCTTTTTACTTTTCAATAAAATTTTAGCAACTTCCTCATCCAGGACAGTAGGACCGACTTGACCATCGACCACAAAAATCATCACATCCGCTTCATGAACAGCATAAAGTGCCTGCTGACGGATTTCGTGATTAAATAAAGTTTTACCAGAAGGGTCGATCCCGCCGGTATCCACTAACTCAAAAGGGCGGCCGAATAGTTCGCTCTTGGCATATAGGCGATCGCGCGTAATCCCCTCCTGTTCATCAACAATGGAGAGTCGTTTTTGGCAGATCCGATTAAAAAGGGCCGATTTCCCCACATTGGGGCGGCCGACAATGGCAATCTTTGGAATCATAATTTCGAGGCTACAGTCTACCACGTATCGGGATCTACGCGCAAGAGGGAAAAATCTATTGGAAAAAATCAATTCGCGAATTCGGGTGCAAAGAAAAAAAACAAACCACCCGCACACCCTAGCTGATTCTATAAAGAGGGCTTTTCAAGAACCGAATCTTCTGCAAGCAAGGCGGTCAGAGCCTCGGCAGCCGCTGCACTGGTGAAGCGATTATCGCAATTGACACTGAGCAACGATTTCAAAAATTGTTTAACAAGCAGAGGAGTTTTGGTTGCATCTATCAACTCATCGACTCTTTGTTGCAAAGCCGCTTCGTTGATTTTTCCCTCAGCAAACGCTTTTACGAGAGGTTCGCTCAAGCCGCTCCACAGACTTCGTTGCGTTAAAACTTCAAAACACATACATCCAAAAGCCCACATATCATCCGCTTTTCCATTCTCAGATGTCCAAACAACGTCCCTGCGACCCACTGCCAACAATTGCAGTTTTCTCCATTTTTCCGGTGCCAGATACTTGGCGGTTCCTGACTCTATTCGAGGAACTTTCCCGCTGAATCCAAAATCAGATATAACCACTTCAATAGAACCATCTAATTTCGTATTCACCAAAAAATTGCCCCGCTTCACGTCATTGTGAATCACACCTTGGTTATGTAAAGCATTCAACCCAACAAGGGCTTTTTGTAGCAATTCCAGGCGCCCCTTTAAAGAATATGCTTTTCGATTTTCAAGAAAATCCTCGACAGTCCCATTGGCATATCGAGACATGACTATATTTAATTCTGCAGGTTTTCCATCAGTCGACGCCTCAGATTCCACATAGCACATCGCTTGAGCAACTCCCGACTCGCCCCGAAATTGCATCTGCAGCGATGCTTCACCGACCAATCCATCCCACGTAGACTTTGAGTAACTTTTCACACGCCTCATTTGTTTCACAGCGACAACCTCAAACGCCTCCGGCATGCTGACTCCGGCCCATACCGTCGCACACCCACCCTTCCCTAACATTTTATCTTTCTCGGTATCACTCAACACGAGATAAGCCTCTTGACCATTGACAACACAAAAACGGCGGCTACCAGGAATGTCCACTTTGCAAGCTCCTAAAGTACTGCTATCGGCAAAGGCTCGCCGTACTACAGTAAACACCCTGCAAATCTGATCATCGCTCAAACAATCATCTGACTGCCGCAGTACAGCCGTTCGTAATAGTGAAGCAGCGCCCATCCAGTGTAATTTCCATAAGACAGCCCCGTCTTTAGGATCGCTGTAACGTTTCGCCAGACTTTCTCGATGAACCCAAATTTCTTGCCACTTACCTTCGATTACCACAGCGATTTTCAAATAATGGGATAACATCCATGGCGTAGACGAGGTAGCGGCCACCGACCGACCGGCAGAATCAGATCCAATCACCACCCTACCTCCTTGAGGGGCCCAAACTACCGCACAATCAGGAGTTGCAACATGCCCTACAGCTAAACCCACACGCCCACCTTTGTTATCATTTATTTTAAAAACAATACAAAACATTTTAAATAGACAACAATCCCAGTATTAACTAATTAATACACCTCTTCCTTCTGTGCGGAATGTTTCGATGGAAAACCAATGCGTTTGGCTTTTGGCCTGGTTTTCTGTTTTTTGGTATGAATTTTATTCACTGCTGCCTATCCTAATGCTTAGGAGATCTTTACCATGCGCGCCCCGCGCTCACGCTCACTGTCATACGCCCCCTTTTATTCTGAACTTCAGGGATACTCGCTATCGATTTTTCGATCCGACTTCATGGCTGCACTAGCGGTTGCTTTACTGACCATTCCTCAATCCATCGCTTATTCACTACTGGCCGGCCTCCCCCCCACTGCCGGTCTTTTTTCTGCAATTTTTGGAACGATTTTTACAGCAGCCTTCGGTTCATCGCGCCACCTGGTATCGGGACCTAGCACTGGCATTGCGATTTTAATTCAAACTTCGATCTCAGATGTATTATATAGTTATTACGAAAACGTAACAGGATCAGCACGCGATGAATTAGTACTAAACTTACTAATCCAAATCATTTTATTGATGGGAATCATTCAGATTTTAGCCGCGTTTTTTAATGTTGCAAAAGTGCTGCAATTTGTTAGCCGACCCGTAATATTAGGGTATTTTGCCGGCATTACAGCCGCTATCGGCGTGGCTCAGATTTTCTATCTTTTCGGAGTTCCATTTCCAACAGGAGACGAACCTATTCTTCATAAGGCATGGTTTTTTTTCGCTCATCTAACAGAAATGAATCCGATCACCTTATTTGTTGGCACTATCAGCTTAGTAGTCCTTCTTTTTGTACGACGCAAATTCAAAAATTGGCCTGACGCGCTTTTCGCCATTGTTGCCGCCGCCGGTTTAGGTCTGTTCTTTTCTACCTGGCAACTTGGACCCAAAATTGCGACTCTAGGAGATTTGGGCTTAAGTGCTCAGCCGATCCCGCAACTGACATGGCCATGGATCGATTTAAAAGTGATCAATAAAATTTTCCCAGCAGCTCTTGCCATCGCATTGTTGGCAATTTTAGAAGTATTTTCCATTTCTCGAAATTTTGCCTCTCGCAGCGGCCAACAAATACAAGCAGCCCAAGATGTATTGGGACTGGGCATCTCCAACACAATTTTATCATGCATCATCGGCACCTTGCCTTGCTCAGGAAGCGCAACGCGCACCGCGCTGAATTTTCGCATGAATGGACAGACGCGGATAGCTCCCATTTTATCTGGTGTATTCACTGCGATTATTATCTATTTCTGCTGGCCTTTAGTACAGCTCATTCCACTGACAGCTCTGGCTGCTATTTTAATCGCCACAATGCCAACGCTAACAAACTGGCAAGAAGTGAAATTTTCGTTTCGCGCTACACGCGAAGATGCATGGGTCTTTCTCATTACGTTTACGTCATGCTTAATTTTCAGCCTCGATATCGCATTTTTCATTGGCATTGTCATTTCCATTGCCACTTATTTAAAAAAATCATCCGAACCACATTTGGTCGAATACGCATTTAACTCCAAAGGACGCTTAATCGTCGTAAATCCCAATGACGACGTACATCGAAAGGTCCGCATTATTGGCATTGGCGGGGAGATGTATTTTGCTGCAGCTGATTTTTTCCAAAATGCCATGACACCAGTTGCAGAAGATCCCAATATTGAAGCACTGGTACTCAGACTCAATAACGTTCATCACATGGACGCTTCCATGTGTCTTGCAATTTTGCATATTTATGAACTCGCGCGCGCACATCAACACTACTTGCTAATTTCAGGACTTACAGAAGAGGTATGGCACGTTTTTCATCGCACCGGATTGGTCAAGAAAATAGGTTTAGACAACCTTTATTTCAGCGATGAAACCAATCCTCAATTCTCTACTTGGAAAGCTTGTCTAAGAGCGCAAGAACTGATCCACAAACACTAAATGCAACCGATTTCCTCTCTACTTTGATAGCACATAAGCTGGTGCCCAATAAAACTCAGAAATTCGAAAAAAAGTTGCATTCAATCTTGAAACGAGCAATTTTTTCAATTGAACTAAGAGAAATTGAAAAATCGAGATTTCGAAGTGAAGTAGGAGACGATCCATATGTTGTTAAACCGGGAAGATTGCGTTTTATTAAATAGAATAAAATTTATTTTTTCTAAATTCAATCTCGCTTTTATTTTATTGCAACCGATTGGATTATTTTCTACCACGATTTTAACGGTAAATATTGCTGGGGATTCGGCGTCGACGACGGCTGGCCACTTCAATGGTAGTTCATCAGGAGATTTACGCGGAATTCTCAACTACATCAATCAAGACCTATCTGGCACAGGCAATTATGAAATTGTATTTTCTGGAGTCAGTTCCATTACATTGAGCGCACCTCTTCCCGTTATCAATCAATACGCCGCGAATACCGTAGCGATCGCAGGGCCGGTCACCATCGACGGTGCATCGTCGTATCGCGGGCTGTTCGCAAATCAAGGAGTAGTCAGCATTTCTGATGTTACCATTCAAAATACAGTGGCTCAGGGAGGCAGCAGTTACTATGGAGGAGGAGGACTGGGTGCCGGCGCCGGTCTTTTTGTCAACCAAGCCGCGGTCACTCTTGCCAATGTTGCCTTTGATTCCAATCAAGCTCTTTCCGGACGCACAGGCCAAGGAGTTGCCTCTGTGAATGACGGTGGCGGCGGGATGGGCGGCGATGGCGGAGCAAATAATACATATAATCGCTGCGGTGGTGGAGGTTTAGTTGGAAACGGGGGAGAAAATTATGGTGGCGGCGGAGCGATTGCTAATGGAGCCTCAGGGACGGGAGCGGTCGATGGCGGCGGCGGCGGCGGCGGCATCATTGGATGCAACGGGGGCAATGGCGGCGGCGGCAATGGATCTGCTATTGCTACAGGCGGCGCAAATTCGTATCAAAGCACATTAATCGAGGGCGGCGGCGGCGGCGGCTCTTATAGCGGTTCAGGAGGATTGGGGGGAAATGACGGAGGCCATGGCGGTGGAGGAACCACAAGTCCTGCCAATAACGGAACAGCAGGAACAACTGGCGGCGGCGGCGGTGGCGCTGCAGGGAACTCTAGTGCTAGCAGCGGCGGTAATGGTGGTAACGGCGGTAACGGCGGTGGCGGAGGCGGTGGATTTGGGAACGGCATCGGAGGAGGCAATGGAGGATTTGGAGGCGGAGGAGGGGGTTCAATTGCCGCAGGTGGACCTGACGGGGGCAATGGAGGGTTTGGAGGCGGAGGAGGAAGCCCAAATGGCAATGGAGGGTTTGGAGGTGGCGCAGCAAGAGGAGGAGGCAGTGGGGGATTTGGCGCAGGCGCGCAAAATGGAAGTGCTACCAATAACGGCATCGGTGCCGGGGACGGAGATGGAGCAGCTTTTGGAGGGGCCATTTTTGTAAATGCGGGAAATATTGGAAATAGCTCGGGCGCCGGCGGCTCGTTACTCATTCAAGACAATGTTACCATTCTCAATCCTCTTGTTTCATCTCGATCAGGCAAGGGCGCTGCCGCAGGGCAAGGCATTTTTTTTACTTCCTCGGGTACAACAACAGCCAATTTTTCAACTTTAACTTTTACGCCGGCAGGCACGGTTTCCATCGCCTATCCGATTGGCGATGATAGCCCGCAAACTATTTTGTCAGGACAAACTTATACTCCAGGAGTGAATACGGGTTTAAAAGTTTTGATGACCGGCAGCGGCACACTTGTGCTCAGCGGATCCAATACGTATGCTGCAGGCACGCAAGTCAGTTCCGGAACAATAGAGGTATCTAGTTCGGCAAATTTATCCGGCCCATCTGCACCCATTTACTTATCCGGAGGCACTTTACACGCCACGGGGAATATTACCACATCAGGCACAGTCAATGTGACCGACAATTCAATACTGGAGGTCGATCCTGCCATGACAACCGCTTTAACCGGAAACCTCATTGGATCTAATGGGAAAACACTCACGCTTGCAGGCACTGGGATCCATTCCTTTGCCTCCGTAGTCGTCAATGGAAGCGATTCTTTTACCATATCTGGTTCCATTGCAGGCACGGCATCATTGCAAAAATCTGGAACAGGTACGTTCACTCTACAAGGGAGCAACCAATCTTCAGGAGGGGTCAATATTGCAGATGGAACATTTATCGCCCCCAATGACTCCGTCCTCGGCAGTACGTCAGCGCCCTTGACTTTATCCGGAGGTACTCTGTCTGTAACAGAAGCCTTTACTGTAAACACAAATAGAACCATACAATCCACCAGCAGTTTAAGCACAATCTTAGTAACTGATAATCAAACACTTACAATCGGACAAGCCATTGGAGGCGGAGGCGGATTGAACAAAACTGGCGGAGGAACTCTTGTATTGAATGGCGTTAATACATACACCGGAACCACGAATGTTTTAGCGGGCGCATTGCGCGGAATTGGAACGGTAGGACCATTGCACATTGGGAGCAACGCAAGTCTAGCCCCCGGAAATTCACCCGGAACGATATCTTCTGGGTCGGTTACCTTCGATGCCCAGTCTATTTACGCTGTGGAAATTACACCCACAGCAACCTCGCTGCTCATCGCAAGCGGACCGGTAACAATCAACAACTCAGATGTGATTGTAACTCAAGATGCGGGATCATATCCACGCCAAGGCAGCTATGAAATACTGCAAGCCACATCAATCAGCGGCTCTTTTAATTCTTTAGTATCTGGTGGTCTTCCTGGATATAATTTCAGTTTAAATACAGTGGGGAATAGCATTTATCTTTCGTATTCCATGTCAGAAATTTCCACATCCAATCTCACCGGAAATGCTTTAATTATTGCTAATTATCTAAATCAAAATGGAAATAATGCATCTCTCTTACCTTTTATAGGATTGACAACAGATGAAACCACTCAAGCTTTAAATGCCATTTCCTGTGCAAGAAATGCTTTCGGCCCATATATCGCGACGCAAACAGCCTTTTCACTATCTCAATATCTCGGAGAACACATGGACACATTGCGATTTACCAATCAGTCCCGTTTCAACAACGCATCTATGGCAATGTTAGCCGATTCATCCGATGAACCTCGTTGTTTTCTTGATCAAAAACGACATTACTCACTGTGGATTGGAGGATTCGGTAATTTATCCCACCAATCAGCATCGCTTCAAAATCCCGCTTTCCACTTCAATACTGAATCCATTCTCGTCGGTTGTGATTATCAAGCAAAAGCATCGAGCGTCGCGGGAGGAGCTGTGGGATATGCTCACAGCCATTTTTATGAACAGCAAAACATGGGTTCTGGCAACATCAATTATTATTTTGCCACCGCTTATGCAAATGGAAAGATCGGCCCTTTTTACATTTCTCCAGCGCTTTGGGTTATTTTCGATGAAGTGTGTCAAAAACGACATATTTTCTTTTCTGGCTTCTCTCAAACGGCGAAGGCAAAAATTTTCGCATGGCAGATTGTCCCACATCTCGAAATCGGCTATCCCATTGCTTATCCATGGGGAAACATAATTCCTTTTAGCTCGCTTGATTGGTCCCTTTCATGGCAAAGAAAATACCAAGAAAACGGTGCCTCGCCCTACAATGCGCAGCAAAAAGCCAAAAACCCATCGATGGTGCGAAGCGAGACCGGCTTAAAATTATTGCAAAAATGGGAATGGGACAAATTTGCTTTTTATCTCAAAGAAAAGATGTCCTACGTATTTGAAAAGCCTTTCCACCTCAGAGAGGTCAATGCGTTTTTTACGGGGTTGCCGGGATCTTTTACTGTTTCCTCCCTCAATCAAACTCTAAATCTCGGGGTGATTGGTTTAGACTTTCTCTTCGCATTTGATCAAAATCGATCTGCTACCATTGATTTTGATTATGAAGGACAATACGGCGCGCATTATTGGTCAAATCAACTGATGCTTACACTGAGCAAACACTTTTAACAGGTTCTAAGGAATCGGATCATACTTATTCATGAGTGCAGGATCGTATTTATAGAGTTGACCATCAATTTCTACGGTGCGGTAGACCCATTTTTCATCATTTTCCCTCAATAGCCGATCGCATCCCATAATGAAACCTTTAACAAAACCATATCGGCGCATCGCTAATCGCATATATTGAGAGCTCGTTGGACGGAAATGACTTCGCGGGCCATCCACCGGAGAGATCACCTGCTGATGAAAATCAATAATCGTCTCAGCTATTTGCGTGCCAATGGAAGAAGCAACCTCTTGTTTTGGCGTAAATAACTTAAGATCGGAATCTTTACCCCACGGCGTTTGATAATAAGCGCTAACTGGCTGTGGCCAGACAAAAAATACAATGCCCAATATCAGGCCGTGCAAGAGCTTTTTATTTTTAAAAGCCATACTGCAGCATTAGCACAGGAAAGAGTTTTGTGTCATTGAGGATCTCAGAAGCATTTTTTTCATAGATTTGTTCATTATAATATTTAGCTTCCTCTCCAGCTCCATAAATACCGCCAAAATACCACCCCGCTTCAAAACTCAGCGTAATAATGCCGCCTGCCGTATGCCCATGATGAAAAAACTCGTACGCAGCGGCTATGAATAAGCCATTGAGAAGAAAGGCTGTTAAGGCCGATTTTTTCTGACCAATATACAGATAACCTGCACCCGGAACTAACGCATTGAATAATTGAGCTTTGGCTACCGATTTTTTTTGCGATGCATAATCATCTAAAAGATCATCTAGATAGGATCGTTGCGAAAAGCCCGCTGCGAATTGCTCCACAGCGGGCAAATCCCCCTGTCGAATCGCCTGAGAAACACGCAATTTTTCCGCAGCATCCGGAAATGATTTTTCAATGAGCTCCATGATTTGTTGTTGTTTTTCCGAGCAATCCAACTCTTGATATGATTCGTACAAAATCAATAACAAATCGTGATATGCAGGAAACGTTTTATCTACATGAGCGAGATCGCTTTTTTCAAAAGCAATTACTGCTTCGTCATAACGATTCGCTAAGAAATAACAGAGCAAAATATCATATTGCACTTCTAGTTTTCGATTGTGATTTACATCCGAAACCAAAATTTCAGCTCGTTTATATGTGGAAACGGCTCGATATAGATCTAACTCTTGTGCAAACGCATGCGCAATCACCATTTCCCTTCCCCAATCGGAATGTCTTTCTTCCAAATTTAAAGGAGGAAATGGCGTATGCAATTTACTAAAATGCAAATCTTGAGTTTGACAGCTTACGCGAGGGTTAATTCGGTCTGGAACTCGGTAGCACGAAGCAATAAAAGTTAAAAATATCAATAAAGATAAAGCTGGTCGACGCATAATATGAGTTTACTCATCGTCGACAGTTTTCATCAACTCCAATGCATCATCATAAGCTTTTCGCAATGCGGGAGTGCCTGCTTGATCGCGAAAATATTCTTCCTGATTTTTCGTTACCTGCGCCATGTCTTCCAAGGAAGATAAAATATGCGGGCGAAGGAAAATAACGATATTGGTATTTGCAATCGTATCATTGTCCTGTGAAAAAGCAGCACCTACAACCGGTAATCCACCAAGGCATGGAATTCCGCTTTTTGTGCGTGAAATCGAGTTGTTCACCATGCCACTCAAAATCAAGAAGTGATTATCCGGAATGTGCACGGTCGTTTGCATGGAGGTCTTACTGCTCGTGATCCCGTTGATGGAATTTGGATATCCGTTTTGATTGAATGTAATTTGAGACGTTTGAGCCGAGGCCGGAACCGACGTTTGATCTAACGTAATATCTAGCGTCACAATATCAGAGTTGCCTAAAACCGGTGTAATGGTCAAATTTACCCCTATATCCCGGTATTCAATGTTTGTTGTACCTGTGTTATTCGTGCCGCTTTGTGAAACAAACGAGCCGGCAAAGGGAATGTTTTGACCGCTGAAAATAGATGAAGTACGCCCGTCTTGGGTGATGATTTTCGGCGTCATTACAATGGTTGCCTCTCCATCTACTTGTAATGCTGCCATCAAAGAAGAAAGGTTTAGATAAGTATTTCCATGATGTTTAATCACCTGGCCGACAATTCCTAAATCAAAACCAGGTCCGAGTTGAGAAATATTACCTGGCGCCGGCGTTGGCGGAGTCGTTGCTGATCCAAAGGGCAAAACGCTGTTTAATGTCGATAATAACGGATCTGATGTACCCCCTGAAGAAGCTGTGTTCGGCGGCACTGTATTATTCAAACTACCGGCAAATTTCGTTCGATATTTATAATCTCCACCCCACTCTAAACCAAAAGTCAATGCGTTCGCCAAGCTAGTTTGCACGACCAACATTTCAATAAAGACCTGCCGCAATGGGATATCCAAACTCTTAATCAAATCTCTAAGACGAGTTAATGTCTCTTGATCACCAGAGCACAAAAGAGAATTGGTCACTTCAAGCCACTGAACAGAATTAATCGAATTGAGCAAACTTTGATTGATCGGAGCCGAAACTAATATCAAATCTTTTGCAATTTGACGCATTGCTGTCTGAATTTCATCGCCTTTATGAAACTGTAGTTTGTAAACTAAAAAACTTGTATTATCGATGGATTGAATCGTTCCTTCGGGCTCTGAGGTGGCGGGCCCACCCACAACAGCTGCAGTATTTCCACCAGCTGAAACATCTAAATCTGTAAGCAACTCTTTAATCTGCTGCAAGGATTTTGGATTTCCTGTAAACAGTAAAGACTGAGTCGCATCGATCCATCGCATTGAAGCAACAGTATTGAATAAATCAGGATCGGCCAATCCAGCCATTTTCAAGTTTTCAGCAAAATCCTCGACTAGTTTTTGTAGTTCAGGACCAGAAAGCACTTGAGGTTTGTATACAAAGAAATTTGGAGCTCCCGTTGTAGCTGCTTGAGGCGCCATCGTTGGAACGGTAGAAGCAGCAAAACCTACGACATCAAATTTTTCAACAAACTCTTCAACTCGGGGCAATACCTCAGGAGAGCCGGTAAATAACAAGGAGTTGGTTTCTCGAATGTATTTCATCGTATTCAATGCGGCCAACAGATCCTTGTCTTCTGAACCAGATTTTTTTAAATCTGCCGTAATTGTCTTAATCGAAGTCGTAATTTGCGCGCCGCTTGCATTTTTCAATTTGTAAAGCAAAAACGTAGTTTTTCCAAGATGTTGAATCGGTGTATGCTGGGTCGGTCGAATGTCTATATCGGCGATTAACCCTTTAATTTTGCTGAGCGTATCTGGCGCTCCTGTAAAAATCAGTGAATTGGTTGTATCGACATATCTTGCAGAATCAATCGCATCGAGCAATGCGGGATCAGCTAAATCTGCGCGCTTTAAATTATTACCAACTTCTTGCAGAGATTTTTGTATAGCAGCCGCAGAAACATGCTGTGGCTTATACATGAAAAAATCACTTCCGCCTTTTGGCTTAGCTGTCGTACGCGCGTAATCGTACTTTGATATTAAATCCTTGACCTCGTCAATTGCCTTAGGATCGCCCGTTAGTAACAACGAATTGGTTTCTTTGATGTATCTGATAGACGCTATGACATCTAGAATTTTTGCATCTTTAAGACCCGAAGACTTAAAATTCTTAGACAACGCATCCAAATCATCCTCGATCACATTACCAGTCGTATTTTGCAATTTGTAAATAAAATAGCCTTGTTTGGCTATCTGAACAGGTTTTTCCCCTTCGCCTTGATCGATCGTCGGCATCAAGTTTTCAATTTTTTTTAAAGATTCAGGATCGCCGGTAAAGAGAATGGAATTCGTTGATTTCACCCATTTAGCTGACTTCAATGCCTTCAGCATAGCCGGATCTGCCAATTGATTATCGCTGAGATGATCGGTCAATTCCTCTATAGAATGGACGAGCTGCTCGCCACGCTGAAATTTTGGTTTATAGATATAAAACTGACTGCTAGCGGGCGTACTTTTCGCAATGCCCAAATCAAATGTGGGTACTAATTCTTGCAATCGTTTTAAAGCAGATTCAGGTCCTGTAAAAAGCAAAGAATTCGTTTCTCGAATATACTTCATGCCCGCAATGGCTTCAGCCAATCCGCCTTCTGCAGCGTTAGATTGGTCTAAATTTTGAGCAAATTGTTTCAGAGAACTTTCTATCTCCGAGGCTGGGGCTGATTGAATCTTATATACAAAAAAATCATTTTTTCCCGTGACTCGAGCCGATTTTGCTCCCGGGGTATCAACCATCGCCAATAAATCTTTCACGCGGGCAAAAGTGCGATCTTCGCCGGAAAATAAAATCGTATTGGTCGTAGGATTAATGCGCGCATGATCGATAGTATCAATAAGCGCGGGATCTGAACCTTTCGTTCCCTCTAAATTATGCGCTACTTCTTTAATTGCAGCTTCTACTTCTTGTGCGCTTCGATTGATCGGTTTATAGACAAAAAACGATGTTTTTTCAGATATTGGAGCCGCTACTCCAGAATCGAGTGCAATCAGGAATTCTTTAATTTTGCCAATCGCAGCTTCCGTACCCACAAACATGATTGACTGAGTTGCAGATACATAAGTAGCATTATCGATCGCATCTAACAAGTCGTGATCGGGAACGCCCGCTTTTTCCATTTGATCGGCAATATTTTCCAATCCTTGAAGTACTTGTTGGCCGCTTCGGTTGACTACTTTATATACAAATACAGTGGATCCCTTAACTTGTGCGGGTGCAGACGTTTTATTCGGAGGCAAATCAAGCGTTGCGAAAATGTTCAGCGCTTTGTCTGCCAATTCCGGAGTCGAAACAACATATATAGTCCCCGACAAGTCAGCCGGTACTAAAATGAAAGGATTGCCTTGCACGATCGGATGCATGATTTGGCTGCCGATCTCAAGCAAATAATGAGGAGCATTGTGAATGGCTTGATAAGATTTAATTTCGAGCAATGCTTGCGGAGAGTCTAAATTTTCAATGAGATCGGCAACCTTATCTACACTACCGGTAACGTCAGTCAAAATCAATTGCCTGGTTTCGCTAGAAACTTCCAGTATGGCACTCGTCGAAATCATAGGACGAATGATGGCGGCCAACGAATTGGG
Source organism: bacterium (assembly GCA_021781995.1). Lineage (GTDB taxonomy): Bacteria > Chlamydiota > Chlamydiia > Chlamydiales > SM23-39 > CAITMJ01. The sequence goes on along the minus strand of JAJXVT010000007.1, from coordinate 26,390 downwards.
ATTTGTATTTTTAATTCTAAAAATGCGAGTGACGATTGGCGCCTTCGCCTCTCCCGGAGCGCCCGACACGAGCATTGCTAGTTGTTTGACATCATCGCTTTTATGAATCACCAAGTTATTGTCTTGTTCTAGCAACAGCAAACCGTGGATGCGAAGAACTTGAATCAAAGTCGACATTACGCTTTGGGGCGTCGTTGGACCTTCCGAGACAATAGTGACCGAGAAATCTAAATCCTGTTCATTGAAAATAAAGTTCGCGTTGCAGATCTTGCTCGCAAACTTAATATATTCAATGATGGACAAAGTATTATAATTGATTGTGTAGCCATCAGGCTGCTTTTCTTCAGCAAAAAGCAAAGGGGAAGCTAAAAACACCCCAGACAGGAGAACCGGTGCAGCTGTGAATATCGTTTTGCGTCGGCGCATTGTCCTCTATCAGTTATCGACCTCCTCCAAATCGTAAGACACCTCTTTATATTAATGCAAGAGGCGTTGACGAACATTCATCTTTTCTTTGCTTTCGAAAAGGTTTTGGATTGGAATTTGGATCGATTGCGCGCACACGTCCCGCCTTGCATTCTTCGCAACAGCATCCTCGACACGCTTGATAGCAGTCGGCGCAGCAAATATATAGATCATTGCAATCCATGTTGGCGCAATTATAATACAGATCGGTAGAGACGTTGCAATATTGGCACTCGCTGATCGCCGGCGCAGACTCTTGACTAATAGGAACCACTAGACGATCATCGAACACAAAAAGTTTCCCTTCCCACTCGCCTTGACCCTCATCTAGTCCATACTGAATCACTCCGCCCTTGAGCTGAAATACTTGTTCAAATCCTTCGCGCTTCATCAGCGGAGAAAAAAAGGAACAGCGAATTCCACCCGTGCAATACATCATGATTTTGGTTTTCTTTGGATCGCGCTGCTGCTTTAATTTCTGCAAATACTCCGGAAATTCGCGAAACGTTTCCAATTCCGGCAATTCAGATCCCTTAAATCGGCCGATTTTCCATTCATAATCGTTGCGCACATCGATCACAATGGTATCCTCATCGCGATTGCGAAGCATTTCGCTCCACCTTTGAGGCTCTACATATTCACCTTGGTCCGACAAATCAATTTCGCGATCCATAGCGACTAGCTGTTTGCGGTATTTAATCGTCGCTTTGGGAAAGGCTTGTTCATGCCAATGGTGGATTTTAAACACTGTCGATGCGAAGCGAGGATCGCTGCGCAGCCAGTCCATGTATTCTTGCGCATGAGCGGCAGATCCGCTCATCTGTCCATTAATTCCTTTTTCAGAGATATACAACCGGCTTCGCAAATCCCGGCTGCTAAAAAAATCTTTGTGGCGCGCGACCTCGAGATGAGGATCGTCGATTGTTTCTAAAACGTAAAATGCCAATACCCAGTATTCCATAGGCGTGTCATTATACTAGCTCTTTTATTGGTCCGCAAAAGAAAAAATCATGAACCTTCAACCTCTCCCTCTTCTCCCTCTTCTCGACCCACAGTAGAGCGTTCCACAGGCAAAGGAGGCTCCCCTGCTTCGCCCGTTTCGGTCGCCCCAGTAACTGTGGCGTTTAGCCTCTCATCGCCTCTCACAATAGGCTGGGGCTCCTCACCTGCCGTTTCATTTACGCTAGAAGTAAACGCAGGCGCAGCCGTAGTCACGGTAGACTCGCCTGAAAAACGGACAGCAGCCAGTTTGCCGGGCTGTTGAGGAGGTAAGGCAAACACCTTTGCAGCCACAGCGGCAACCATTTGCCACACCCCTTCCGCTTCCTCGCGAACCTCCCTTTGCCCAGGGCAAAACATAGAACCGAAACGTTCAACAAGCGAAGTAAATAATTCCATATTAGCACCAAATTAAACTAATTATTAACTATCTCAATATTATATAAAGTAAATTTTTAAATCACTAAAATCTGCATTTTTGGGATAAAATCAAAGACTTTTAAGCCGATTGAACCGATTGCACAATTCGCATCAAAAGATGTTGTTGTTGAAAAAATCCCCTTTCGGATAGACTGTTGTGCTTTGAACTTCCATCGGAGAAACAATGGCTCGTTATAGAGGACCTAAAAATCGCGTCGCGCGTAGATTCGCAACTAATATTTTCGGTAAAGCGCGTAACCCGATGCTCCACAAGCAAAACCCACCCGGTATGCATGGAGCGAAACGGAAAAAGAAATCTGACTTCGGCGCACAGCTCGAAGAGCGCCAAAAATTGAAAGCGATCTACGGCATGCTCTCTCAAAAGCAACTCGTAAACGCTTACCGCAAAGCGCTGCAGAAAGAAGGTAATACGGCTCAACTTTTATCAGAAATGCTCGAATGCCGTCTCGACAACCTCGTCTACCGTCTCCGTTTTGCTAATTCCATTTTCGGAGCTCACCAGCTGGTTTCCCACGGACACATCCAGGTAGATGGCAAAAAAGTCGACCGAAGATCGTTCGTAGTTCGCCCTGGCATGGTTATTTCCGTAAAACCCGCTTCACGCCAAATGAAAGCGATCATGGCTTCGCAAGAGAATGTCAATCGAGAAATCCCAGAATATCTCTCCCTTGAAGGAGATAATTTCTCCGGCAAACTCGTTGTTGCTCCTCACATGGATCAGATCCCTTATCCACTTCCGATCAACATCCCTCTCATTTGCGAATCGCTGTCACACTCGACCTAAGAGAACATTCCTCACAGGAAATGTTTTAGTAAAAAAACCCTTCTTTTCGAAGGGTTTTTTTTATTAAGGAAAAGGGACAAAAATTTTAGCGGTCAGCGGAATATTCTTCTGAAAACAATCGTTCTTTTCGAATACCCAATACTCTAGCCAAAACAATCACCAGCCCAAAATAAACAAACGCGCTCATTCCCGCCAAACTCAACTGCATTACCCATCCTGAAAATTCAAGCAATGACTGCAACCACAGGACAATCAAAGCGCTCATCCCGGACGCGATCGTTAAACGACCCGCTAAATGCCAATCCAACGGCGGTGCATTTAAGGCTTTAGCCAAAACGCTCCAATTCACAAACGAACTAATACCCGTAGCCAAGGCAATTGCAGGAGCTTTCCAACCCAAGCCAAAAACAAACCATCCATTCAACAACAAATTAATGCCGACCGAAACTAAAGAAGCAATGCTTGGCACTCGATAAGAACCTACAGCATAAAATCCTTGAGCTAAAATAAGCACAAAGACAGAAGGGACCAATCCAATCGAATATCCCCACAAACACCACAAAGTCGCATCCACATCCGCCTCGCCAAAGCCTCCGTGTCCAAAGAATAGGGAGATTCCCACTCGTCCCAAAGCAATCAGAGCAAAAGTACATGGAATCATCAAAGCCAACACCCCTCGAGACGCCGCTTGCAATAAGGTGTGGTAGTGCTCTAAATCCCCTTGTTTAACCGCTCGTGCCAACGGGGGCAACAGAGCTCCTGAGAGCGCGATGCCAAACAGAGCAAGCGGCAACTGCTCCATTCGAATGGCATACCATAAATAAGCCGGACCGGATGCGTCCGCTAAACGGGCAAATAAAGCATCCAACGCGCTATTGATCTGAACTGCACCGATTCCCACCAATCCTAGAGCCATCGGACCGGCCATGCGCCAAAAATCCGCTGAAAACACCGTTATAGGCCTATCCTCCCTTGGCAGTTGGCGATGAACCTGGACCGCAGTCAATAGCCACTGAAGGCCAAAGGAAACCGAAATTCCTATTGCCAATGTACGCATGGGCGTAGCCGTCCTCGTTGCTATCCAAGCCGCGGCGATCCAGCCAAGATTAAAAGCAACAGGCGCCACCCCTACCCAAAAACTGTGTTTTTGACATTGTAAAAATGCAGAGTGCAGAGCATATAAACAAATAAAAAATAGCCCGGGAGTCATCGACATCGATAGATGAACCAATTCTTTCCAATCTGCCGGCGCAATCGCCTCTAACAGCAAAAAGAAAAAAATTAACACCGCGACTACGCCTGCAAGAATCACTTCGAGCGACCGCGCAGCTTGGCGATAAAAGAGCGTAGCATCTGCAAAACAGACCGCCCGCTTCTCCTCAAAAACAGGAGTAAATCCAGCAGCTAAATTACCTTCTCCTACAAACCGGCGGAAAAGGTTCGCCAATCGATAAGCAACCATGAACGCTGCCACTTCCGCAGAAGCGCCAAAACACGCGGCCATCGCAATATCGCGGGCAAGGCCGCTAATACGACTGAGCAATGTTCCTGCAAAAAAGTTCCGCGCCGCGCGCAAAATCAAGCGTGTATGATCCATAAAATCCTCAAATGGTATATGATCTCCCCGATATGAAAAAAGAACTTTTGATCGGAGCTCACACATCGGCTGCTGGAGGCGTTCACAACGCCTTATACGAAGGCAGTGCTATCGGAGCCACCACCATTCAATTATTTACTAGCAACCAAAAGCAATGGAATAGCCGTCCCTTAGGGCCCGATGCAATCCAAGCTTGGGAAAAGGCGCTGGAAGAAACCGGCATCTCATCGATCATGAGCCATGACTCTTATCTCATTAATTTAGGTTCGCCAGATCCGGATATCCTCCAAAAAAGCCGAGGTGCTTTTGAGGCAGAATTGCGCCGCTGCCATGCATTAAAGCTCACTTTTCTCAATTTTCATCCAGGTGCAGCGACAAAAAGCACTGAAGAAGCATGCCTTGAGACCATTGTTGACAGCCTTGTAGAAACAGCTCCATTAACCCAACAGGGAAAAACACGGCTTTTACTCGAAGCTACAGCCGGCCAAGGCACCACCGTAGGTTATAGATTCGAACACTTGGCCTACATCATTGATAGAGTCCATAAAATCATCCCGATCGGCGTGTGCATCGATACTTGCCATATTTTTGCCGCTGGTTATGACATCCGAACGGATGAAACGTGGGAAGCTACACTCAAAGAGTTCGACCAAATAGTCGGGTTGCAGCATCTTTATGCATTTCACTGCAACGATTCAGTCAAAGAACTCGGTTCACGCGTAGACCGGCACGCTCCCTTAGGAGAGGGGAAAATAGGAATGGATTCATTTCGCTTTTTAATGACAGACCCTCGCACTCGCTTACTGCCGAAATATTTAGAAACCCCGGACGGCCCTCCTCTTTGGAAAAAAGAAATTGCCATGCTTCGCAACTTTGCAACATCAGGATTATAGACCATGCGTACGAAAATCAAACACATTCTTCACGCGCAACAGAGCAGCTTGCTCATCGGGCGCCAAGTCACAGTGAGCGGCTGGATTCGCACTGTGCGCGACCAAAAATCGTTTGCTTTCATCGAACTCAATGACGGCTCTACTTTAGCCAATTTGCAAATCGTGGTAGACGGCGCCCTCCCCGCTTATACAGAAACACTAAGTCAACTAACTACCGGCGCTTCCGCAACCATAACTGGCACGCTCGTGGCAAGCCCCGGGAAAAATCAAGCTTTGGAATTAAAAGCCGATACCGTTCGAATTCTCGGGACTTGCAGCGCTGAAAAATATCCGCTGCAAAAAAAACGGCACTCGTTTGAATTTTTGCGCACAATCGCTCATTTGCGCCCGAGAACAAATACACAAGGCGCCGTGCTGCGCGTTAGAAGCGCTTTAGCCCATGCGACTCATCTTTTTTTCCAACAACGCGGATTTTATTACGTCCAAACGCCTCTCATCACAGGTTCCGATTGCGAAGGCGGCGGCGAGATGTTCCGCGTGACGACACTAAGTGATTTAAAAGATCCCTCGAAAGATTTCTTTGGCAAACCGACATATCTTACCGTATCGGGTCAATTAGAAGGAGAAATTCTAGCCTTGGCGCTTTCTGATGTCTATACATTTGGCCCGACATTTCGCGCTGAAAATTCCAATACATCGCGCCATTTAGCTGAATTTTGGATGATCGAACCAGAAATGGCATTTGCAGATCTTAAAGCCGACATGGAATGCGCGCAAAGCTATTTACAGTTTTGCGTACGCTACGTCCTCGAACATTGCCGCGAAGATTTAGAATTTTTCGATAAATTTATTGAAAACGGCCTTTTACAACGCCTGCAACACGTAGCCGATTCACCATTTGCTCATTTAACATACACCCAAGCCGTCGAAATTTTACGCAAAGCACCTAAACAATTCGAATTTCCCGTGGAATGGGGCATTGATTTGCAATCCGAACACGAAAGATACCTCGCAGAAGAACACTGCAAACAGCCAGTGATTCTAACCGATTATCCCGCAGAGATCAAAGCATTTTACATGCGTGCAAATGACGATGGAAAAACGGTTGCCGCGATGGATATTCTCGTGCCGAAAATCGGTGAGATCATCGGCGGTTCGCAAAGAGAAGAACGGATAGACCGCCTTGAGCATAAAATCGCTGAACACGGTTTAAACCGCTCCGACTATTGGTGGTATTTGGAGTTGCGCGAGTACGGATCGGTTCCCCACGCCGGTTTTGGCCTCGGATTCGAAAGACTCGTTCTCTTTACAACAGGCATGGAAAATATCCGTGATGTCATCCCCTTTCCCCGATATCCCGGACATGCCGACTTTTGAAGTGCGCAGCGCATAGCTGCGCGCCAATCTAAGCGCATGATTTCTGACGGAATCCTCCCAGCGCTTGCATTCCTCAATTTGGGCGCGCTGTTTTCCTTCGATGCAATGATTGAGCTGCTCAATATTATATAGCTCGATGAATTCTATATTCGCCAATTCCGGATTCACATTGCGAGGGACGCTCAAATCAAAAATCAAATGTGGTTTTGAGCCTTTTCTTTCATGAATCAAATACCCATCCGATAGACTTGCACAGATAATACAATCAAAATTCTCCCAATCTTCCAACGCTGAACGATCCACGCAAGGATACGGCACCTGAACCTGCGACGGATTTGTTGTGCAAAGAGTGAACGAATCAATGCCTTTTTGTTCGAAATAGGAAATCAAAGTGCGATTCATTTCTGAGTAGCCAATAAACAACACCTTTCTAGAAAACATTCGATCTAAAAAAACCTCTGCTATCTGCCAAATTGTTTGAGGCAATGAAACCGCTCCCCGCCAATTCCCTTTAGACCGAGCGGATTTACCAACGCGCAATCCCTTTTGAAAAATAAAATGCAAACACGCCGGCAATGAGCTATTTTGCGCTGCCCGAGCATAAGCCATTTTGACTTGTCTTTGAATTTCCGTTTCCGCTAGCACTGCACTATCCAAGCCTGCCGTTACTTTACACAAATGCAAAAAACAATCTAGGTTGAAATAACTGTACAAGCGGTGCTCAAACGCCCCTTTAATATGCCGACGCAAAAACAATAATAAATCGCTATGCGCCTGAGCGAGATCGTCTGCGCTAAAATATACTTCCGTGCGATTGCACGTCGATAATAAAACGGTTGCGTGGGGAAAAAAACGTCCCTTTTCTCCAGCTAAAGCATCCGCGCCTTTAGCTATTTCTTCACGAAATAACAAAGGAGCCGTTTTATGGCTAAGGCCTATCACACCAACTTTTAGTAAACATCCTGAAAGGACCATTGCAAATCCATGCGCTTGATCTCACTTAGACAATATTTCAATCGCAATTTGCAGGTCAAACCCTCTTCTTATAAATTTTTGAATTTGAGCCTTTTCGCCCCATTTATTTTTTAGATCCATCATTTTTTTTCTTTGCATGGAAGGAGTGATTAACTGCGCAACCAAATCGCTAGACAATCCTATGGATTTGAGCTTCATCTCAATATAACGCGGGCCGTATCCTTTAGCAAATTCACGCAGAACTAAGCCTTTGGCAAACTCCTCATCTTGTACATAGCCCAGAGCTTTTAGCTCATCTACCACGTCCAAACATACAGATCTTGCATATCCGCGTTCCATTAACTTCGATAATAATACGCTGCTGGCATAACTGCGCATACTCACTAATTGGTAAGCTTTCAACTTAACTAGCCTGCGCTCAGTATCTTTCAACCAAGAGTGAACCGTATCTAACGAATCAAAACTTTTAGGAAAGCGGCGAATGCAAAACGGAACTTTCACCTCTGCCACAATCCCCGTCTGTGAATGAATTTCCAACCATTGATGATCTATCGTCGAACGCTGCAACCAAAACATAAATATATTTTAATTGATTGAGAAAAAAAAAGATATTAAGATATGAAAGAGAAAAGAGGCACGCCATGAATCAACCGGTTAACCCTAACTCGAATAACCCTACACCATCCACTCAGCCAGCCACACCGGCACAACCTACCTCTAGTTCCGGATCGGGATGGAATCCCCAACCCATGACCTGGATGGGCATGTCTTTTAATTCTAAAGAAGTCAAACAACTTTGGAATGTCATTTCGCAAAACATAGCTCAACAAATCCAAGCAGAAAACCAAAAAGCACTCAAAGCACTGAAAAAACTCGATCCAGCCAATCAAAATAACAATTAATCCATTTTTGGTCTTTGATTTTGGGAGATTTCGCGCAGACCAAATGGTTCAATTTATTTTTAGACAGTTCCTTGCAACCATCTAAACTAATTTTTTAACAACCCTAATTAGCTCTTTGTATAGAATACAAAATTCAGCTATGATGGTAAGCCCTATGACCAGCACAGAACACACTCCGGACCCTGAAGTATTTTTTGTAACATCATCCGAAGAAGGTGTACGCATCGATAAACTACTCGCAGCGAGACTATCGCATCACTCTCGCACTTATTTTCAATACCTCATAGAACAAGGGTGCGTTCTTCTCAACGGAGAAACCGTTAAAAAACGACAAATCCCAGAAGAAGGCGATGAAATCGAAGTGCTTTTTCAGGCATTGCCAGAAATTTCTTTAACCCCGCAGAACATCCCACTTGAAATTTTATACGAAGACGACTTTTTAATTGCCGTCAATAAGCCTTGCGGCATGGTGGTACACCCTGCACCGGGCCACTGGAACGGAACATTCGTAAATGCCCTGCTCCATCACTGCAGCCAATTGGCGGCATTAGATCCGCTGCGCCCGGGCATTGTCCATCGTTTAGACCGCGATACATCAGGGTTATTAATTGCAGCAAAAACAACAGAATCCCATCGCCGTCTCATAGCGCAATTTACAAAAAGAGAAATTGAAAAACAATACCTTGCCATTTGCGTAGGCCGACCTAAAAACGGTTTACTCTCAGCTCCAATTGGACGCCATCCAGTTCATCGCAAAGAAATGACTGTGCTTGCTGATGGCAGAGAAGCGCAAAGCGATATTCATGTAGTTGCCTTCAATGACCGATTGAGCTTAGTTCTCATCAAACCCAAAACAGGCCGCACCCACCAAATTCGCGTACACATGAAACATCTAGGGACACCAGTTCTGGGCGATGAAATTTATGGATCTTCTTCCGCCAATGCCACCCATGGAGTTTCTCGACAACTGCTACACGCCTACCGTTTATCATTTCAACACCCTATCACCAATCTTCCCATACACTTAACCGCTCCATTACCTGAAGACATGAAAGACTGGATTCAATTGCTATGCGGACCTACCCTTTGTCAGACAGCTCTTGCATAAATTTAAGCTGCCAAGATAAACTTTTGCTTTGCAACCGAAAACTGAACCAAGGACCGCATCATGAAAGAGTTTATCGAATACATCGTAAAGAATCTCGTAGATCACCCAGATCAGGTGCAGATCAATGAAGTCGGAGGAACCCACACTCTCATCATTGAACTGAAAGTAGAAAAGTCAGATATCGGCAAAATCATCGGTAAAAAAGGGAAAACGATCAATGCGATCAGGACCTTGCTGATGTCAGTTGCCAGCCGAAACGGTTTGCGGGTTAACCTAGAAATTCTTGAAGACGAAGAACCTCAAAATAACGAATAATTCAATCAGGCCAATTGCAAAATTTCCCTGTCTAGTGATCTGCTTTAGCAGCACGACAATTTTGCAATTGGCTTCTTTTTAACCGTATCTAAGCTGGCAAGAAAGGAGATACCATAGCCTTGCGTGAATTTAGAGTGCTGGGCTTGTATCGCAAAATGATCAACGACTCCTTCCCCTGAGATTGTTTTTGTTTCAACTGAAAAAAACTTTCATTGAACACAGACGCCAGTACATTCGCTTTATCTCCGACAAACTCAACTTCAATTAAATGCTTCTGTAAACCAGGAGCATTCTGAAAAGCGTTTAAAAAGCGCTTTAAATGTTCCAGTGATGTGTCTGTAAATGGGATCCAAATCCACATTTCATCTGTGTGATCATAGACTCCTTGAGTACCGCGATACACTTCATCTGCACTAACAATTGTGCTCAACATATGCATATGCAAATCAATTTCTACCTTATCTCGATACACTTGCCCAGCTTTTTGCAGCCAGGCCATTCGTATCGCATCCATATGACGCTCTAATGCAGGTAGATTATTCACAAAAATCTTAGTTTGCCCCACTCGACAGCAACCGTTTTGTTCTTTTGTATCGGCAAAGATATTTGACGGTTTGCCTTCTGCCGCTAGGAGCATATTGCTCTCTACTTCCCGCTCTCGATATGCGTATACTTTGCGATACAGCGAATACATTTCCTCGTTGCGTAAAATACGCGACGCCGCTTTTTTGGCAAACTGACGGTCCCGGGGCAAATCGTCTAACGAAATCACTTCTGTTTCACGTCCAGTTGCAATCGTTTTCATGCGGTTGAGTAATGATGCTACACATTCTACGTCTGTAGCGCTGACTTTGCTCAATAAATCTGTATCATCCAAAATGCCATACAAGAAATGCAAATATTCAATGAATTCTCTTTCAGGATGTACGTAAAATGGAGCGTTTCCAACCATTTTACGCTGTAATAATCGCTGCAATAAACGAATCGATTCAGGTGTTCTGGTTTTGCTAAGAACAGTAATTTGCGCATCAATTGACTCTTGTGATTGACCGGCCAATGAATAACGATCATTGATGATAAACGCTTGCTGGGCGACTAAAGAATTAGAAGATTGAGCATCTGAAATGATGGCAAATAAGGGCGCAGAAGTATTGAGCTGAGATTTATGATGATCGATCACGCTCAAAACTTCAAGGTATGCAGGAATTCCCATTTCATTGCGATTGCAAAAATCGCGCAATGATACGGTACCTAAGGTGGCTTTTCTCACATCTGACGCGTGAATTACACCTATTGGATAACTGCGCCCTTCATCTTCATACACAACCGTAAGATGGGAGTACACCCCGATTTTTTCTCGAATTTCTTCAACATCTGCACGCCATGAAACGCAAGTGGGTGTTCGAGAAAAAACTTCATACTTGGTTTTCAGAGCAATGTCCAACTTTTCAAGGCGCGCTCGAATTTTCAAAATTGCATCATGCAATGAAGCTACAGCCTTTTCAAGATAGGTAAAAAGCCGAGGTCTTTCTTCAATCAACGAGCCGTCTACGCTGAATAGCTGAGCCCTTTGCATAGACGCGAGCATACGATCGACACCTTCAAACGCAACCGATCCAATTTTAGCCACATGTACGCCAAACTCTTCAAAACTCATATCGAGCCCTTTCTTCATATGCAGTACGCGAACTAAAAAAGTTTCAATATGAGCTTTTTGCTTGGGACTAAATTCTAAAGCCGGCTCGCAATCGACCACTTTCATTCCAAAAAGTGATTTTAAAAACGGTTCAATATCTTTCAAAAACAATTTTTCTTTAGCAAAAAGGCCTATCAACTGAACATGCAAATTATTTTCAAACCATCGTATGCAGCTGCTGAACAAGTTAATAATCTGGCGCACCGGCTCAATGTCGACGTTACGCCAATCTCCTAAATATAGACCTTCCGCATCTACTAGAACTACGGCGTTTTGATCTCTTTCATGATCGATACTCGACACAGGTTCGCTTAAAGAGGTCTGCACCATTCCTTTTTGCGTCATTAAATCCAATCCTGTCAGTCCAAGCACGAGACGGTTTTGAGCTAAATGAGTAAAAACAGCAGGGCCAAATAGATCTTTAAAAATCCAATCGATTTCAATTTGAGATGACGGGGGCCCTCCCGGAACATTCCATACATGCATGCCGTTGGAAATTTGGGCGCCAAACGAATCCATCCACCCCCAAAACGATGCTATCGTTGTATCTAAATCAGGAGATTTATGTGCTGTTACAAAATGGGTTCCCTCGTACATTTTGCCCATGCCGATAGGAAACAGCGCTTGATACGAGGACCTATCGATATATTTACCGACGATCTTTCCTCTGATCGAACGATTGGCTTCATCGCTGAGACCCGATTGCTGGTTTAACCATTGTTCAAAGTGAAAAAAGCGATATACAGGAAGAAGTTTTTCTGTTTCGACACGTTCGATAAAAGCCAAAACTGGCGCTAGTAAAAAACAAGGAGCCGGTTCTTTTTCAATCCATTCTAATAACCGGCGGTTTACTGCGTCATTTTTTTGATTGAGATTCAAACTCCCAAATTCTTTAGTTTGGAAAATCTCCCAAATTTCCTTGTCAAATTTTTTTTTGACAAAAGAAATCTCTCCCAGCAATGCGCTTTTGTTCATAACCCGCCTACAATTTGGATTGAGCAGGACTCGAACCTGCGACCACCCGCTTAGAAGGCGGGTGCTCTATCCACTGAGCTATCAATCCGAAAACACTAACAATTTACCCCGAGCTGCCAAAATTTATCAAGAGCCAAGATACAGAACGCAAGACAAAACCTAGATGCAGCGATGAAAAAAGATTGTTGAAAAAACAAAGCTGCTGTAGCCTGGCATGCACTTGCCGGAGATATATATGCATTTTTTATTTTTGCTTTTAGCGCCTATCATAGCCGCAGCCCAACCGAACAATTCCATCGAAGATGCGATGAAGGGCCTTTTGTCCCAGCTTTTTAATGGCGACGACGATCCGGAAGATTCTCTTACCAGCACCTCTCACACCATCGAAACCGCGGACGGCACTTTCGATTACACCGCTGTCACTGGCCTTCTCCCTCAGTATGACGACGCCGGGCAGAAGTTAGGAGAAATGTTTTTTACAGCATATTTAAAGGAAGACTACGACCCTACACGCCCTCTGACATTTGTTTTCAATGGAGGCCCTGGCGGCTCTTCACTGTCCATGCACATTGCCGGATTTGGCCCGCGTCGATTACTTTATCCTGAAGAAGGTCAAGGCTCAAAATCGCCCTTTCATTTAATCGACAATCCACAGACGATTTTAAACCTCACCGATATCGTCATGGTGGATCCCATTGGCACCGGCTACAGCAAGACAGACAATGAAGCTTATGAAAGTTTTGCTTTCGGAGTGGAGGGGGATATTGTTTCTTTTGCTGAATTCATCCGCGTATTTTGCGTGCAATTCGATCGATGGACCAGTCCCAAATATCTCATAGGCGCGAGCTACGGTACTTGCCGAGCCTGTGGTTTGGCCGAAGATTTAATGGCCAGCAGCGGCATTTACCTCGATGGAATTATTCTCCTCGGCTCTGCGCTGGACATGAATACGATCTTTCCGCAAAGAGACCTGTATCTTAGCGAATGCCTCAAAATTCCTACCTATGCAGCCACCGCCTGGTACCACGGGAGAACAAATCATCAAAAATCCTTGCAAGAAACAGTCGATTTTGCCCGTCGTTTTGCAATGGAAGACTACGCTCCCGCAATGGCAGAACCAACTAGATTGACCAAAATCGAACAAAAAGCTTTCTATCAACAATTAGCCGAGTTGATCGGTCTGCCAGAAACAACTATCGCGCGTTACCAAGGACGCATTACCGAAGAGGTTTATGTCACAGAATTTAAAGCTCAAGAAAGAAAAGTGATCGGCGGTATCGATAGCCGCTATGAAGGCGACATAAGCACTGTTGGGCACGAATATTTCGAAGACCCGAGCTACCGCAATTTCCGACCGGCCTTTGCTCCAGCTTTTATGCAATATCTGCAAGAAGAATTACAAACAGGATCCATCATCAACAAATATAAAAATTTTAGCGTTGAAGCACTGTACCGTTGGGATTGGCGAATGTTCGACGCCGGTTACCAACCAACCCGTCCAAATTTTTTACAACGACTCAGAAGAACGCTTGTCGCCAATCCTACAATGCAAGTATTTATTGGATCCGGGTACTACGATATTCGCACCCCCTTTGCCGCTGTCGAGTATTCTATTGATCACTTGGAATTGCCTGAATCGTACCGCAGTAATTTTCAATTCGAATATTATGAAGCCGGACATGGATTTATTTTCGATTTAGCATCTTTGGAAAAATTAAAAGTGGATCTCACTCAATTTTATAATGACAGATTGATTCACAATTCAAAAAGCACAAGAAAATAAAGTTGTACAGAATCAACCAAGAAGTGTAATATTTTCCCTATGCAACAGGTACCGATTCGAGATTTTTTTATTGGAGTCAATCAACCCCTCACGCTCATCGCTGGCCCTTGCGTCATTGAAAGCGAAGAGCACACAATGCAATGTGCCAAGGCGCTGCAAGCTATGTTAGCTAAAACAACCATCCAGTTGGTTTTTAAAGCAAGTTACGACAAAGCCAATCGTTCTTCTATTCACTCCTTTCGAGGTCCTGGTCTGCAAGAAGGGCTTCGCATTTTACAAAAAGTGCAAAATGAACTGGGCCTACCCGTTTTAACAGATGTTCACAGTCCCGAAGAAGCAGTAGCTGCCGGCGCGATTTGCGATATAATTCAGATCCCCGCATTTCTATCGCGACAAACCGATCTCATTGCCGCAGCTGGAACATCAGGAGCTGCCGTCAATGTAAAAAAAGGCCAATTTCTCTCTCCATGGGAAATGAAAAATGTAGTTGAAAAACTAGTTTCTACCGGCAATCGTAAAATTATTCTGACCGATAGAGGTACCTCATTTGGATACAACAATCTAGTCAGTGATTTTCGCGCAATTCCTGTGATGCAAACCTTTGGATTTCCAGTCTGCTTCGACGCATCGCATTCCGTTCAACTCCCCGGAGGATTGGGATCTTCGTCAGGAGGGCAAAGAGAGTTCATTCCCATTTTAGCAAAATGTGCAATCGCGGCGGGAGCTAACGCATTATTTATTGAAAGCCACCCTACTCCGGCTACAGCCAAAAGCGATGCTGCAACCGTTCTTGCTTTTGAAGATCTCCAACAACTGCTTCCGGTTTTTGAACGTTTGTATGAAGCCGTACAAATGCAAATCTCCGTAAAAGACGAGCTTCGCCGCGGCTCTTCCTTTTCATTGCCCTCTTCATGTTCCGTAACATAACCTTGATTGCTTATTTTTTATTTTTTTGCATAGGGACTGCAACTATCTATTTTGCAATTCACATTCGTCCTACAGACGCCCCCACATATAAACAACTGATTCAAGACTCCAAAGACCTTCACTCTCAAACAGCCCTAGAAAAACAACCCATGCACCAATTGCGTAAACAGGTGCAAAAAGATATTTGGACCTCTTTACACAATGAGCAAACTCATATTGTATTGCAAAGCGCTGCCTCAAATCTGACGACTCAACAAAAACGAGATAAATTCGAAGCTGTTGAAATTTTACAAGATCTCACCTGCTCTATTGAAGGGCCTCATTCTCTACAAATTCAAGCTCAACACGGCAGCTATTCAATTTCCGACTTTCAACATTTACAGTTTATAGGCAATGTCCAACTGCATGGATATATTGAAGACAAAGAAAGCTTTGCTCTAGCTGAAACTTTACATTATTTTCCTAAAGAACGCAAAATGCTACTCTCTTCCGAAGCGCCGTCCAGAGTACTATTTTGGCAAAATGACCTGCAACTAGCTGCACCTCAAATTCAAATAGCCCCCGATTCGAGCACCTCTCTGATAACCGTACAAGGCATAGGAGATGTCCATTTTAGTTTTGATTTAAATGAGGAAAATGCCATTCAAGAATTTTTAAGGTGTTTTTTATGAATTTACTTGAAGTAAAACATCTCGTGAAACGTTTTGGAGGAAAAGCGGTTGTCAATGATCTTTCCTTTCACGTCCAACCCGGGGAAGTGGTCGCTTTGCTCGGGCCCAATGGCGCAGGTAAAACAACGGCATTTTATATGACCGTTGGATTAATTGCACCTGACGAAGGCTCTGTTTTTTTTAAACAAGCCAACGTAACGCACATACCCATTCATGCTCGTGCGAAAATGGGCCTTGGCTATCTCGCACAAGAACCGTCGATTTTTCGAGGTCTAACCGTAGAGCAAAATATCTTGTGCATTTTAGAAACTTTGCCGCTCACAAAATTGCAAGCGCAAGCAAAGCTATCAGAACTGCTTGCGGAGTTAAAAATCGAACATTTGCGCAAATCGCAAGCCTCCAGTTTGTCCGGTGGCGAACGGCGCCGATTGGAAATCACGCGCGCATTAGTAACCGAACCTGCATTGCTTTTACTAGACGAACCATTTGCTAATATTGACCCGTTAGCAGTACAGGACGTAAAACATTTAATTCGACTCCTCAAGCACAAGGGAATCTCAGTTTTAATCACCGATCATAATGCGCGTGAAATTTTTTCTATTGTAGACCGCTCTTACCTCATCCAGGAAGGCAAAGTATTTTTAACAGGGACTGTTGACGAGCTCATTTCCAATAGCGATGCGCGGCGCAGCTATTTCGGTGAAGATTTTCGATTGTAGCACACGATTCACCTCAAGACCGATTATGCACTCACTCACCTTGCTGCCCCCGCAACCATCTTGATAACATGGCCTACATGGCAAATCGCGCGTCAACACAACAGCATTCGGGTTTCGCCACGGTCCCCACGTAATCTCGGACGTTGGACCAAATAAGGCCGCTACCGGCTTTTTAAAAGCGCTTGCAATATGGAAGGGCAAGGAATCCACACATACTAGCTTATGGCACATATATACAAAGGCTATTAACTCTTTCAAAGAAATTTGTCCGGCCAGATTCACAACTGGCAAGCCCGCACAAATTTGATCGAGCATATCTTTTTCCCGAGCATCAGGGCCGGATGTAAAAATCAATCGATGTCCCGAAGCAAGAAGTCGCTCCGCTAACATCTTCATTTTATCTACAGACCAGCACTTGAACATCCAACGCGAAGTAGGATGAATCAAAATAAACGTTCCTTCGCCTGCGATTGCCTTAACTTTTGCTAAAGCATCTGCATCCACGTGCAAAACCAATTCACGAGCCGTGTGCGATGGAAAAATCCCCAATCGGCGAAGCGCATCGAGATTGCGCTCAACTGTGTGGCGCAAAGAAGGACAATGCTTGGCGATATGAGTGTAGACGCCTCGTTGTAACAGCCCCCCTTTTGGATTGAATCCCACTCGAATCGGGGCCCCAGAAACCTTGGCCGCAGCAGCACCGCGGTCTCCTTCAGTTAAATTGATGACCAGATCATAGCTGTTGCGGCGAATTTGCGCTAATAATGTCAATTCTTTAAAAACCCGACGAAATATGCCCAACTTTTTCCAACGGCGATCGCAACTTAAAACCGCATGCACGGCCGGGTGTCCCTCTAATAAAACCGCAGCCTCCGAATAAACGTAAGCATCGATTTCCGCTTGAGGAAATTGTTGTCGCAGAGCGCTAAAAACAGGCGTGGCTAATAATACATCGCCCAACTGACGCAGCTTTACCACTAAAATTTTTTTTACACCCCGAAGGTCTGGATAATCGCCGTATGTCATGAGATGTTAGATATTATGCAATTTTCCACATTTTTCGATAGGTTCTTAATAGGCTCCTCGATTACAATACCTATGCATTTCAAAAATTTTTGGAGATTTTCTAATGGCACAAACAACGACTCAAGTTCTGGAACAGACTCTTTCGATCATTAAACCTGATGCTGTCGGGCAAAACCAAATTGGCAACATCATCGAGTATTTTGAAAGAGAGGGCCTTAGCGTCGTAGCAGCCAGAATGGTTCACTTAACACAACAAGAAGCTGAAGAATTTTATGCCATCCATAAAGGGCGTCCTTTCTTTGGCGAGCTTGTTGAATTCATGACATCCGGCCCAATTCTTGCAATGGTGCTCGAAGGGGAGAATGCAGTTTTAAAAAACCGTCAAATCATGGGCGCTACCGATCCTGCAAAAGCAGCCCCTGGTACAGTGAGAGCGGACTTTGCAACCAGCATCGAACGCAATGCCGTACACGGTTCAGACAGTCCGCAAAACGCGAAAACTGAAATTGCATTTTTCTTTAAACAAAGCGATCTTCACCCAAGAAAATAGGCAGCTCAATATGTGGAAAAAAGCACTCCTTTTTTTAGCTTGCGTCAATCTTTTTAGCGCAGAACCCAATGTGGCAGAAGAAACGAAACCCGTTGAGATCGAACGCACCCTGTCCATCATCAAACCCGATGCAGTCGCTAGTTGTCAAATCGGCGAGATTTTAGAATATCTCGAAAATGGTGGATTGAAAGTAATAGGATCAAAAATGATCCGATTTACAACGGAACAAGCCAAATCCTTTTATTCAGCGCACAAAGATAAAGCATTTTTCAATGATTTAGTTGCCTTTATGACATCTGGACCTATCGTAGTTCAGGTGTTAGAAGGACCGGATGCCGTTGCTGTGAACCGCCAAATCATGGGTAGTACCAATCCTGCAGATGCGTCCCCTGGGACGATCCGCTCCGATTTTGGTACCGATATCCAGCATAATGCGATACATGGATCGGACTGTCCGGAAAATGCGCAAAAAGAGATAGCTTTGTTCTTTAAAGAAAGCGAACTCTTTTCCAAATAATATAAAAAGCCTGACCAATGAGCCAATTGCGAGTCTGATTACAATTGGCTCTTCAGACTGTTTCACAGCCCTCTTGATTCATTTACAGTAAATCCAGTACAGTCTTTCCGAAAGGACTGCTCGATGAAACAATGCCTCCCGATGTTTTTTTCTTTCGCACGTTTCTGTGCACATATCACAAAACGATGGATCCAAGCACTTACATGTATCATCGCAAGCGCTGTATGCGCAGAAGAGGGCATGTGGCCATTCAATCATTTACCCTTAAAACAAATTCAAGAAAAATACGGAGTTGAACTATCGCAAGATTGGATTGATCACGTACAGAAAGCATCGCTTCGCATCAGTGCCGGCGGTTCCGGGTCATTTGTATCAGCCCAAGGCCTCATCCTTACGAATCATCACGTCGGGGCAACTGCGATATATAATTTATCGCAACAAGGAAAGGACTTGATGAAAGAAGGGTTTTTAGCTCCTCTTTTAGAAGACGAACTCCCCGTTCCTGATTTTTATGCCGATCAATTGATTTCTATTCGCGATATCACTGACGAAATCAAACAAGCTACAGAGTCCAAGCCCACCGATGAAGAAAAAGAATATGCTCGTAAAGCAGCCATGGCTCGCATCAAAGAAACGGCTCAGCAGCAAACAGGATTGCAACCGGAAATTGTCGCTCTTTATCAAGGAGCAATTTACAATCTATACCTCTATCGCCGCTATACCGATATCCGATTGGTTATGGCACCGGAAAAAAGCATCGCATTTTTCGGTGGGGATGAAGCTAATTTCGAATACCCTCGCTACGATCTCGATTGTTGCTTTTTTCGTATTTACGACAATGGGGAACCCCTTGCGACTCCTCACTATTTTAAATTGAGCGCCACCGGGCCCACCCCCGATGAACCCCTGTTTGTCTCAGGAAATCCCGGAACAACAAAACGAATGCTCACTTCCGCTCATGTTCAATTTGTCCGCAAATTCAACATCGATTTTCTACGCAAGTGGCTTAAAAAATCTCGCGCTGCATTGACTGCTTTTGGAACACAAAGCCCTGAACATCGCAGAATCGCGCAAGACGAATTATTTTCCATTGAAAATGCGCAAAAAGTCGTCGACAATCTCCACAAAAGCTTCAAACAACTCCCCATCATCGCTGACAAACGTCAATTCGAAAATCAGCTTCAAAAGCAATACGGAAAAGCCCCTTGGAACAATTTACAAAAAGCACTGAAAGGTGCCCGCTCCTATTATCCCGAATACACCGTTTTAGAAGGAGCCGCCTCGCATTACAGTCAGCTTTATTCATGGGCTAAGCAACTCGTCCGCTACGCAGTAGAAAGCGAAAAACCCAATGACCAACGACTCAAAGAATTTGCACAAACAGAAATTCCCACCCTAAAATTACAATTGCTTTCCACCGTGCCAGTCTATCCAAGCCTAGACCAAGTAGAACTAGAAGATTCCTTTGCCCGTACCATTTCCGTTTTAGGCAAACGCCACCCCGTATCTAAATTGCTCAAAGCTAACTCCCCTTCCGATCTACTCGCTCACACTAAACTCATGGATTTATCAGTAAGAGAACATCTCTTCAATAATCCCAAGCTAATAGAACAAAGCACCGATCCACTTTTAGTTTTGGCCAAATCGATTGATCCTTACGCTCGAGCTGTGCGCAAACGCAAAGAAATCGAACTCGATAGCGTACAAAATGAATCCTATTCACAAATTGCCAAGATTTTATTCGCCCGTTACGGACAATCCGTTTACCCCGATGCGACATTTACTCTCAGACTTTCCATCGGCACTATGAAAGGCTACGAACAAAATGACAAACAAGTCGTTCCTCAAACACAACTAGAAGGACTTTTTGCAACAGCTGAGCAACATCACTTTACTCCGCCCTACGACCTTCCCCCTTCTTGGATCTCAAACAAAGCCTCGCTCGATATGACAACTCCATTCAACTTCGTCTCGACCAATGACATCATCGGAGGCAATTCCGGAAGTCCCGTAATCAATCAAAACAAAGAGCTCGTAGGATTAATTTTTGATGGTAATATTGAATCTATTATCTGGAGTTTTGCCTACAGCGACGTACAAGGCCGAGCCACGAGCGTTCATAGCCGCGCAATTTTAGAAGCTCTTCAAAACGTTTATCACTCCTCACGATTGATACAAGAATTACAGGAACCGTTGAATGATTAACACAGTGTATCATCACGCCGGTCCGTGCCAAGAATGGGTGGAGCCAAATGTAGCCCCATTCGATGAACTCATACTGAGCTGGAATGCAGACCGTCCAACAGACGCACAATATCAATTTTATGTCAGCCTATACACGGATGTGTGGTCTATTTGGCTCCCCTACGCATCCTGGGGTTGCCAAGGCCAATCCAGCTTTCAAATGACCGATCCCAACAGGCCCGTAGAAGTATACCAAGATACAGTCAACGTATTAAACCATGAAAAAGCTACGGGGTTTAGAATTAAAATTGACTCCACAGACCATCTACCCCCCGCGCGCATCGACAACCTGCACGTCTTTATCAATAACCATACCCCGTTAGACAGCCCCTCTATGTACGATGCGATCTCCTTACCGCTAGAGGGCTTATCGCAGACAACCCTTCAACACCCACGTTGCATGGATCTATGCTCCCCCACATCAACTACCGCTGTTATTCGCTATCTTCAAGACAATCCATCCATAGACCCAATCCAGTTTGCCCAAGACGCATGGGATAGAGAATTTGATATTTTTGGCAATTGGGTTTTGAACATTGCCGCAGCATCCACTATACTTGGACCAACATGGCAGTGCTGGGTTGAAAGGCTCAGCGGCTTTGATGCCATTTATCAACACTTAAAACAAGGCATTCCCGTCATTGTCAGCGTACGAGGCCCCCTACCTGGCAGCGCCCTGCCTTATTCTTGCGGACATCTCATTGCAATCACCGGTTACGATCCTGAACAAAACAAAGTGTTATGCATAGATCCAGCTTTTCCTTCAGCAGAACAAACACACTCCAAATATGATTTAAATGATTTTATACACGCCTGGAATCGCCGTGGCCGCATAGCCTACATATTTCAAAAAACGAGTCTATCATGCCCCAATTTTTAGAAGTCCACATTGAAAACACCAATTCTTGCCGTTATCGATGCGTAATGTGCCCACGCGATCAACACACAAGAGCGCTAGGCTATATGTCCATAGAAGACTTCACTCTCACTCTCCAACGATTAGGCTCTTTTGATGGTCATTTTCATTTGCACGGTTTTGGAGAACCACTGCTCGATCGCAAATTAGCGCAAAAAGTCAAAATATTAAAAACCCATTTTCCCAACAGTAAAGCGCATATATTTTCCACCTTGGGCGTCCGGTTGCAAGAAGACACCTTCAATCAGCTTGCGGATGCCGGCCTCGACTCCATTGGAGTGAGCCTTTATGGATATACCCCTCAATCCTACCAAGCCGTGCACGGGTACGATGGCTTTGCATTGGTGAAAAAAAACCTACAAGCGTTGAGTATAGCTATGCAACGTCCCCAGTCCCATTTACATACCACAATTAAACTCGCTTCCGACAATATTGCGTCCACGCTTCCGATCGCATCCTTGGACAAACAACCCGCATTCACCGATTGGCTTCAAGGACTTGGGTTTTCTATACTTCCATGGGGCTATGTCCATAATTATGGCGATGGAAGAACTTATAACGCCCCAAATCCAGATAAACTGTGCCCTGTTTTAAATGGCATGCGTAAGTACATTCTCAATATCACATGGGATCTCAACGTCATTCCATGTTGTTACGATTTTAATGCCAGTATTATTTTTGGCAACTTACGAACCCAAACCCTTGAAGAAATATTCGACAGCCCAGAGTATCTCCGTTTTTGTCTAGCACATTTCACCAAGGATCTCTCTAGCTACCCTGTCTGTCAGAACTGTGAAAAAAACGACTACAGCTAGGATTTTACTGCGATAACAGTAAAAATCACGCGAGTGCTCATAAACTAAGGGCTAAAAGGTTATTATAGAACCAGTTGCAAAACGCATTTCCAGGCAAAGCAGTGTTATAATTGGCTCTATAGAGAATCTGTTGCAAGCAATCGTTTTTCTAAATCACGAAGCTCTTGAAGCAAAGCATCCGGCATATGCTCGCCAAATAATTGAAAATACGACTCTAATTCTTTAGCCTCTTTTAGCCACTCTTCCCTATTTACCGAAAATAGTTCGTCTAGATGAGACTGTTGCAAATGAAGACCTGATAAATCTAGCGTTTCGGGAACATATCCAATTTCGGTCTTTTTTGCGCTCGCTTTATCCGATGTGCGCTCAAAAATCCATTTCAAAACACGGCCATTATCACCAAAGCCGGGCCAGAGATACTGTCCATCGCTTTTGCGGAACCAATTTACCATGTACATGCGGGGTAATTTGAGTTTATCGCCGCGCTTTCCCATCGATAGCCAGTGAGCAAAATAATCGCCCATGTTGTATCCGCAAAAGGGCAGCATAGCAAATGGATCGTGACGAACTCTGCCCACTTCACCCTTAGCTGCTGCCGTCGTTTCCGACGAAATCGACGCGCCCATAAAAACGCCATGTGCCCAGGAAAATGCCTCCGTCACTAAAGGAACAGTACCGCTACGCCGCCCGCCAAAAAGGATTGCAGATAAGGGGACGCCATAGGGATTTTCCGCTTCTTTATCATAAGCGGGGCACTGCGAAGAACGCACAGTAAATCGTGAATTAGGATGAGCAGCCGGCAAACCTGCGGTAGGATCGTAAGGGACTCCACGCCATGAAATCAAATTAGAGGGAGGCGTTTTATCCATCCCTTCCCACCACACATCCTTATCTTCTGTTAAAGCAACATTGGTGAAAAGCGCATCATGTTCAAAGGTTTTCATCGCATTCGGATTGGTCTTCATCGAAGTCCCGGGGGCAACGCCAAAATACCCAGCTTCAGGATTGATCGCATAAAGACGTCCATCAGGCCCAAAATGAATCCAAGCGATATCATCTCCGCCAGCTTCAATCTTCCATCCCGGTAAAGCAGATTGCATCAGAGCCAAATTCGTCTTACCGCAAGCGCTTGGAAAAGCTGCAGCTATATACTTTTTTTCCCCTTCAGGATTTGTAATGCCCAAAATGAGCATATGTTCTGCAAGCCAGCCCTCATCGCGGCCGAGAACCGAGGCAATGCGCAGCGCAAAACACTTTTTACCCAGTAAAGCATTGCCGCCATAACCGCTGCCGTACGACCAGATTTCACGATCCTCGGGAAAATGAACGATCCAGCGATTGGCCGGATTGCAAGGCCATAATTCATCTTTTTCTTGAGGCTTCAAGGGCCGACCCACCGAATGAACCCCCGGAACAAATTCTCCATCGCCAAGCCGCGCAAGAACTTCTTTACCCATGCGAGTCATCAAATACATCGATAAAACGACATAAGGAGAATCTGTAATTTCTACTCCAATCCTCGCATAAGGCGAAGCGATCGGCCCCATGCAATATGGAACGACGTACATCGTTCTGCCTTGCATACATCCTCGATACAGCTCTTGCAAAAACTCTCGCATCTCAAGCGGATCTTTCCAATTATTAGTCGGCCCCGCATGCTCTTTGTTACGCGAGCAAATGAATGTATTTTCCTCCACTCTCGCCACATCATCAGGATGGGAACGACACCAAAAACTATGAGGGCGTTTTTTTTCATTGAGGGGAACTAAGGTACCTTTGAGAACCATTTCTTGCGCGATCCGATCAAATTCCTCTCGGCTACCGTCGCAGGTGTACACGGACACCGGGCTGCATAAAGCCCGCATGTCCTCAATCCACTGCTGTAAATTCTTCAAGATTTTTTCTTCTTAAATTTATCGAGATATTCTAACGCTTTCCCCGTTCCCATGCACACTGCAAGAAGAGGGTTCGGAGCGACACAAACAGGTAGGCCCGTCTCTTTAATCAAAGCCTTATCAAGGCCCTTCATGAGAGCTCCGCCGCCGGCGAGCACCATACCGCGCTCCACCAAATCAGCAGCTAATTCAGGAGGACACTTTTCCAATGTCAACTTAACACTTTCAATGATTTGCTGAATCGGTTCTGCAAGGCATTCGCGCACTTCTACTGAATTGATCCGCTTGGTAATCGGCAATCCAGCTACCTGATCGCGGCCGCGAACTTCCATTTCCAACTCGTGATTTCCCAACGGGTAAGCAGAGCCGATTGTGATTTTGATCTCTTCAGCCGTCCTCGGGCCAATCATCAAATTATACGTACGGCGCATGTAATTCATAATACAATCATCGAACTCATCGCCGGCTATGCGAAGAGATCTCGACTCAACGATACCGCCAAGTGAAATAATCGCGATTTCCGTAGTACCGCCGCCGATATCGATGATCATATTGCCCGACGGTTCATGAACCGGCAAATCAACGCCAATCGCAGCAGCCATCGGCTCTTCAATCAGCACTACCTCTTGAGCTCCGGCATGTAATGCCGAATCTTCCACTGCCCGTTTTTCAACCCCGGTGATCCCCGACGGCACTGCAATTAAAATACGAGGCCGAAATAAACTTCTGGCAGGAGTCACGCGCTTAATGAGCGCTTTTAACATCCCTTCAGCAATTTCAAAATCAGCGATCACCCCGTCTTTCATCGGCCGCACCGCATGAATCTTACGAGGCGTTTTACCAAGCATAGCTTTAGCCTTATGGCCTACAGCCAACACTTCATTTGTCAAAGAATCCACCGCAACGACCGAAGGCTCTGCCAAAACAATCCCTTTGCCGCGGACATATACCAGCGTGTTTGCCGTTCCCAAGTCAATGCCGATGTCGCTCGAAAAAATTCCCGAGAGGCGATGGAATTTCTTTTTCAAAATCGCCTGTACATCCAACAAGTTTTTTTTAATGAGCTCTGTAGTAGTCTGTTCCATAATTTCAAGTCTGCAATAATTCGAGTACGTCTTCCCAAGTCAACTTAGCGATTGCCTCATCATCGCAGCTCACCACTTTCTTGACCAATCCTTTTTTACGCCGCTGCATTTCGACGATCTTTTCTTCGATCGTATTCAAAGTAATTAATTTATATGAAGAGACTGAATTTTTCTGTCCTAAGCGATGTACGCGGTCCGTCGCCTGGCTTTCCACCGCTGGATTCCACCACATATCGTAATGAATTACAGTATCTGCGCCGACCAAATTCAATCCTGTACCGCCAGCCTTTAACGAAACCAAAAAGACCGGGATATTGGGATTTTCATTAAACTCCCGAACGATTTCTAAGCGATTCTTGGACGAGCCATCCAAGTAAGAGAACGAAATCCCCCGCTGTTCAAAATCATCGCGCATAATTTGCAGCATTTTTGTGTACTGGCTAAAAATCACAGTTTTATGTTTGCTTTCCACCAACGTTTGCAGAAGCTCAAGCAGCATTTCGTACTTGGCCGAGTCGCCGATTTCCGGTCTTTCTTTTGCAAAAATCGCAGGATGGCAGCAGATTTGTTTGAGCCGAGTCAACGTTGCCAAGACATGAATTTGGACCTTGTCGAATCCATCGCGTTCCACCAATTTGACCAACTCGTCTCGTGCCGATGCAGCATACGATTTGTACAGTTCCAATTGAGCGTCCGATAGCTGGCAGTGATATAC
>JAJXVT010000043.1 GCA_021781995.1 bacterium | reverse complement strand
CCCACAAGCTGACATGCCCGCCTTTCACTGCGGCCATGGGCTTCAACCATGGCCTGGCAACATGCTCGTTTCGCCTGTGGGGTTACCACTTTTTTGAAAGCACATCCTTGAGGGCAACAATGTCGAGTTGTTGATCAGCTACGATCCTTTTCAATCGAACATTTTCCGCCTCCAGAGTTCTGAGACGTTTTGCCTCGGGAACGGTCATGTTTGCATACTTGCTTTTCCAGAGATAATACGTTGCGTCAGAGATACCGTGCCGGCGGCACAATTCTGCTACTTTAGCCCCTGCCTGCGCTTCCCCGAGAATGTTGATAATTTGTTCTTCTGTAAATCTACTTTTCATGATTCGTGTCCTTTTGCTTTATCAGTTTACACGAACCTCTAATCTTAGGTGGACTATTTTTTGGGGATCAGGTCAATATTTTGGTGGTCTGTTTTGGGTGATTAAGAGAAATTACCAACTCCGTTGGAATTCCGTTTTTCTCCAGCAAGAGAAAGGTTGGCCAGAACTGGAATCGAACCAGCGACACAAGGATTTTCAGTCCTCTGCTCTACCGACTGAGCTATCTGGCCTCAAAAGGCTTTAAAGGGCCTTATGATAGCCAAAGAGAACAATTATTAGCAAGTTCTTTAGTCAGAACCAGTCGGAGCTAGCGCAGCGTCATGCACAGAAGCCTCTGTTTGGATACGAATCATGTCTTCTACGATATGAATCGCTTCCATCATCTGCAAATCTTTCATGCCCATCTGAATGTGCTCATCCACTGTATTGACAGGCTGCCCAATTTGACGGGCCCTCACCTGCTCTATCTTGCGTAAAAACAATTGAAATTCAGAACTTTTTGCCAGCCGCGCTGCGCTACTGCTTTTTAATTCAGGCATCGCATTTTTCCAAAAGGATACTTTCCTCTGTAAAAAAGGCAAATACCTTTGACGAAACACAAATTGAGCGCGCTCATCCAAATCGCTCAAAGTATCATCATAAGCTGCATCTACCGCATCAGGAGATAACGGATATTCAAGAAACCGCTCGCCAATATTATAAGGAGCATATTGGGTAGGAACCTGAATGTCTGCGATCACACCATCTATTTGCGTGCTGCGGCCAGAAGCTGTGTAGTAACGCCCCACAGTAACCTTAAAATACAACTCGGCGCTATCATCAGTCACCGTTTGATACTGAATCGACCCCTTGCCAAAGGAACGCTCATCCCCTACTACTACAGCAACTCCATAATCCTGAAGAGCCTGGGCTACAATCTCAGCTGCGCTTGCGGACATTTTCGAAATGAGAATAACTACAGGCCCACTATAATACTGCCGTCCAGATAAATTGCGCAAATAATGGACTTCCCCTTTTCCATATTTGGAAATGGCAACCACTCCATTGGAAAGAAACAAACCAGCCACCTTCACTGCTTGATTCAAAAATCCACCCGAGTTATTTCGCAAATCCAATACCAGCCCTTGCAACTCCCCTTCGCGTCGAAAGGAACGAATCGCTTCGCGAATGTCCTTTTCGCTGCTAATACCATTGCTCTCATAAAACGAATGTAAAGCAATTTTCCCAATCACACCATTTTCCACCTTCTCAACACCGGTCTGAATCCGTTCGTCGGTCATATGAATCGGCTGCTTATTCAAAGAAACACGGAAAAATGAACCCATACG
This sequence comes from bacterium, assembly GCA_021781995.1. GTDB lineage: Bacteria > Chlamydiota > Chlamydiia > Chlamydiales > SM23-39 > CAITMJ01. Next base: position 9,418 of record JAJXVT010000043.1, on the reverse strand, counting down.
CTGGAAGCCCAAAATAATCTCCCCGCGATCTTTTTTCTTCAACAACTCTAAAACGTCCTCAAAGGTCACCTGATTCAGCGATCGACCATCAATTTCAACGAGCAAATCATTGACTTCGATCTGCCCTGATTGCTCAGCAGGACTACCTTTTACGATATCGGCAATCATAACTCCGTCAATCCCCTCCGATAACACTACTCCGACACCTTCGAATTGCTTTTCCAAACTCAGACGCATCTCTTGCGCTTCTTCAGGGCTAAAAAACGATGTGTGCGTATCCAAACTCTTCGCCATCGATTTCAAAATTTTAGTCGAAAGATAATGCTCAATTGCATCTTCGGTCATAGGATCGCCAGAAGCAGTCCTGAATAACGCGCTCGCCTCAGCTCGGCGGATCTTCTTTTCATACAAAGAAAACACCTTAGCCTTCCTCTCTTGCGATTCCAAAGAGGTTTTGCTCTGATGATAGACAAAAAAGCGAACCATTTTGACCTGCTGACGATCTATCAGCTCAGATTCTGAAGCTGCATATCTCATTGTGCTAAAACCACTTAAATCTATGTTGGTCTGTAGTAAATTTTGAGCCAACATCGCTCTAACCCCTTCCGCTCGATGAATCGCTCTTTGAAAAAGCGATTGCAAAGCCAAATAATCTGAATAATCTTCCTTTTTCAAACGAGCCACTACTTCCAGAGCCATTTTATCGCTCATGTTTAAATAAGGGTTGACCTCGGATGCTAAAAGATAAGATTTGTCTCCGTCAAACTGCTCAATATACAATTTAAAGGAACGACGCACGATTGTAGGATTGAAATCTTTATTTTCAATATGCAAGGCGAAAAGTTTCTCCATCACCTTTTGCGTATCAGATAACTGCAGCGTTTGCTGAGCCCCCACCCCCTGACCTGCCCAACCAATCATAATAAAAGCTATCAAAATGGCTTTTTTGAACATGCAAACCTACTTGGGGTGAAAAGTTGGGAGACGAAGGTCTATTAAGGACCAAACTAGTGCAAACTTAAGCGTCGTAAGCTTTGCCTTAGCCTTCGCACTCCCAGTACTGATCTTATATATAGTTAATTACAATTATCAATAAAAATATTATTGATTAATTATAAATCTATGACAATTAACGACATTAATTTTTTTCAATATTTCCAATCAAAGAACCCGCTCATCTCTCAGCGTCCGACAATTCGCAATAAAAAATTGCAGGAAAATAGGTCTCTCAGATATCCTGTTAAGCTATCGTTAGACATTCATTTTAGGAGAAGGCTAGTATGCCGACAGTTAACCAACTCATACGTAAGGGAAGAGAAGATAAAGCCAAGCGAAACAAATCGCCAGCTTTACACAGCTGCCCGCAACGCAGGGGCGTGTGCCTCCAAGTCAAGACCAAGACCCCAAAAAAGCCTAACTCAGCTTTGAGAAAAGTAGCTTGGGTGCGCTTGTCCAATGGCCAAGAAGTCATCGCCTACATCCCTGGAGAAGGACACAACCTTCAGGAGCACAGCATTGTACTCGTTCGCGGCGGAAGAGTAAAAGACCTCCCCGGCGTTCGCTACCACATCGTTCGTGGCTCGCTCGACTGCGCTGCAGTGAAAGATAGAAAAAAATCTCGCTCGAAATACGGAGCGAAGAAACCGAAGTAAAGTAATTCCAGGATGCTGATTATCAGCTTCCTAGCTCTCGAGAGTCGTTTTCAAATGAAACAACTGTCCAGGGCTGCGCCCCCAATCGGGGTGTCGGGTGAAGAATTTATTAAGTGAAGGAAAGAACCCATGTCCAGAAGACGCCGCGCAACTAGGCGACAGACAGAGCCAGATCCAGTCTACAGAAGTGTAGTTTTGGCAAAATTTATCAATAAATTAATGGTAGACGGAAAAAAAGCGGTCTCCCGCCGTATTGTTTATCGCGCGTTGGAAAAATTTGCTCAACGTGTCAAAACAGACAACCCACTCGAAGCATTTGAACAAGCGCTCGAAAACGCCAAGCCTTCGCTCGAAGTCAAAACTCGCCGAATCGGCGGAGCCAACTATCAGGTTCCGGTCGAAATCCCCGCAGATCGCAGGACCGCAATGGCGATGGGTTGGATCATCACCTTCTCCCGCGCTAAGCCGGGCCGAGCAATGGAAGAATCACTTGCAGGTGAACTGGTCGACTGCCTTAATAATCAAGGCTCGACGATCAAGAAGAAAGATGACACGCACCGCATGGCAGAAGCTAACAAGGCCTTCGCCCATTACAAATGGTAGGATAAAAAATGGGTAATAGACCAGAGGGTGAAACTCTTACAAATGTCCGCAACATTGGGATTATGGCCCACATCGATGCGGGTAAAACGACGACCACGGAACGTATTTTGTTCTATTCCGGACGCCTTCACCGCATCGGCGAAGTGCACGAAGGGGCTGCTACCATGGACTTTATGGAGCAAGAACGTGAACGAGGCATTACTATTACGTCTGCCGCAACCACTGTTTACTGGCAAGGTTGCAAAATCAACATCATCGACACTCCCGGCCACGTTGACTTTACAATCGAAGTGGAGCGCTCTCTTAGAGTTCTTGACGGAGCAGTAGCCGTCTTCTGTGCAGTTGCCGGCGTGCAACCCCAGTCAGAAACAGTATGGCGTCAAGCTGAGCGTTACAAAGTACCCCGCATTGTCTTTGTCAACAAAATGGACAGAACTGGCGCTGACTTTTTCAACGCGGTTCAGACGATGAAAGAAAAATTGCATGCAAATGCAATTCCAGTTCATTGTCCGATTGGCGCAGAAGCCAATTTTAAGGGCATGGTGGATCTCATCTCCATGAAAGCTTATCTGTTCCACGATGAAACAATGGGAGCTAAATACGACGTAGAGCCAATTCCAGCAGATCTTCTCGATCAATGCAAAAAGATGAGAATGGATCTTTTGGAAGAACTCGCTACAATTGACGATTCCAACGACGATTTTATGATGAAAGTTTTGGAAAATCCGGACTCATTGACCGAAGATGAGATCCACGCCGTCATGCGTCAAGGTGTCATCTCTAATAAATTCAATCCGGTGTTATGCGGAACTGCTTTCAAAAACAAAGGAGTTCAGCAAATTCTAGATGCAGTTGTTCGATGGATGCCATCCCCTCTAGATCGCGGCTTAATTAAAGGGCATAAACTCGATTCCGATGAGGAAATTGAATTAAAACCTGCTGATAACAGCCCTCTGTCTGCACTCGCATTCAAAATTATGACCGATCCATATGTTGGTAAGCTTACGTTTGTTCGTATTTACAGCGGCACCCTTTCCAAAGGATCCTCTTTGCTCAATACAACAAAAGATAAGAGAGAACGTGTCTCGCGTCTGTTGGAAATGCACGCAAATCAACGTAAAGACAAAGACGAGTTCTTCACTGGCGATATCGCTGCTTGCATCGGGTTAAAATACACGAGCACAGGCGATACTCTCTGCTCCGAAGATGCTCCTCTTCTTCTAGAAAAAATGAACTTCCCGGATCCTGTAATTTCGATGGCGATTGAGCCAAAATCGAAAGCGGATCGAGAAAAACTGTCGCTAGCTCTCAGCGCTATGGCCGAAGAAGATCCTACTTTCCGTGTTTCAACTAACGAAGAAACCGGACAAACGATCATCATGGGCATGGGCGAACTCCACCTCGATATCATTCGAGACAGGATGTTCCGCGAATTTAGCGTTGAAGCAAACGTCGGGAAACCCGAGGTATCGTACAAAGAGACGATTTCCAGCCCAAGCAAATCGGAAACGAAGTATGTCAAACAAAGCGGTGGCCGAGGGCAATATGCTCACGTCTGCCTTGAAATCGAACCAAACGAAGCCGGCAAAGGAAACGAAATTGTCAGCAAGATCGTCGGTGGTGTCATTCCGAAAGAATACATCAACCCATGTATCAAGGGGATCGAAGAAGGTTTGGCAACAGGAGTTCTCGCAGGATATCCGCTTATCGATACAAAAGTTGCAATCGTGTACGGTTCGTATCACGAAGTCGACTCGAACGAGATGGCGTTTAAGATCTGCGCTTCGATGGCTGTGAAAGATGCTGCTCGCAAAGCAAACGCAATGATTCTGGAACCAATCATGAAAGTGGTTGTTACAACCCCGGAAAACAGCGTTGGCGATGTGATTGGCGACCTTAACCGCCGCCGCGGCAAAGTTCTCGGACAAGACAGCTTTAGAGGCACTATCATCGTTAACTCTGAGGTACCTTTGAGCGAAATGTTTGGTTACTCTACGGTTCTCCGTTCGATGACTTCCGGAAGAGCGACTTATACAATGGAACCAAGCCACTTCGAGCGAGTTCCAACAAAGATCCAAGAAGAAATCATGAAAAAATAGGATTTATGGCAGCACCACAAAAAACACCACGCAAAAAAATTAGAATCCGCCTCAAGGCCTTTGATCAAAGGACACTTGACCGCTCGGTTCTCGATATCGTCGAGACAGCAAAGCGAACCGGCGCACGCGTAGTAGGTCCTATCCCGCTTCCAACAAAGCGGGAGATCTACACAGTTCTCCGCTCTCCCTTTGTGGATAGAAAATCACGCGAACAATTCGAGATGAGAACTCACATCCGGATGCTCGACTTGCTAGACCCCACGCTCGATACAATCGACAAGCTAAAAGTCTTGCCGGTTGCAGCAGGCGTTGACATTAAGATTAAAGCGTAAGAAACTGTAGCAAAACTCATACATTAGGTACATTCAATGCCCAGCGTTAAAGTTAGAATTGGCGAGCCCATCGATAAGGCCCTCCGCGCACTCAAGAAGAAACTTGACAAAGAAGGAATTATGAAGGCCGCCAAAGCGCACCGTTTCTACGATAAACCTTCGGTCAAGAGCCGTGCGAAATCAAAAGCCGCTACGAAGCGTACAAAAACAGCAATTCGTCGCGGATACTAAACTAGTAAAAACATGAAAGACTATTACGCAACCCTCGGAATTTCAAAAGGCGCTACTCAAGAAGAGATTAAAAAAGCGTACCGTAAAAAGGCTCTTGAGTGCCATCCGGATAGGAATCCCAATGACCCAAAAGCTGCGGCTCTTTTTAAAGAGGTTTCCGAAAGCTATGAAGTGTTGAGCGATGAAAATCGCAGACGTATTTACGATCAGTACGGTGAGGAAGGGTTGCGTGGTGCTGCAAGCGGAGCAGGCGGTTTTCACGGTGGAGGATTTGCCTCTATGGATGAAGCTCTCCGTACTTTCATGGGGGCCTTCGGCGGCCGCGCCTCGGGAAATGAATCGGTGTTCGATTCTTTTTTTGGCGGCGGCGGTGAACCGGAAGACTCCGGTCCTCGCAGAGGGACGAGCAAGAAAACGACGATCCGAGTCTCGTTCGCAGAGGCTGCCACCGGCACCGAGAAGGAATTGTCTATTCAAAACTTAGTCCCTTGCAACGAATGCAAAGGTTCCGGCGCTAAATCGCGCAATGGCATTCGAACTTGTCCTGCCTGTCAAGGCAGGGGCCAGGTTTTCCAAAGCCGCGGTTTTTTCAGCATGTCTAGCGTTTGCCCTCAATGCAGCGGAGCAGGTCAAATCATCACCGATCCCTGCAAAGAGTGCAAGGGCGCAGGTAGGATCAAAGAAAAACAACGCATTAAGGTAAAAATTCCTGCTGGTGTAGATAGTGGAATGCGCCTCAAAATGAGTGGCTACGGCGATGCTGGCGAAGGCGGAGGCCCTCCGGGTGATCTGTACGTTTATATTGAAGTCGAACCGCATGACACATTTGCACGCGAAGGCGATGACGTCCTTCTCGATTTACCTATCACGTTTTACGAAGCTGCTCTCGGATGCAAAAAAGACATTCCCACCCCATTAGGAGAGACGTGTCGTCTTTCTATTCCGGAAGGCATCCAAACAGGTAAAACGCTTCGAATCAGCGGTAAAGGATTTCCCAACGTACACGGTCAAGGCAAGGGCGATTTACTTGTAAGAATTGCAGTAGAAACCCCTGTCAAGTTATCTGATAAGCAAAAAGAACTGCTTAAGTCGTTTGAAGAAAGCGCTTCAGCGCATAATCACCCCAACAAAAAGGGGTTCTTCGATAAACTTAAAGGCTTACTCGTAGACTGAACGTTGAGCTTCTTTTAAATCATCTCGAAGTTGTTTTTCAGTGATCGGTGTTTCTCTAGTCTGGAATACGGTATAGTCATTGGATATTTTATGAGTTTGCTCTAAAACTGATGGGTCTTTTAATCCTTGAGCTGCTCCGTTGATCACTTCCATTGCCCTATCCATCACTTCTTTAAAAGCAGCCTTTTTGTACATATTATCAGTGTTTTCAAACTCTTTTAACGCCTTTTCAAATAATGCCGCACCCCTTTTATATTCTTGTTCATATACTTTGCGATCGGCTGGAGACAAAGGTCTCGTTGATCCGGAATCAATCTGATCTGTCATAAACCCCTCTTTCTTTCCTACTTGTCAAAAAGAGGGAAAAAATGAAATAAAAAAAACATGCACCAAATTTTGCTTTTAAGCTTAATCTCATGGGCTTCAATCCTCGTGGCTGAGTGGCCAACCCAACAATTGATCCCTCCAACGCCAGCTGAACTCAACCAAAAACTAGTAGAAGCAGAACATGAATTCGATCAGGCAAAAGAAATTTTCAATCCTTGGTATACAGGACCGCTTCTAACTCCTTCCGCTTCCATGATGCCCCCCGGGTATGGAAACTTGCAGCCCTATGTCTTTGCATCTGGAACATATGGTTCTTACAATGCGCAAAGAACGACTATAGATATCCCTTCGATTATCCAGGTCAAATCTTCGAATATCGTTTTTTTTGGGGTTACAGATACATTGGACATTAATACCGTCATTAGCGCATTTGGACAATGGCAGCAAGGACACAGTGGAGGAGGCTTAGCTGACTTGCCGATTACGATTGGGTTCCCGATCTGCAAACAATCGCTATATTTTCCGCAAATCAAATTCACCATTCAAGAACTTTTTCCCACCGGCCGCTATCAGCACCTTAACTCCAATGGTCTAGCACTTGGCGCAACCGGTCAAGGCTCTTATCAAACTACTTTTGGGCTAGCTTTAGCAAAACTTTTGTTTTGGAGTACTCAACACCCTACAAATGTTCGACTTTTTATGGGCTATACTATCCCAACAAATGTTCATGTGAGGGGTTTTAACGCATACGGCGGGGGATTTGAGACCAATGCCACGGTACATCCGGGACATACTTTTTCTACAGATTTAGGATTAGAATTCAGCATCACTCAATCATGGGTATTAGCTTGCGACGTCGTGTATACAACTTCTAATCGAACTACTTTTTCAGGGGTTCAAGGTCAGCATGCAGATGGTTCTTTGGCCCCTCTCGGTAATGGATCCAATGATAACTTAAGCTTAGCGCCTGCTGTGGAATATAGTTGGAGTAATAACATCGGCATTCTCGGCGGAGCCTGGTTTTCAGTCTATGGGCGCAACAGCAGTGCTTTTGCACAAGGCATCATTAGTATATGCTGGACTTTCCCTGTTAAATAAAAAAATACTTGCCTCCAGTAATGACAGCGCGCTATTCTCCGCTAAATGATCGAAATTCGCAATGTACAGATCCCCAATGACACACGGCGGGATGTATTCATTCCTTCAACCAGACCGCAAACCATCGAAGCTTCTCGATATACGCTTCTTCCGGCGCTCATCGACCCTCATGTGCATTTCCGCACTCCAGGACATGAACACAAAGAAACTTGGGAAACAGGAGTTCTTGCAGCCATTGCAGGCGGTGTCACCCACGTCCTCGATATGCCAAACAACTATCCTTCGTGCTGTTCCCTGGAACGTGTATTGCAAAAAAAACAACTCATAGAATCTCAACTACAAATGGCTGACATTCCCTTGCGCTACGGCTTGTATTTAGGTGCAGATCGCAATTGTTTCGATGAAATTGCAGTATCAAAAAATGAAGTAGTTGCTCTTAAAATTTATATGGGTTCATCTACAGGAGATCTATTGCTCCACGATCGGCCATCATTGGAAAAAGCTTTTCAGCTTGCCGCTGAGCATCAAATATTAGTCGCAGTACACGCAGAAGATGAGGGCCTCATACAAATCAATCGCAATCAATACAGCGCCGTTGAAAATCCACAAATGCACTCTGTGATTCGAAATCCAAACGTGGCTGCCAAAGCAGTAGAAATGGCTATCGAATGCGCTCAAAAATTCAATGCGCGTCTATACTTAGTCCATATTAGTTCTGCAGCAGAATTATCGCTGATTCGTCAAGCCAAACGCGATCGCCTCTCTGTCTATGCGGAGGCATCGCCTCATCATTTATTCTTAAGCGATCTTGCCTACGGCCATCTCCATACCAAAGCTCTGGTCAATCCACCCCTGCGCGCCCGTACAGATGTCGAAGCTCTATGGGAATCGCTTCAAGACGGTACTATCGACACAATCGGCACCGATCATGCCCCTCATACAAAAGCAGAAAAAATGCAACCTTTTGGCCTAGCTCCTTCGGGATTTGCCTCCATCGAACTTTACTTAGCTCTTTTACTCAACGCACATCATCAAAACAAAATCTCGCTCAAATCGATTATTGCGCTCACCCACACTAATGTACGTCGTATTTTTAATTTACCCAGTAACGACGACTGCGTATTGGTCGATTTGGAAAAAACAAAAACAGTAACAGATTGTTCTTTGAAAACCAAAGCTAAATGGTCCCCGTATGCCGGATGGACTTTAACCGGTTGGCCTTGTTTCACCATTTTAAAAGGTCGGGTTTATGCTGTATGATATTACTAAAAGTTATTTAGAAAACGCGTCATACGGCCCGCGTTTTGTAGGAGCCCTGCCGGCTTTTGATCAAAAGACTCCTTCTTTGCATTTTTTAGGTTTTAAACTCAACTCTCCGTTGGGAGTTCCTGCCGGTCCGCTACTCAACTCCCGTTGGATTTCTCTCGCTGCAAAACTTGGCTTTGATGTGTTAGTTTACAAAACTATTAGAAGTAAAGAACATGCTTCATTGCCAATGCCTAACATCATCTACGTCGATCCTACGGGACCTTTCTCAGCCATTGAACAACCCGACCAACCTCCTCTGGCACATTTGTCTATTACAAATTCTTTTGGCATGCCCTCTTTTCCTCCTGATTATTTAACGCGCGATATCCATGCAGCGGTTTGTTCGCTAAGTCCAGGTCAATTACTCATTGTTTCAGTAGTAGGTACTCTTCAAACTGGCGTGAGTTTTGTAGGAGATTTTGTCCGTGCAGCCCAATTAGCCAAAGAAGGTGGAGCTCCTGTTATTGAAGCTAATTTTTCATGTCCAAATATAGAGCGTTCAGGCGGTATTTTGTATACTTCTCCAGAAGCCGTGCAGCAATTTACCTCTGCTATAGCGCGCGCCATTCATCCCACACCTTTAATTTTAAAGGTG